>DYQT01000203.1 GCA_020719165.1 Draconibacterium orientale | reverse complement strand
TGATCATTTGCAAACGTAATATAATCAACCAGTTAAAAACAAGTTATATAGTAGGACACATAGGAACACGAAGTGTTTGGTAGTTTTCCAGATGCTTCTTTTACCAATGGTACCATAAATTCCACAATGTTTTCACCATGAAAATTGATCAATAATTCTTTCGGTTTCGCTGTAAGCCTCAAATATGATAAAAGTTGTGCCTTATAGAGTAGTATCAAGATGTCAACTGCTACCAATTCATATACAAGACACTCCCGATAAACAGATTCTGTTTCCAATTTTCCTCAGTGATACTATGTGACCTTAGTGCCTAAGTGGTTTTCCTTTTTTCATAAAGGCATTGAACCACGGAGGACTTATTTGCTTAGGACACCCATTCAGCAAATCCATCTCAGTAAAATGAGGCATTACAGAGCACAATTTTCAAAAGAGCGGAAAACAGGAGATAAATTCAATCTGCCAGGTAAATCCATGAAAAAAAACGGGCTGTCTCCTGATTGTGAGACAGCCCGTTTCAAATTAATTCCGGATTCTGAATATCCCCGGGATTTATTTTCCGATCACAACACTGATAGAATTTGAAATGTCATCTCCTTCTATTTTCAGGCGATAAACACCCTTTGGCAGTTGCGAAAGGTCGAGGTTTTTATGCAATTTCCCGGTGAATTTCACCTCACTTTCATTATAAACAATCATTCCCAGTGAATTATAAACAGTCAGGTCAATTTTGGTTACAGTTGCCGAGGTGATGTCGAGGCTGAATTTTCCATTGCTGGGGTTCGGAAAGATTGATAGTCCCAGTCCGTTATTTTCAGCCAGACCGAGAGACGAGAAGATGGTCAGTATTTTCTCCTCAGAGGCAATGCTTTCGCCACAGGTGTTTCCAGCCTTCACTTTAACCGATACCTGGCCACGGAAATCAATATTCCAATTGGCGGTTCCGGTTAAACCAGTTCCGGTGATGGCGCCGGCGGTTACCGGTTCAATCGCCCATGCATAGGTGAGAGCGCCAGGAACCTCCAGTATGGTAAAGTCGGTTTGGCTGATTTTGTTCACATCCACCATATCTGCTCCTTCCGGTTTTGCCGGTGCGGCAGGCGCTTCGATAACGGTAATAGGCAACTCTTCTGAATAAACTCCGTTGCCACATTCATTGACTCCCTGAACCTTGATGGTAAAGGTTCCGATGAACCCCGGAACAAGATTGAGTGTTGCGGTGGTTCCGGCGCCTGTGATGGTTGCGGCAGTTTCCGGTTCCGTTAGCCATGAGTAGGTCAACGCGCCGGTTGCGCCTTCGGTGTTGTAAATTTTATCGGTAACATCTTTACAAAGTTCAACATCACCTTGTGGTTTTACGGCAGCAGCAGGAGTTGTATTGATTACAACATCTTTATAAATGCTATCGGTACAGATTCCGTTGGTTGTGATAGCCAGGGAGACAATGTATGTGCCGGGATCATTGAAGGTATGGGCAGGATTCTGTTCATACGAGGTGTTGTTTGTTCCTGAATTCGGGTCTCCGAAACTCCATGTCCAGTTGGTAATTGTGCCTCCGCTGGCATTGGTTTGATCGGTAAATGCTACCGGTACTCCCGGGCAGCCGGCGGCATCCATGAAGTCGGCAACAGG
Organism: Draconibacterium orientale; assembly: GCA_020719165.1. Classification (GTDB taxonomy): domain Bacteria; phylum Bacteroidota; class Bacteroidia; order Bacteroidales; family FEN-979; genus CAIVAT01. Next base: position 4,756 of record DYQT01000203.1, on the reverse strand, counting down.
CATGTCGGTAATTTGAATAAAGGCCGTTTTGGTTAATGTTGACGGATCGCCGGTTGATTTGGAGACGGTCAGGGTTACATCGTGATTGCCTTCCAGGTTATATACGATGCCGGTAGGATTTTGTTCGGTTGAAGTTCCGGGTGTGCCGCCAGGGAAAACCCATGACCAGCTTGTTGGGCTTCCTGAAGACAGGTCGCTGTAGTCAACGGACGATCCGATGCACAAACTTGTTGCGTTTGCCGAAAAATTGGCGATAACAGCCTGGGATGTGACTGGAACAAAATCGCTGTAGCGATAGAAATTATGTTTGGTAACGGTAATTTTAACTTGCGATCCAACAGGCAGAACAGGAATTGTAAGACTTATCGGGCCGTTGCCGCTTCCATATCCTGTGGCAAGAATCTGGTCGTCAAGCGTAAGGGCAATATAGGCGCTGTCGTTGGTTTCAATAGAGAAGGAGGTTGTGCCAAAGATAATTTCGTCATCGTGTGTTACTGTAAGTTGTTCAGGTACTTCGGTATACATCACCTGGAAGGCATCGCCGAACATGTGGAACAGCCGGTAGGTAACAAGTTTATCGCTGGAGTTGTAGGGCCAGCTTGATTGTTTCAGAAAATATTTTCCGGCTGCCTGGCCAAAAGCGGGAAGGACACCGCGTGATGCGGGGTTTGTTCCTTCGGCAGGCATGAAATTGGGCCACATGTTGTCGTACATACCCCATACAAAAGTATCATTTACAAAGGAGTAGGAGACTTCACTTGGACAAACAAGCCCGAGGGCTCCGGAGTTGTGTCCGTTTTTGAAATAGCGGTGAAAATGTTCGCCAAAACATTCGCTGGAACGCTGATAAGCGCCGGTTTGGCAGTTGATCGAGAACACGAATGTAAGGTCGCTATTGGTCAGACTGTTGATATTGGAAATTTTGTACGAAGGCTCACCCCATCCCTGATATTCGCCATGGTCTCTGTGCTGGAGCATAAAAGCGCCGGAATCGATGGCATTGTTAATGTTTGTGGCAGTACCGCCATCCCATCCACCCAGGGTAGCGGGTGATGTGGGAATATAGTTCAATCCGCTTGGACCGAAGTAATTTACGATAGTATTGGTGTTGGTTGCAGTTGACCAAATGGTTCCAGGAGTTCCCTGGTATATTTTGTTGATCCGGCGGGGATGTTTTCCATGAATGGAACCAAAATATCCTCCCACAATTTCTGAACAAAGCTGGAACCATCTTTCGGTTTGCCAGCCTAACGCTGTAATGGGTTTGTCGTAAAAGCGCGGATTCACAGGCGGGGTGCGCTCATAGTTCAGAAATTTTGAGCACATGATCTGCAATTCGTTGGCATTGTTGGCTGTAATTCTGGAGAAGATCACATCGGGCATTTCATCGCCGGTAACATCAGCGTATTTATTGTCTGAAGCAAAATTCGGATAAGAAGCCGGGTGGGTATATAAATGCGAAATAATATTTTTGGTTCCATCTGTTCCATAGTCGCCTAACAGGAGACAGGCAACAGGTTTGATGGTCCATGTGAGGTAGGCATTGTCGATGAAGGCTTCAATTGCAGCAACCGTATTTCCTCCAACGGCATCCACCGTGAATATCTTAGTTAAAATACCTTGTTCTGTACGGAATTTTTTAACGGTATCGGCCCAGGCCAGAAAATCGGGACCGGTTGGGGTTATGATGATGTATTCACATTCGTCATCAAGCGGAGATTTGCCGTATGACTGGAGACGGGCATTATAGTCAACTGAAGGCAATGATGAGTAATTCAGTAAATTATCCTGTAAAATCGGATCCCACCACGTACTGCGAAAAGCGTCGTTGCCAAATTGACCGGTGCCACCTTCAAAGGTAAGTTCAACCTGGATATCTTTATAAACGATAAGGTCTTTTGTAACCGGATTGTATTGAAACGGAGTAATACCGAGGATAACGGCATCAACGCCACGGATTTGTGCAACTTCTGAAATTGAGACAGGTGATGCGGGGTAGAGGGCGTTTTTTGAATAGGCCTGCATGTTTTTCACATATGCTACAGGGCGGTTGTCGTTATCGAGCGGAATTCGTGGTGCAGGAACGATATCAACATTGTGAATGATCTCAGTTAATTGCGAAACGATTCTGAACTTTGGTGTCGATCCTTGTGGAATTGCAATGTATTTACCTTTACCGGGGAGATTTGGCATTCCTTCATCGTTAAAGAGGAAGTTCCCGGGAAGGTTAATGTACTTCATCATGGTGCCTTCTACTTCCTGATCATCCAGTGAAAAAGCCGGCACGCTGTAGCTCAGCCTGACAGAGGCAGGTTTTGAATCAACCAGGTTAAAACCGGGTTTTCCCGAAATATCGGGGAATGTAAACTGCTGTGCAAACACACCTGCAGCTATAAATAAAAACATAACTAAGAAAATGGTAACTTTTCTCATGGGTTTAAAGGTTAAAGGGTTAAGAACAGAGATATCCCTTACAAGGGTGCTACAAATATACTAAGAAAACCGATACCAAAGAAATGCGCTGTTAAATAAATAACAAAAATTACCTGACCACAATTAGTTTTTTCAGGGTGGAACCATCCTGTGTGTCCAGCCGGCAGTAATAGCTTCCAGGGGTAAAACTGCCGATATTTAATATAACAGAATGGGCCCCCGGATTTTTGTCAGAATAAACGTTTGTTAAAAGGGTTTGGCCAATTGCATTCATCAGGGTTATGTTAACGTCGGAAGTTTTATCGAGGGTAAAAGATATGGTTACCAAGTCTTTACATGGATTAGGGGAGAGTGAACAGGCAAAAGATCCGGAAAGTTCCGGGGTTCCCACGATGGGGTTGTCAATCCATATTTTCATCGCCGGATCGCCCAACACGTTGCAATCGTAAAAACACCAGCGTTGTGCTCCCGGTTCAAATTCTCCGGGGAGACCTACCCAGGGCGCTGTTTTGATTTTTGACATGGCATGAGCCGATCCAAATTCAACGATGGCGGAATCGGGATCGGGGTTGTACAAAGCGCTGATGAACTCACGGTGAATATGTGCCGAAGGACCCTCTGTAGTTCCCTGATTGAACCATCCGTAACGGGAGTTGAAAACACCGCCTACCAGAAAGTTTGCAATGGAGGTGGAGAGTTCTGCGATACAATCTGATTCGTCAAAAGCTCCGCAAATGCATCCATGGGTATACATGAGCTGATAGTTGTGGTCAACGCCATTGACTTGTGAAAAATTCTGATCTGTGATATCCCAGTTATACATCCGCATCATGTAGTTATAGTTGGAATGGCCGCAGTGATGGATGAATGATTTTCCTGCATTGATGCCTGTAAGGAGCTGTCCTACGCTCCAGTTGTAACCGATGGTGTCATACAAGCGTGTAATATAATTTTTGGCCGAGGGAATCCCATTGGTCACATATCCGTTGTCATCATGTTCATCGATAAGGAGTTCGAGGTAGTCGGAACCCCAGGTCATAGGGGGATCATATAAAAATTCTGATACCATAAATGGCTTTTTCATCTCTTCAGCCACCGGTGTGGCCTGATAGGAAACGGATTTGTGCACCATGTTTGTCAGCTCCGCGGCATTGCTGAATGACATGCGCCCAACGGAGATTTCCGGTAGCAGATCATCTTCGCCGGGCTCGCCCCATTTGTTGTTACCGTTGTTATTCCAGTTTCCATCAAGGGCTGAGAAGTACAGGTCGGCAGGAATGTTGTAATCTTCATATCCTGTACCAGAGACTACATAACAATAAAATCCCCGGTATGGAAAATATTCAACATCGCCGCCAAGGATAACCTGTTCAATACCATTGTTCTGATATTCGCTGGTAATATAGTTCCTGATTTTTTCCTGTAAATCCTGGCCGGCTGTGGCCCCAACAGATTCGATGGTGGCGATTTGGGTGGCCCGGCCCTTGCTGTTGTAATAATTAACAAGATCGTGGAATCCTGTTTCAAACTGTGCCGGAGTGATGATCAAGATGTTGTAATTTGATTTCAACAATGCCTTTGCCGGGTATTGGTTCATCATCTCCGGGTTTTGAGCAAAGATTCTGACTCTTTTCAAGGCATCTTTTGATTGGGTGAGATTTTGAAGCGCCTGATCAGCAGCTACGTCCGGTTGTGTGGTAATGTGCACTGTAACCTTTTTATAGTAGGAAGCAGTTTTATTTGCCGGATTATAAACTACCGGGGTAAATGTTGACAAGGCAAAGGAATAACCATTCAGATATGCGTTCAGGAGATTTCCTGAGGGGGTGGCAGGATAATTGGCCGAAGAATGATAAACCGCCTCATTTTTAATGAATTTCCCGTCGGAGCCTTTGGAAATTGGCTGCATCAGTTGTTGCGGGTATAATTCAAATGTTCCGGCGATGGGGGTGAGGGCTTCGCCCATGATTTGTATCGAAACGGCTTTTTCTCCCGGTGGAAGCATCAATGCGATTTGATGATACGGCAACATGGGTTCTCCATGGAGACCCGCCAGCATGGTGTTGTCAAGTGAAATAGTCTGATATTGTCCATTTTGACCAATGGTGACCTTTGAAAAGGTGAAAACTTTTTCAACATTCCCGGCAAAAAGGCCCAAAAAGAAGAGACTTAAAAAAAAGGTGACCGCAAAGTTTTTCATAGGATGGTTTTTCTAAAAGACAAATGTACGAAAAAAAGGTTGCCTGTATCGGCTGCGCGGGAAAAAAAGGCTAAATCTTATTTTGATGTGCTAGGCATAGAATTGACTAATTCTAAAGAAGAA
>DYQT01000202.1 GCA_020719165.1 Draconibacterium orientale | reverse complement strand
TTTCTAAATTCATCAAAATGAGCCAGCCATGCATATTCCGTAAATCCAAAGAATTTTTTATAATTTTCACCATCCTGATGAGTTTGGTTCTTAGCATAGAAACGTCAGGACAGGAAGACAAGGAACAAAATCCGGAACAGGAAGCTGTGAGAAATGTCTCTCCTGTAAAGGTGGATGGGACTGTTCTGTTTTATGTAAAAGGACTAAAATCATTTCCTTCCGTGGAACGGGCTGAGATAATAAGAGGACGCATTGTGAAGGCAGCTGCAAATCAATTCATTCCCATTGATTCAGTAAAGGTTGTTTCAGATAGCGATTATCTGAAAATTTATGCAGGGAAGGAGTTTATTATGGTCATTAGCTGTGAAGATGCCAAAGAAGAAGGAATTGACCGGAAGATTCTGTCCACATGGATCCTAAAACAAATCAAGGAATCTATTGCCTCTTACCGATACCTACGCAGTGGTCCGGTTCTCATAAAAAGCACTCTGCATGCACTTGGCGCTGGAATCCTGTTTTTGGTATGTTTGCTTGTAATCCTGTGGTTGATCAGACTGCTAAACAAGTGGCTTGCAAACCGAATCAATGCAAGGATTTCTACCCTGGAAGAAAAAACCTTCAATATCATCCAATCAAGGCAACTCTGGAGAGCAATTGGCATGATATTCAAAGCCATAAATATTATCGTTCTTGTTGTCGTCTCGACTGTTTTTCTTCAGTACATTCTAAGTCTGTTCCCGTTCACAATGGACTTTGCCTCGTCTACATTCACGTTGCTAATGAATCCCGTTATTTCGATCGGGAAAGGACTAATTAATTTTTTACCAAGTCTTGTTTTTCTTATTTTCATTTACCTGGTAACACGCTATTTATTAAAGCTGATAAAACTATTCTTTACCAGCATCACTGGTGGGGGGATAAAACTTCTAAAATTTGAAGCAGAATGGGCATTGCCGACTTATAAGATATTGAGGGTAGTAGTCATTGTGTTTGCCTTGGTGATTGCATATCCTTACATACCAGGCTCGGAAACAAGCGCTTTTAAGGGTATTTCCGTATTCCTAGGTGTTTTGTTGTCACTGGGTTCCTCATCTTTTATTTCAAACATCATTGCCGGATATTCAATGACATACCGGGCAGCATTCAAGACGGGCGACCTGATACAGGTAGATGACCAGATCGGTTTTGTGGAAGAACAGAGGCTGCTGGTCACCCGGTTACGTTCGAGGAAAAATGAAGAAATATCGATCCCAAATTCGGAACTGTTGAACAACAATATTATCAACTACAGTAAAAGGGCTAAGGATCTGGGTTTGATTCTGCACACTTGTATCGGAATTGGTTACGAGACCCCATGGAGGCTGGTTGAAACAATGCTTAAACTTGCTGCAGCCCGCACCGAAGGTCTGTTGCAGGTACCCCCTCCTTTTGTACTGAAGCAATCACTGGATACCTTTTCAATCACCTACCAGATCAATGCATATTGTGATGATGCATCAAAAATGTACCTCTATTATAACCTCCTGCATCAGAACATCCTGGATATCTTCAATGAAAACAATGTCCAGATCATGACTCCAGCCTATGAAGGAGATCCCGAAACACCGAAATTGGTACCAAAAGATGAATGGGACAAACCCCTGGTAAAAGAACAGTGAAATTCATAAAAACCAGAAAGTCAAGGCAACGATACTTTCAAATTGAATTGACATCTTGCTTGAATTCCAGGGTAATAATTAGATGTTTTTATCTTCAAATACTCAGTTATAGGTATGTGTTTAATAAGGAATACCCAGGTATAGGTATTGTATTGGGTTCTTAATGGCTGTAATTTTGGTTTAATGAGAAATGGGTAAACTTTTTGACAAATTTAAAACAAGTAACATGATGGTTTTATATGGAATCAGCAAGTGCCGGGCACTTGTTATGGCTTTTGTTTTTATCCTGTGTTCTTTTTTTGCCAGTTCGCAAACGGATTCTCTTAAGGTGAACCAACCCGGCACGACCGTGATACCTGCTGATACCTCCTTGAAACCGGCTGATACTGTTTTGAATAAACAAAAAGATGAAAAAAGCAAGAAAAAAGGTAAGGGATGGAATGACGAATTCATTGTGTATGTGGGTGGTAGTTTGAATATGCTAAGTGTTTCGTCCGACAAATACGAAAATCATATTGCCCCTGGGTATATGCTGGGCGCTGCTTATAAACGCGGCAAGTTTTTTTACTGGCAAGCCGGGGCACGCTTTAACAACGCTGTATATAGTCTTTCTGACATATCGAAGCCGGCAGACACAACTGTAACTGATAGCGTTTTCAGCATCAGGGAGATCGGTATTCCCATTACCGGCGGGATTAATTTTCTATCGGTCACCAACAGAATATTTGCACTTCGCCTCTTTTTAAGCGCAATACCATCTTTTGCAATAGGTGTTGGGGGAAATGACCTTGGGATCAATAAGGATCAAATCAATACCTTTAATCTTTATGGACAGGCTGGAATTGGTGTAAATATATTTTTCGTGGTACTTGAAGCCGGAGTGAATTATGGATTTTTGGATGTTTTTAAAAATGATCAGTCAAAACCAGCGCAGATTTTTGTTCATCTCGGGTTTCGCTTTTAACCGGCTTTTAGCTGGATTTATAACTGTTAAATAGAATTTTCAATGTGCTTTTTCCTGTTTTGCCACGTATTATAAAAAGTTTAATCGAAAAAGAAATATGAAAAACTGTTTTTTATTATTGTCTCTTTGGGTCTCGTGTTTTTTGAGTGTTTCTGTGTTTTCACAAACAAGCCAGAAACCGGACTCTTTGGGTTTACCTGGAGATAACCTTGATCTTTACGCGGTGCTGGATCTTTTTCAAAAGTCGAAGACCATCGAAGAATTTGAAAAGTCGCTAAACCTGGAAAAAACCGGCATCAATAACCTCGATTTGAATCTGGACAAAAAGGTTGATTTCATCAAGGTCGTGACGAAAAAAAACGGGGATGATTTTACATTTATTCTTCAGGATGCAGTCAGCGAAAAGGAGACGCAGGATGTTGCCGTTATCCTTGTATCAAAGGATAAAGATAAAAAAGTCACCATGCAAATTGTGGGAGATCCCGCGTTATACGGGAAAAACTATATTGTTGAACCCAAAGCTGCCGCTCCTGCAGCAACTGCCAACCCCGGGTATACCGGCACCGACCCTTTGAAAGCGCCTGCTCCGGTAAACACAACTACTGTGGTGGTAGAATCAAGTCCTGTTGTTGTTTACATGTATTCACCTGCCTATGTGCCCTATGTTCCTCCGTATCATTATGCATATTATCCGCCTTATTTTGCAGCAGTTACCGTGATGGCAGTAGGCGTATATCATGCAAATCATTATAACAATTATTACCATAGTGGTGGATATGGCAATACAACAGTGGTTGTTAACAATAACAACTATAATAATTACAATAATAATTCCAGGAACACTTCCAATACCGTGAACCATAATAATGCCAACGGTAATTATAACGGAAACAGACCCGCCAATACAAGCGGGAATAGTGTCAATAAGGCAGCCAATACCGCCGGGAATGGCGGCAACAAAGCTGCAAATACTGGTGGAAACACTGGCAATAAAGCTGCCAATACGGGTGGAAATAAAGCATCAGCAACTCCATCAACGCGTCCTTCAAATTCTCCATCAGCTTCGCCATCCTCATCAAAAAGTTCTGCCAGCCCGTCGCAATCAAAAAGTCCGAGTGGCAGTGGCAGTCGTGGTGGCAGTCGTGGCGGTGGCGGTCGTGGCGGAAGAAGATAGTTAGAAAATCATCTTATGTTTTCAATTTCTCGATCCTTATTCCGATTCTTCCCCTGCTTACTTCTGTTTTGCTCATTCAACGGTTTTGCCCAGGTATCCCAACCTGCAGTTGATTCGGCCAATGCCCGGGATTCATTAAAAAAACCGGTGTCATGTATGATCAACGACCTTGCCGGGAAAGGACTAAAACAAAGTCTTTTAAACTTCAGGGAACATCAGGTGATTCTGAAACAAAGCAAGAATTTTATCCTGATCAAAGATGAAATAGAGAAGGCCAGGAATTTTCTAAGTCAGGGGTTCCCGTATCGGGCAATCAGGCATGAAATAGCAAAACTGATAAAATGGAATAAAATAGCCATTGAAGGTGTCATTACGTATAAGGATAGCATACAATCCATCAGGAACCTGACAACCACTTCCACACTCCTGAACGAGCTTCAAAACAGAACGAGCAACCGGTTATCCCAGATATTGGCGTACCATAAATCATTGGGTCAGTGGCAATACGTTCTGGATTCCATGGCCATGGACAGCGTATTGTACATGGTTCCAAAGGATTCTGTTTCGATGATGCATTATTTTCAAAACCTCCAGTTTTTAACCAGAGACCTTATACCGGTCAACAAGGCAATCAAGTCGTCACTTGACAGCATTCAAAAGCTTGAAATACAGGTTAATCTGTTCAAATTCAACCTGGAATCTGAAATTTCGAAAACCAAATTGTTGAGGGCCAGAATCCTTGAACAATTCAATACAAATGAACTGGACAATCTTGGACAAAACCCAGACATGGGCACGCCTGTTCGGAACATCATCGCTTATTCATTCGGGAAGGCAAAGCTTGTCTTGCTGTTTTATGTGGTTAATCACCTGGAGATGATCACCCTGATGGTCCTGTTTATCGTGGCCATCTATTTTTATCTGGTGATGCTGCGGCGTAAGGTGAAAAACGAACATATTCCCGGGCAATTGATGGACCGGGTAATTATAATGCACAAACCTTTGGCATCTTCAATGTTGCTGGTTCTCACAATTTTTCCATTATTTCTCCCAATGCCTCCATTTGTATTCAATGGCCTTCTCTGGATTGCTTGTGCAGCCACGCTTTCCGTGATGATCAGGAAATCAGTATCCCGGTTCGCCTTCAATTCCTGGCTGTTTTTCATCCTATTGTTTCTGATGGCCATTATCAGCAATCTCCTTCTGCGACATTCCTCCTTCGAACGGTGGAGCATGCTTGTTCTGAGTGTTGGCGGATTTGCAGCAGGTGTATTCTTCCTCGCAACGAACAAGCGAAAGCAGATAAGGGAAAGGGTTGTCATTGTGGCGATTGGCCTTATGTCCTTGCTTCAGATTCCGGCAATATACTATAACCTTACCGGGGGCTTCAACCTTGCCAAAATACTCATGACCAATGGCTTTATTCTGGTTGCTGTTGCATTCCTGGTTTCCTGGACAGCCCGGTTCCTGAACAGTACGCTGCGGATTTCATATTATTTTTACCTGACAGCTGAAGGGAAAAAGCGTTCATTGTCTGATGAATTATCGAATATTAAAGTCCCTGCCCTGTTATATATTCTATTTTTCATCGGATGGTTCATCCTTATCGGACGTGATTTTTTCTTTTATCAAACCATCATCGACCCTTTTCGTGAATTGTTGACGGCGACCCGCACCATTGGTGAATTTTCATTCAATTATAAAAGCATTTTGATCTTTTTCCTGGTTCTTTTTGTTTCAGGTGTCATTTCACGCGTGGTTTCCTTCCTTGCATCCGATAGGCTGGCAGTTTCAGCAAAACCCAAAAAAAGCGGCCTCGGCAGTTGGCTTGTGCTGATCCGGATCACCATCATTACAGCCGGAGTTTTGGTCGCTTTTGTTGCTGCCGGAATACCAATGGACCGCTTTGCGTTTATACTGGGAGCAATGAGCGTTGGCATCGGGTTTGGGTTGCAATCATTGGTCAACAATTGGATCAGCGGAGTCGTCATCGCTTTTGAGAAGCCGGTGAATGTGGGTGATATCGTGGAATTCGCCGGCAAGACGGGAACTATGAAATCGATCGGTATCCGAAGCAGTGTCGTCACAACCTGGGATGGGGCCGATGTGATCATCCCAAATGGTGACCTGCTGAACCAGCACCTGGTGAACTGGACCCTGGGAAACAGCACACGCCGGTTTGAGCTGACTCTGAATGTCGCTTTCGGCACTGACCTTGAAAAAACCGAGAAACTACTTCTTGGCCTGATGGAGAACGACCCCCGGATATTGAAAAATCCGCATCCTTTCGTTCTGGTGAATAGATTTAAAACCCGTACGCTTGACCTGAGTATGAAATTCTGGGTGTCACATTTTGATATCGGCCTGGATGTAAAAAGCGATCTTATCCGTGCCATCGAGGTGCTGTTCAGGGAACAGGGCATCGAAATACCGTTCCCAAGTCAGGATGTACGTATGGTGTAAGGTATATAAGAACTTTTTTCAAAGAAGTCCCTGTTCCTGGATTAACAATCGGGTCTCCTGTTTTTCGCTTCCCCTTCTTGGATAAAATATTTATTCGGCGTGTGTTGTGCGAATGAAGTACCAAGCAAATGCGAAACTACAATAAATACCCAGATATAGGTATTGCGATCGGGCCAGAATAGATGTAATTT
>DYQT01000201.1 GCA_020719165.1 Draconibacterium orientale | reverse complement strand
TGAGAATTGCGTATAAATCCATAATGAACTGTTCTCTGGGAGGAAAATCGAAATCGTAATTTTGAATTCTGTCGATGATAACGAAACGGAAATCACTGGAAACATGAAACTGCCTGAGTGAATGATAATGACTCAGCAAGTCGATCTCCTTATTCCTGCTCATTTCCTCAATTACCTGTCTAAAAAAAAGGTTGAGACGTGGTTGCACTTTAAAGCCAATTTTGAAATCAACCTTGATTAAAACACCCTTGATAATATGATTCACCTTATATTCAAGCACATGAGGCTCATCAAGTATGTCGATATGAAGCATCCAGTAAGTATCGGCACGCTTGGGTTGTTTGCTCAGGATGGAATATACAATTTTTGACTCAATGTCGGTTTCCCGGTTTGCCTTGGTAAGAAAAACAAGGTTTGTGGCATATTTTGGCAGGGAATTGTCGACTGAAAGGGCTTTGATGACATCAATATATTCCGTAATGGGGAGGAACTCAATAAAACTGTTTTTAATTCTTCTTCCCTGAAACCATACATACATAATAATAAAGAGGATGCTGCCGAGCATAAAGGTAAAATATCCACCATGGAGGAATTTATTCAGGTTTGCAACCAGAAATGAGCCTTCAATAACAAGGTAGATCAGCATAACCAGGATGATGATGTATTTTGGTACATGTTTATAATAGAGGTATATGCCAAGCAAAATAGTGGTCATCAGCATGGTGATGTTGATGGTTAACCCATAGGCTGCCTCCATATTGGCAGATTTTTGAAAAAACAGGACGATGCCGATACAGCAGAAATACAGAATCCAGTTAATGCTGGAGATGTACATCTGACCTTTGATGTTGGTTGGATAATTAATTTTTACTTTGGGCCAGAAATTCAAGGAGATGGCTTCACTAATGAGGGTAAAAGAACTGGTGATCATGGCCTGACTGGCTATGATGGCTGCAACAGTCGCAATAATAATTCCGGGCATAAGAAACCAGGAAGGCATGATGGCAAAAAACGGATTGGTCCATTCATTTACAAAATCTGCATGTTTCAGTATCCAGGCACCCTGCCCGAAATAGTTTAATAACAGGCAAACTTTCACAAAACCCCAGGTTGCCCTGATGTTGTTTCGTCCGCAATGCCCCATGTCGGAATAGAGCGCATCGGCTCCGGTGGTACACAAAAATACGGCCCCCAGCAGAACGAAACCTTGTGGGAATTTTGTCAGAAAATCAAAGGCATAAACAGGATTTAACGCTTTGAGTATCTGTGGATATTGAAAAAGCTGCAGGGATCCAAGAATACCCAGCATGGAAAACCAGATAAACATAATCGGGCCAAAGGATTTTCCAATCATTTTGGTTCCGAATTTCTGAATTAAAAACAGCAGGGTGATGATCATCAGTACGATAGGCACAACCGGTATCCTGGGATTTTTAATCAGCAAACCTTCCACTGCCGAGACGATGGTGATGGCGGGTGTTATGATGCTGTCGGCCAGCAGCGTGCACCCTCCTATCATGGCAAAGAGAAATGCCCATTTGGCTCTTTTCCTGATGAGTGCAAAAAGAGCGAAAATACCTCCTTCACCCTTGTTGTCGGCTCTTAACGCAAAAGTGATGTATTTGATGGTTGTTTGCATCGTCAGTGTCCAGAAGATGCAGGAGAGCCCGCCTATAATGAATGCTTCACTGAGGGAGTCGCCCCCGGCAACAATAGCCCGCATTACATAAAGCGGTGAGGTACCGATATCTCCGTAAATAATCCCAAGCGTGACAATCAACCCCGCCGTGGTGATTTTGTCTAAGTCGCCTTTATTTACGGACTCACTCATATCGGTTAAGTAACAGTTTTGCTGCTTATCATTTTACGCACGAAGGCTATAAGCATGGGCAGCAGGGATAAAATGATAATTCCAAAAATGACAATGGTAAAGTTATTTTTCACGAGCGGGATGTTTCCGAAAAAAAATCCAGCCAGACTGAAAGAGACGACCCACAATATATTGCCGACTATGCTGAAGGAGATAAAGCGGAAATAGGTCATGGTTCCAACTCCGGCAACAAAAGGTGCAAACGTGCGGATTATCGGCATAAACCGGGCAATGATCAGGGTTTTCCCACCATGCTTTTCATAAAAAGCATGTGTTTTATCAAGATACTCTCTGCGGATGAGACGGTAATTTTTTTCGTAAACAGTTTGGCCAAGCATTTTGCCGATAAAATAGTTTGTGTTGTCACCAGTGAACGCAGCCAGTATTAACAGCGGGATGAGAATGATGATGTTGAGCGGATGGCCGTTCAAAGCAGCAACCATCCCTGCAGCAAAAAGCAGTGAGTCGCCGGGTAAAAATGGAGTTACTACCAGACCTGTCTCCATAAAGATGATGGCAAACAGGATCAGATAGGTCCAAGTACGGTAATCGGTTACCCATATCTGCAAATGGATGTCGATGTGCAGGATGATATCAATAAAGTTTTTCAACAATTCAAGCATGATTCATATTTTTATTTGAAAGCCATTCGGAAAAGGAAAAAAAGCACCCCCGACAACAGGATGGTAACGGGAAGGGTGATAAGCCAGGCTATCAGTATACTTTTAACTGTGCCCATGCGGAGGTTTTGTCTGCCGCCGCCTGCAACCATTGATCCTGCAATACCTGATGACAGCACATGCGTTGTACTTACAGGAAGACCAAACATGGTTGAAACACCGATGGTGCTTGCTGCAACAAGCTCAGCGCTTGCACCCTGGGCATAAGTTAAATGCGTTTTCCCGATTTTTTCACCAATTGTAACCACAATTCGTTTCCAGCCAATCATGGTACCCAGGCCAAGGGATATAGAGACTAAAAGGATGACCCAACGTGGAGAATATTCTGTGTTGGCTTTAAATTTTTTGAGGTTGGACGACAAGATGGCGATCCGTGTTGGCGAAATCTGTGGAATTTTAAGTGATTTGATTTTTTTTAATACGGTTTCAGTCTTTTTACTCACCACAATGATTGATTTTCTCATTTTAAAGTGATCCTCCTTTGGTAAGTCATTGAAAGTCTTTACTCCATTAAGTTTCTCTCTCATGTAAGTCAGGCTGGCAAAAACTTCCCTCAGTGATTTCCGATCATCAACCGGAAGCGTATTGGTATCGACATGAGCAAGGTTCCATTCAATTTGACGGGTTTCGTAAAGCAGTTTTTCAGGACTTTTCGACCGGTCAACTGAGAAATAAACAGGAGAAAAAGCGATTAGAATCAGCATAATGAGTCCGACTCCTTTTTGTCCGTCATTGGAGCCATGCGCATAACTTACGCTGGTACAAGTTAAGATAAGAATGCTGCGAATCCACAATGGCGGCGCTTTCTTTGCGGGAGGTTCCTTGAAAATTAGTTTGTTCTTAACAGTCTTTCGGAGAATGTACATTAAAAGCAGGGCAAACCCAAAGCCAAAGAGGGGAGAAATCATCAGGGAAAGGCCAACATCGATTACCTTATTCCAATTCAAAGCATACGTAGAAACACCCGGAAGGAAATAATAGGCTAGTCCGACACCAAAAATTGACCCGATGAGGGTATGGGAGCTGCTACAAGGAATTCCGATGTACCAGGTCGCAAGGTTCCAAACGATTGCTGTAAGGATCAATGCAAAAATCATGGAGATGCTGTGCATGAGGTTTTGATCGACGAGTAAATCGACCGGTAAAAGGTTTACGATTCCCATGGCTACGGCAATGCCACCAACGTTAACACCAATAAAGTTCCATAATCCCGACCATACCACGGCGGTTGTAGGCTTCAGAGAATGAGTATAGATAACAGTTGCAACGGCATTGGCTGTATCGTGAAACCCATTGATGAACTCAAAAGCGCAGGCAGCAAGCAAGCAAACAAGGAGGAGAATAGTATAGGTGGCATCAAGACCAAACATATCTGTTTATGTTATATACATCTGCGTTATCAACGGATAATCGAGCCGGAAAATTAACAAGAAATTCCCAACTGACAAGATATTGTTAAAAATTATGTAAAAGTATTCAGGTTTTTCCTGGCCTGCCTATCTATTAGTCTGAATCCCTCTTTCAGCATCAAGGGGGTGAAGATGGTGGTAAGCAGGGCCATCAGTACCAGGATCGAAAACATAGAAACATCAATAAACCCATTTGCCATGGCAATGTTGGCAATGACAAGCTCCATAATTCCGCGTGAATTCAGCCCAAACCCGAGTGTCAAGGATTTGGCGTTGTTAAAACCTGCCAATCGTCCGCCGAGATACCCTCCAAAGATTTTGCTGAAAAAAGAGGCAATGAGCACCACCGAAAGTAACAGCACATCATTCATGGCAGAAAAAGCAAAGGAGATTCCCATGGTGGCAAAAAATATAGGAGCCAGAAATCCCATGGTAATGCCTGATATGCTGCGTTGTACTTTTTCAAAATCGCGGTTGGCAAACATGCTGCGCGGAATCAGGATGGCACCGAAAAATGCACCAACAACGAAATGCAGACCAAGCAGTTCGGCAATGCTCGAAAAGATAAGGACAAAGAGGATCACCAGGGCAAAAAGCGACTCTTTGCCACGCAGATAAAGCAGAAATTTATTTACCCTGGGATTGATGACATTAACTTTTCGCTTTGCAAGCTTGAAAAAATAATAGGCAGCCATCAGAATAGAGGTAAAAACAAACACCTTGATCGTGGTTATAAGGATGGAGAAAGTGAGATCACGGATGTTTTTTGTTTCATCGTTGAAATCGAGTATGATCCCCAGAATGAGCAATGCCACAATGTCGTTGAAAATAGCTGCTGAAATAATCCGTTGTCCTACCGCCGTTTTGAGCTTTCCAAGGTCCATCAGGATTCGGATGCTTACCGGCAAGGCCGTGATGGCAATGCAAAGCCCTAAGAAAATAGTAAATGTATACGAAAAATGAAAAAACAGTCCGATGGCTATCCCGCTGGCCATCGGGACCAGGAATCCAAGCAAGGCAATCCATATATTTCTTCCGCGAATAGAATTTCTGATCTCCTCCACCTCAATCTCCATCCCGGCGAGAAGTATCAGCATGAAAACCCCCAACTCGGCAATGACCTTGATCTCACCCGGGCCGGGGATGATATTCAGCAAGGAGGGGCCCAGAATCACTCCCGCAATAACTTCGCCAATCATCGACGGTTGCCCGAATCGTTCGGCCACCTCCCCCAAAAGCTTTGCCGATAATAAAAGGATCAGCAGGTTTACTATAAATGGAAGCTGGTAGTGGACAATGTGGAACATGCTGACAAAGATTCCTGAATTTTGATACAAATGTACTTTGTTTTACAATACCCTTGATAAAAGGTTATCACCAATCATGTTCCTGATTATCCTATAAATACTACCTTTGCGCCCATGGATATCACCGCTGCACTACAATTTGGACCCTTTCGAACCAGCTACCTTGAATTGGTTGCAGTTGCCTTCGGGCTGGCCTGCGTATGGTTTATGAAAAAAGAGAGCCTTTGGGTCTTTCCGACCGGCATCGTGAATGTGCTGATTTACGTATATATTTTCTTTGTAGCAAAGTTATACGCCAACGCGGCAATCAACGCGTTTTTCTTCATTATGAGTGTATATGGCTGGTATAATTGGACAAGAAAAAACAGCGATGAAGAAACGATCAGGATTAGCCGATGTGCAAAAAAAGAATTACCGCTTGACCTCCTCGCCGGCATCCTGTTTTTTATCGTCATTCGGTTTATCCTGGTCAGGTATACCGAGAGCAGCATGCCCTCGTGGGATGCTGCCACAACATCCGTCTATATCATTGCCCAATGGATGCTTTCGCGTAAGAAAATTGAGAATTGGTTATTGTGGATTTCAGCAGACACCGTAATGATTGGCCTCTGTGCCTGGGAAGGGCTGTTTTTCAGCAGCTTTCAGTATCTTGTCTTTACAATTATCGCCATCCTAGGGTACAGGGAATGGAAATTAAAACTGGCTGCATGATCCGGAAAATTGCCATTACCGGACCTGAATCAACAGGAAAATCGATGCTGGCCGAACAACTCGCAAGGCATTACCAAACGGCATGGGTTCCTGAATTTGCCCGTGAATACCTCGAATCAATCGAAAGACCTTATGAAGAAAAAGATATTCTTGTAATTGCCCGGGGCCAATTGCGTGGGGAAGAAATGAAAATGGAGCAGGCCCGGAACTATCTCTTTTGCGATACCGAATTGCTTGTGACAAAAATCTGGAGCGAAGTTAAATATCAACGATGTCATCCATGGATTCTGAATAACCTGAATATCAACAGATATCAACTCTATCTGTTGTGTTATATTGACCTTCCATGGCAATATGACCCCCTTCGGGAGCATCCCGACCAACGGCAGTTTTTATTTGATTTGTATTCCGATGAACTGAAAAAGAGAAGTTTACCGTTTGAAGTAGTGCGGGGAACCGGAACAACCCGGTTGAACAACGCGATTGATATTATTTCGAAC
>DYQT01000200.1 GCA_020719165.1 Draconibacterium orientale | reverse complement strand
CTTGCGCTGCGGATTGTTCAAAGAAAAGTTTCCCGGACCCTCTTCAACAAACGGCTGGTGTCGCTTGACCTTGCTTCGCTGGTAGCAGGGACCAAATACCGGGGACAGTTTGAAGAGCGGATGAAGGCCGTGCTGAACGAACTGGAGAAAAACCCGAACATCATCGTTTTTATTGATGAGATCCACACCATTGTTGGCGCCGGAAACGCTTCAGGGTCGCTGGATGCTTCCAATATGTTCAAACCAGCTCTTGCACGGGGTGATATACAGTGTATTGGGGCCACTACGCTCGATGAATACCGCCAATACATCGAAAAAGACGGAGCGCTCGAACGCAGGTTTCAAAAAGTGCTGGTCGATCCGACTTCTCCGGAGGAGACCGTTGAAATTCTTCACAACATCAAAGAAAAATATGAAGACCATCACCTGGTAAATTATACCGATGATGCGATTAAGGCATGTGTCATACTGACAAACCGGTATATCACCGATCGTTATCTTCCGGATAAGGCTATCGATGCCCTTGATGAGGCAGGCGCCCGGGTTCATATCTCCAATATCAATGTTCCACAGGAGATCATTGATGTGGAGAACCTGATTGAAGATACCAGGAAGCGCAAAATGTTAGCCATCAACAGTCAAAAATTTGAAGAGGCAGCTGATTTGCGCGATTCTGAACGAAAACTTCAGGACAGTCTTGAACGTGAAAAGAAAAAATGGGAAGAAAATGCCAAACTTAACCGGCAATCGGTGTCGGAGGATAATGTGGCAGAAGTTGTGGCCATGATGACCGGGATTCCGGTGCAACGCATTGCAAAAAATGAGAGTGACCGACTAATCAATATGGAAGCTGAGTTGGAAAATTCAGTGATCGGACAGAATGATGCCATAAAAAAGGTTGTCAAAGCCATTCGCCGCAACAGAGCTGGTCTTAAGGATCCGAACAAACCCATCGGAACTTTCATCTTTCTCGGCCCCACCGGAGTTGGAAAAACCCATCTGGCCAAAGTACTTTCAAGGTATTTGTTCGATACCGAAGATGCCCTGGTTCGCATCGATATGAGCGAATACATGGAAAAATTTGCCGTCTCCCGCCTCATAGGCGCCCCTCCGGGTTATGTGGGATATGAAGAGGGCGGACAACTCACTGAAAAAATCCGCCGCCGTCCCTACTCTATTGTATTACTTGATGAAATTGAAAAAGCCCATCCTGATGTGTTTCATCTCTTGCTGCAGGTACTCGATGACGGCATGCTCACCGATAGTTTCGGACGCCGGGTTGATTTCAAAAATACCATTGTGATTATGACTTCCAACATTGGATCGCGTCAGCTAAAGGATTTCGGCCAGGGTGTTGGATTTGCTACTTCAGCAAAACAGGCTGCCAGCGGCGAACATGCAAGGGGCGTTATCGAAAATGCCCTGAAGAAAGCATTTGCCCCTGAGTTTATCAACAGGATTGATGATGTGGTAATTTTTGATTCACTCGAACGGGAAGATATTCACAAAATCATCGACATTGAGCTTAAGCACCTGTACGACAGAATAAAGGGACTCGGCTACCAGATACTGATTACCGCGGCTGCAAAGGATTATATTGCTGAAAAAGGATGGGACTCCCAGTTTGGTGCACGACCCTTAAAGCGAGCGATACAAAAATATGTGGAAGATACCCTTGCCGAAGAGATTATCAAAACAAAACTTACGGAAAGCGATCTGATTACCGTCGACTATTTGGCAGAGAAAGATGAAATAGTTGTCAACGTAACCGTTGCCGAAAAATCAGAGCCGGTCCAATAGCTCTTCATTTCTCAGCTGCGCAAGGGTTCGTTCAGAACGGTTATCATTAGGCAGATAAGATTCAGTCAGAATATGATTTGTCGTTTGATCACCTCTGAACAGGTATTTGATGGATATAGAAAACCCATTGTTTTCAAAGTTCAGCTGGTTTCCGTCTTTATCTTTGATGTAGAAAAATTCTTTTTCAGGCACCTTTCCATTCAGGTACTTTGATGAAATGGTTTCTATCAATGCTGAAGTGCTGGTGTGTTTGAGATCAGAAAAAAGAAATTCCCCCATCACAAAGTGGTCATTCACAAAAAAATACATGGATTTCATTTTAATCCCATGTATATATTCGTTGTAGCCCATTACCAGAAATTTGATATCACTGAGCGATGCCACGTTCACACATTCAGGGGTTCCTTTATGCTTAATTACATAGTGGGTGTTAACCATAAAAGGGATTCCCTCATAATCGATCGGAGAATTGGTTTGGAACTCAAGCGAATCTTCCAACTTTCGGATAAAGATTACAAAATGAGAGGTAATCTGATCCTTCAGACATGCAATATAAGGACTTACCATGTCATTATCTTTAAAAAAGCTGCAAAACTCATGGCTGTATTTCCCATATCTCACTGAAATGAACCATAAATGCAGCAACCTGATAATCCACTTCCTCCAAAGCAGGAATACCAAGCCAAGGAGAATGAAAGAAATGGCTATAAACTTTATGGTCATTGGCTTTAAGAATTATTGCAAGTTACTAAAATTTGTAACAATTGTCCTCAATTAATTTATCTGCAACTTTGCGGCGAGCATCTTTAACATTCACACCTGCAGTGCCGGTAAGGGTTTCAATAACATTTTTATAATTCAGCTGAAGATCGGATGTTGCAAATGAGTATATTGCATCGGTGGCGGGCTTCCTGATTTTATCAGCAGCGTCATACACAAAAACATCAACCATGGCACGGTATAACCCGGCTGGATCACTACCATTCATGTTCTCCATTTTCTGAACCCTCAGCACCAGCGATTCTGCAATATACACCTCCATGATCATATCTGCCAGGTTGTTAAGCACTTCCTGTTCCTGAAGGAGTTTCTTGTCAAAATGTGCGGATGCTCCCTGGATAACAATGAGGATGAGATTTTTGAAGTTCTTAATCACTCTGAGTTTCTCCTCAAAATAAGATTCATCCTCTACAGCAGGAATGTAGCAAGTCGCTAAATTCTCAGCCAGTTCGGTGGCTTTACCGAAAAGATCAAAATCTCCCTTCATGGCACGTTTCATTGCGGTGTCGACCACCAGCAACCGGTTGATCTCATTGGTGCCTTCAAAAATTCTGTTGATGCGCGAATCGCGGTAGCCTCTTTCAACAGCCATCTCGGCTGAATAACCCATGCCCCCGTGAATCTGAACAGCTTCATCAATTACATAATCAAGAATTTCTGATCCATACGCCTTCAGAATGGCTGCTTCCACCGCGTAATGGCTTATGCCCTCAACAGAGGCTTTGCCTTTGTCAAGTCCGGAAGCTTTGTTCAATTCAATCTGATCGTCGATATCTTTACTTAACCTGTAAATAGCAGATTCAAGTGCATATGTTTTTATAACCTGCTCTGCCAGCTTATGTTTGATTGAACCGAATGTGGATATCAATACGTTAAACTGCTTGCGTTCATTGGCATATTTAACCGAATCGGTAATGGCTTTTTTTGAAGCACCCAATACATTGGCTCCCAGCTTTATACGTCCCATATGGAGAATGCTCAGGGCGATCCTGAAACCTTCACCCCGGTTACCCAGCAGGTTTTCAACCGGAACCTTCACATCATTGTAAAATATCTGGGCAGTCGACGACCCTTTGATACCCATTTTATGTTCATCGGGATTGATAACCACACCAGGAAAATCTTTTTCAACAATGAAAGCGCTGAGTACCCTGTCGCGGTCAATTTTCGCGAACACCACCTGGGTGTCGGCAAATCCTGCATTGGTGATCCACATCTTCTGTCCATTCAGGATGTAGTGTTTTCCATCCTCAGACAAAATGGCAGATGTTTTTCCTGAATTGGCATCACTCCCTGCACCCGGCTCTGTTAAACAGTAAGCGCCAATTAAATCGCCGGCGGCAAGACGGGTTACATAACGCTGACGCTGCTCCTCATTGCCATAATACATGATTGGCAAAGTACCAATTCCGGTATGAGCCATGAACGCAACAGAAAAGGAATGACCGGCACCAATTATTTCTGCAGCAAGCATTTGGGTAACAAATGATTGTCCAAATCCTCCATATTCTTCCGGAATTGAAATGCCCATCAGCCCAAGTTCGCCGGCCTTTTTCAGGGTAGCTTTCATCAGGTTGATGTCGGGTGAATCAATTTGATCGATGTTCGGATACAGCTCAGTTTCGAGAAAATCCCTGATCGTTTGGGCAATCATCTTTTGTTCTTCATCAAACTGCTCGGGGATGAACATGTCATTGGCTTGGATTTCATTCACAAGGAATTCACCGCTTTTCAGTACTTTTCTATTCTCCATTTCAATTGGTTTATGAAAACTTAAATATTTAACGATTGAACAATTAATTCAGCAATATCATAATTTTTAACCGATTCTTCACGGTTTTTGTATTTGATGCCATCGGTAAGCATATTCATGCAGAAAGGGCAGGCCGTTGCGATTACCGTTGCTTCAGTTCGGAGAGCCTCCTCGGTGCGTTCGATAAAAACCTCCTTGTCTCCTTTTTCAGCCTCCTTGAACATTTGGGCACCACCGGCGCCGCAGCAGAGGGCAAAACTCCTGTTCCGCTCCATTTCAACTACGTTGGGGGTGAGTTTCCTGAGTATGGACCTCGGTTCAAAGTAAATATCATTGGCTCGACCAAGATAGCAGGGATCGTGAAACGTTACGCTGACATTCGACAAAGCCGCCGGATCGATGCGCAGCTTTCCGGATAAGATCATCTGATCGAGAAATTGCAGGTAGTTGATCACCTCAGCATCAGATCCCAGGTCGGGATATTCGTTTTTAAAGATATTGTAACAATGCGGACAAATGGTTATGATTTTCCTGATCCCGTAGGTTTTAAATATCTCAATGTTCTGAAGGGCCTGCATTTGATATAACATCTCATTGCCGGCACGACGGGCAGGATCGCCCGTACAGGATTCCTCTTTCCCGAGCACGGCATAACTAACCTCCAGAAAGGTCAATATCTTTACAAAAGCCTGTGCTACTTTCTGATAGCGGTCGTCGAAAGCCCCTGCGCATCCCACCCAGAAGAGAAACTCCGGAGTATCACCTTTTGCGTGCAGATCTGCCATCACCGGAACTTCAACTTTGCGTGCTTCCATGTAAAACTATACCTGTTTGTTTATACGTAATTCAATATTTTCAGCCCACAACAACCGGTCGTCGGGTGAGAATTGCCATGGTGCCCCATTGTTTTCAATGTTGCTGAACAATCCTTTTATTCCTCCGGGTGCCGCAGCCTCTTCCATCACCAGGTATCGGCGCATGTCAACAATCAGCGAAGGGTGGTTGATGTTGATGGGGCACTCTTTTGCACAGGCGTTGCAGGTCGTGCAAGCCCATAATTCTTCTTCGGTGATGTAATCGCGCAAGAGTGATTTATGATCGCTGAACTCCTTGCCATTGCGTACCATTCCGGCGCCTTTCTCTTTCATCCTCGCACGCAAATCCATCATAATTTTTCGAGGCGACAAGCGTTTGCCGGTTATATTGGCCGGACATACAGCGGTACAACGTCCGCATTCGGTACAGGCCAGTGAGTCAAAATAGTTTTTCCAGGTAACATCCTCGGCATCTTTCACCCCAAAACGTTCAACAACTGAATCACCTGACGGAGAGGGGCTTTGTCCAAGCATGATTTTCACCTCCAGGGTGATGTTATCCATGTTTTGCAATTTGCCCAGCGGTTCAAGTCTCGACAGGAACACATTGGGTATCGACATGAATACATGAAAATGCTTCGAGTAGGGTAATATGTTTGCAAAAATGAAAATCAGCAGGATGTGCATCCACCAGCAGATTTCGTAAAGTAGCCGGATTTGAGGGTCAGTCATTCCGGTGAAAATTCCAGTCAGCAGACTGCTCACGGGATAAGTACCCGAAAGGGGTTCTCCGGAGGAAACTGCCCCTGCCAGGTAGGTTACATTCATCCCGATCAATGAGATCATCAGCAACAAAATCAGGCTTAAGGCAAGATTTGCATCCATATGGGAGATGGATTTCATTTCAATGCCTTCAAAACGCTTTACGTGCAAAAACAGGCGGCGGAAAAGAAAGATGATGATGGAAATACCGACCAGCAATCCGAAGATATCACCGGAAGCGCTGATCACGTCATATACTGGTCCGAGAATCTTTAAAAATCGTTCGGTTCCAAAAAGCCCGTCGATGATCATTTCGATGCTTCCAATGGCGATGATGCAAAATCCCCAAAAAACCAGTGCATGCAGAAAACCCAGAACAGGACGCCGGAAAATTTTTGTCTGACCGATGGCTACATCGAGTGTGAGCCAGAGTCGTTTGCCTAAGTTACGAACAGGGAACGCTGGCCGGGTAAGTTTGAAATAACTGACAATGCGGTTTATCGTGAAACTAAAGATGCCGATGGTGGCAAGGAGAGTAATCGCGAAAACTAACTGTTTTACCATGGCAGATTTATTTCCCCT
>DYQT01000453.1 GCA_020719165.1 Draconibacterium orientale | reverse complement strand
AATGGGGTTTATGCAAAATTTTAGCTTCTGCTATCCAAAAGTGGCCAAGTTAAGCTACTAAAGGTGAATCTTAAAAAATCTATGAGAAATGGTGACTGAAATGGATTTTGGAAACATGCTTGGGGACTCTTTTGCCTATGCAAAGGATGCGGTTGTTGGAAAATGGGTAAGATGGATTCTGTTGAACATCAGCTGCATTATATTTCCGCTCATTCTGGGTTATATGATGCGAATTTACCGGGGTGAAAATCCGGCTCCGGAACTTGATCGCTGGGGTGAGATGTTCATTGACGGAATCAAGCTGTTCATTGTCGGGTTGATTTACGCAATACCGGCCATCATCATCGGATTTGTTCTGGTTTTGACTACCATTCTGGCTCTTGGCACTGCAATGGTAAATCCGCCGGTCAATCCCGGTGTCGTATTGAGCTTGATTGGTGCCGATATTTTAGTATTTATCATCTTCACCCTAGTAGTCATCATTATCGGGCTGATCAGAGCTACAGCATGGGTCCGTTTTGCACGCACTAACAGTTTTGGCGAGGCATTCAACTTCAGTGCAATCTTTAATCACATGGGCAAGATCGGGTTGGTTAACTACTTGTCGCGCTGCTCGTGATGGCGATTATCATTGGCATAGTCGAATGTATCTGCGAACTGATACCCGTTGTCGGACTGATCGTGCTCCTTATCATCCTACCGGTCATAGTGCTCTTTAAAGCACGCTACCTTTGCCGGCTCTATGACAGTGCCGGAACTGCATAACAAAATCCCTTTTTTCTGATTTTATAATAAAACCAACCTCATTGCGCAAAAAAGAGCGCATAGGAATTTTTTTTCTGTTTGTGATCATTCCCCCGTCTTTAAGAGACCTGAAAAACCTGCCCGTTACCGGACCTTGTTAATCGGTTCCCCCAAGTGGATTTGGATAGTTGTCTCTTATGCAAACGAAAAACAAACGATAGCACCTGCTGAATTACCTGAAGATGGCACCCGGCAGCGATTCACTCATTATTCAGAGGAATATTTCACGGGAAAAAAGAAATGAATTATTTCTTCCTGTACACTGTTTCAGGGTCAAAGACTTTTGTCCCGATAACCGTTCCTTCGAGGGTACGGTAAAAACAGGATTCATAGCCCATGTGGCAGGCAGCACCGGTCTGCACCACTTCATAGATCAGGCAGTCCTCGTCACAGTCCGTTAAGATCCGCTCAACTTTCTGGAAGTGCCCGCTCTCTTCTCCTTTCTTCCAGAGTTTTTTCCTGCTCCGGCTGTAGTAATGCGCATAGCCGGTCTCCCGGGTGAGGCGGACGGCCTCATCATTTGCATATGCCATCATCAGTACTTCCCGGTTCTTTTTGTCCTGCACAAT
>DYQT01000199.1 GCA_020719165.1 Draconibacterium orientale | reverse complement strand
GAAGCAAAGAAAAGAACTGCATTTACAAATTCACGGAGTACCATTTTTAATCCTGCGGCAGCAAAGCTTGTGGCCCTGAACGAAGGTAAAAAGTAAGCCTGAGATTCAGGAATAGGTTGAAACGCCGAAGCATTCAACAAACTTGAAGTATAGTTTGCAAACAATGGCTGGTTTGAGAGTACTCCCTCCGCGTAAAAACCTAATTTCACGGGCCCCAGCGATTCAAAATAGTTATCATATAGGAGGTGAAACTTAAACCAGTTGTGATACTTAGTTACCGGGGTTTTATTTATAGCGGTTGAACCCGGCAGCATTCCTTCACGCCCGTTAATGTATGAAATAGCTAACTTCAGACGAACTCCGGCATTCGAAAATTGTTTCCGGTTCAGACTGTTAAGATCAAAACATACGACAGGTGAAAAGAAATTGAACGTTGTTTGGTCGGAGGTATCTGAGCGGGTAAAGGTGTTGTCCTGGTAATATCGTTCATTGGTGAAAGCATAAACCGCTCCCAACGACAATTTTCCGTTATTTGTGATGGGAATTCCTCCTTCAATATCGCCAAAATATTCACTTGTAATGATGTAGTTCGGAGTTTTATCATCAAAGAAAAAGCTGGCATTCCTAAAATAATTATAATGGTTATAGGAATAATTTGCCTCCAGAAACCAGGGCGTTTGTGAGTTGAAATCGATTCGGCCCCCGATTTTTGCGGCACTGTAAACCTTTCCAAAATATCCGTTGGCGAAAAAGCGCAACGCTTTCGTCCATAAATACTTATATTGAAATTCAAGAAATGCCTCGCTGTGGTTCCCCAATGAAAAATTACCGCCAAACTGGGCTCCGAATTTATTCGCCTTTTTTACATCCAGATAAAGATCAAAAAAACCGGTTTTTTGATTGAACCGCGCTACCGGGAATATACTTTTAATAAATCCCTCGTCAATGAACCTGAAATAATCATGGCGCAATTCATCGAGCGAGATTGTTTGTTTGTCGTGCTTCAGTATCGAACGCAAATATGCAGACTGCGTTTTATTTAACCCGGCAATATGGATAGAGTCAAAACGGAGCAATGGTTTTTTGTTATTAAATTCCCGGCGTCGCTGCATGATCACCTCCCGGCTTACACTGTCGGTAACCAGTTTCCTGATTTCAGGAATTTTTCTGACTGTTGCCGCGTAACCGCTATCGGCCAATAACCTGCTTTTAGAAAAATCGAGCAGGTTAACAGACGGGATGTTCGGGACTATCATTACGGAGTTCGGATAGATGATTGAATCGCTCTGTCGCTCCATCAGCATGGTAAGCAGTTGTGAAACGATATCCTCCCTGTCGGGCTTCTCATATCTACGGGCAACCCTGCTCCCGATGATCACATCGGGATTAAAATCACGCTTGGCCACATCACAGGGAAAATTGTTATACATTCCGCCATCGTAAACAAGTTTGTTGTTGATTACCACGGGTGAGAATACCAGCGGTAGACTCATGGAACCGCGCACTGCCGTGCTCAGGTCGCCGTTGCGCAAAACCATCTGTTCAGTGGTGTCAATATCGGCAACCACACATCTGAACGGGATCATCAATTTGTTGAAATCGTTACCTGCAACTGCATTTGACTGCGAAAGCAATTGCATTATCTGAAAATCTATTTCATACGTTTTAATGAGTTGGGCAGGCAGGATAGAGGTGACCTTTTTCGTGAAATCGAAATTGGTAGTGATCCAGGAGGCATTGGGATCTTCCTTGCGATAATAGAAAACAAACTGATCATCCATCAAACCTGTCGCCCATCGCTGAAATGCCTCCGAACTCATCAGCTCCTCAATCTCCTCGGGGGAGTATCCACTGGCATACATACCCCCAACCACTGCGCCGATGGAGGTTCCAATGATATAATTTACCGGAATCTGGTTTTCTTCCAGTGCCCGAAGCACTCCGATGTGTGCTCCGCCTTTCGCAGCGCCTCCGCTGAGAACCACGGCAACCCGCTGCGCATGAAGCGAATTAAAAATGCAAAATGCAAAAGATAAAATAAAAAATACCTGAAAAACCTTTTTTTTATGTTTTGCACTTTGCATGTTGCACTTTGCATGTTGCATGTTGCATCTTCTATCTTACCTCATTCATTGCCTGCTCCAGATCAGCGATAAACTCTTTTGCCTCGTCATCGAAGCAGGATGTTACTTCAGGCCGGGGACACCGCGATGCTATTCCGGCCTGACAATGGTGATTTCATTCTCAATGGAGGGGTTTAAATGCCGTTTCACAGCGCACAACGCGGCTGTTTTAACAATAGCAGCATCATATTGGGCAGGAAAACCGACAGGAACATGGATCAACAGGATGAACTTTATAATCATCTTTTGACCCGGGTCATAAACATAATCCATTGAAATCCTCATCGCTGAACTGTCAATTCCACGTTGATCGCAAAAGCCCTTAACATTGATACCAGCGCAGGTTCCCAGTGATGCTAAAAAAAGTCTGAAAGGAGTTGGCGCTGATTTTTCGCCCTGATATTCAATGGGTTGATCAGTTTTAACGGTGAAACCATCAATTAAGGCATTTACCTTCTTCTTACCGTCAAAATAAATTTCAATTGGCATGGTTTATATTTTTCGTAAAGGTACGATATTATTATAAATCGAGATTTATTGACCCATGCTTCAGTCTCTCGGATTTGTGCAGCCATTTTTGTACGTTTGCACCGTAAGAAAAAAATGCCCCTTGGACACAGCCACAATTTCGGAAAATCCTGCACAGATAACGACCAGAGCTGATTTTGAGATGCTGTTTAAATCGAATTACAGCATGCTGTGTGCCTATGCCAATGGTTTTCTAAAAGATCCGTTCGCCTCTGAAGATGTTGTGCAGGAGGTGATGTTCAGAATTTGGACCGGACGAAAAACACTGGTGATCGACACTTCGGTTCGAAGTTATCTGTTCAGATCGGTTCGCAACGGATGCATGAATGTTTTGAAACACCGCAACGTTCGCGATGAATATAAATCATTTCGCGAAAACCAGGATGTTGAAAACCAGTATTCTCATGAAGATGAATTGATTGTGTCGGAATTGGAAGTGAAGATCCGGAAAGCAATCGACAACCTGCCGCTCGAACGGCGCAAGGTGTTTATCCTGAGCAGGTATGATGGGCTAACCTATAGCCAGATTGCGGCAAAACTTGGCATTTCGGTGAAGACTGTCGAAAACCAGATGGGGAAGGCTTTAAAAACGCTGCGGGAGGAACTAAGCGACTATCTGCCTTGGATATTGTTTTTTTTTGGTGATTGGTTCGGGAAGTAGGTGAACAGATGAGCGGGCAGACATGAAAATTTTTTCGGGGCGGATGGGGGTAAATTGATTTAAGGGTGTCATCACAATATATATAATGAACCAAAACAGACAAGATATCGACGAACATTTACTGCTTCAGTACCTTCTTGGAAATGCGGATGAGGATTTAACCTTAACCGTTCAAAGTTGGCTGAATGCAGCCGGCGGGAACAGAAAGCACCTGGACCAGCTCGAATCGCTGTGGCTGGAAACCGGGAAACTCACCCCTGTCCCTGTTAGTGTAGATGTTGAGGCGGCCTGGCAGCGGATGTCGGAACGTATTTCGCAGGATGACATACCTGACAGAAAAATTGCCGGTAAAGAAAAGGTGATTGGTTTAACCTCTTACCGTTTTCTGTTAAGTGTTGCTGCATTTGTTGTTTTGCTGATCGGAATATACAGCATATACCGAATGGTGACCAACACAGCTAAACCAGTTGAGTTGGCAAGTGAAAACCGGGTAATTTGCGATACCCTGCCCGACAAATCTGTTGTGACGCTGAATAAAAACTCAAAACTTATTTACCCGGAAACGTTTAACACCGAAAACAGGGATGTGGAATTAACCGGGGAAGCCTTCTTCGAAGTAAAAAAGGATTCGGCGCATCCGTTTGTCATTTCTGCGGGACCTTTCGGCATTAAAGTACTTGGAACTGCTTTCAGCGTTAAAACAACACCTGAAAATTCCGGCATCAGAGTTGAGGTAGATGTTACTGAGGGTCGCGTTATGTTGTACCGGTTGTCTCTTGGCCCGGAAGATACCTCATCGTTGATTTTGGGTACAGGTGAAAGTGGAACCTGGGATAGCGGAAAGGCAGAACCTGACAGCTCTTTATCAAAGCCCCCGGATGGACTTTATTGGGCCAACCGTTCACTCAATTTCAGGAGTAATCCTCTTTCAGAAGTATTTACGCTGCTCGAAAAATATTATTCCATAAAAATTACGACAAGCAACCCGGCAATCATGAACTGCCGGCTTACAGCATCATTTGAAAACGAGCCGGCACACAGGATCCTTACAGTTATTGCAGAATCATTCAGCCTTGAACTGCAAGCCGATGGTAACAACTTTCATCTTGCGGGGGATGGATGCAGCAAGTAAAACAATTCAGATATTGGGAATCTGGCTGATGATCCTGTTAAACGGGTCGTCACTTTTTTCGCAAAACAGTTTTCTATCCAGAAAGGTTTCTCTCGACATTCCCAATTGCAGCCTGGAAGTTGCCCTGCAGGAGATCGGGAAAGCAGGTCAATTCCGCTTTTCGTATGATGCCGACCTGATTCCCGGAAGCAGGCAGGTAAGGGTGAAGGCCAAAAACACACAGGTAAACTCCCTGCTGAAGGAGATACTCGGTAAGGATGTGCGACCCAGAGAGGTCGGGAACCATGTGATTCTCGTCAGGAACAGGGCAATTGCCCGTGTTGAGCGTCCGGTTGCAGAAATGGTTGTTTCAGGGACCATTGTCGATGCCTCATCAGGTAACCCGTTAAAGGATGCAACGGTTTATGAAGTTGAAAATAAAAAATCTGCAGTCACCTCAGATAAAGGCCTTTACAAGTTGGTGATCCCGGCAGGAAAGAAAGTGCGAGGGCTGGCATTTTGCAAATCGGGCTATAACGATACCATCATTTTTGTGGCTCATAACGGCAATCACAGGGTTGATGTCCTCTTGCAACCACTGCAGGTCATTTTCCGCATGAATGTCATTCCCGGCTCAGTTATCATTCATAACACCGACAGCCTGGGAATTGTAAAATGGCTTGTTCCGCGCGAATCCATAGTCAATTCACAGAACCTGGCTGTTCATTCGCTGAGAACATTCCAGGCATCAGTTATTCCCTACATCGGAACCAACTGGAAAATAACGGGTTCGGTCACCAACCGGTTCTCCTTAAACCTGCTTGCAGGTTACACCGGCGGATTGAGTGGCTTGGAGATTGGCGGATTGCTCAACATTACCCGTAACAACCTCAGCGGAATACAGATAGGCGGCTTGGGTAACATTGTCGGTGGCATGGGAAAGGGATGGCAGGTTGGCGGGCTTTTTAACTTCGACCTTGGAAAATTCGATGGTGTACAGATTGGAGGACTCTTCAACTATGTTCCGGATACAATCACGGGTGTTCAATTTGGCGGGTTGGCAAACATTATTACGGGCCAGATCAAAGGCGTTCAAATTTCGGGACTTGCCAATATTGTCACCAATAATTGCGACGGGTGGCAAATTTCAGGGTTATTGAACCTGACATTTAAGGATATCAACCATTTGCAAATCGCAGGATTGGCAAATTACAGCGACAACATGGAGGGTTTACAACTTGCAGGCCTGATGAACATCGCCCGAAGGCACAACAGCGGAGTACAGATTGCAGGTTTTTTGAATTATGCCACCTACCTGCATGGTTTGCAACTTGGCCTGATCAATGTTTGCAATACGGTTGAGCGCGGCGTTCCAATCGGACTTTTCAGTTATGTTCAAACCGGCTACCACCTGTTCGAGTTATCGGGTAATGAGATTTTCTGGGGAAATTTAGCGTTTAAATCCGGGACCAGATCCTTCTATAATTTTATTCAATTCGGAATTGGTGGCAATTACAAGCTGCAGGGTTCCTACGGCATCGGAACGATATTCTCCCTCAACAAAAGACTTTCGCTCAGCATCGATGCCTCCGCGGGATTTGTATACCACCCCACCGATACCGTGTATCATGGGTTGCTTTTAAAATTCAACCCTGCGATTGAATACCGGTTTGCCAAACATTTTGCGATCTTCGCCGGACCTGCCTACAACTGCTTTGTTTTCTCAAAAGGCCAGCCAAGTGCCACCGAACGGGGGCTCTCCATGTATGATTTTTATTTTAAATCAACCGATAACGCATCGATTCAGATGTGGATCGGGGGGGTGCTGGGGGTTAGGTTTTAAATAATCCCTTCGCGATGGTTCTCCCAGAAAAGTTCTCGCGGATTTTCGCGGATTAAAACGCAGATTTTCGCGGAAACTTTCTCGCAGATTTTCGCGGAAAATTTCTCGCAGATTTTCACGGAAAATTTCTCGCAGATTTTCGCAGAAACTTTCTCGCAGATTTTCGCGGAAACTTTCTCGCAGATTTTCGCAGATTAAAGATTATGTAACTACTCACCCCTACCTCCAAAGATAGGGTTATTAACTTTCTATTGTTTAT
>DYQT01000198.1 GCA_020719165.1 Draconibacterium orientale | reverse complement strand
ATAAGTCCAGACGGTATTAAAAGCTGATACATTCCCTGCCATGCCCGACATAAACGAAGCCAGCAGGGCGGTAATTCCCAATCCCAGCACCCCGGCCGGCAAGTATTGTTTCAACAGCGCGATGATCGTATAATCATAATTGTAATGACCCGGAGAAATTTCGGGCAGGGTAAATCCGGAGCCTTGTTTATTCAGGAGCACCAGGGCAGCAATTCCGGGAACAATGATCAGAAAGGGAATGAACATTTTGGGTAAGGCGCCGATGAGTGGTGTATTGCGGGCTGCTGTCGGCGATTCGGCCGACATGGCGCGCTGAACGATTAAAAAATTGGTACACCAGTATCCGAAGGAGAGCACAAATCCGAGGCCGGCAGCAATTCCATACCATTCAACCCCCAGCGGATTGGCTTTTGCCGAGCCGGTATATTTCCAGGTGGTGGTCCAGGTGTCGGCGGCATATCCCTTGGCAGTCACAATGGGAGCCAGTTGTTCCTTCATACCATCCCAACCGCCCAAATCCTGCAAACTCAGAAAAACTATTGGCAGCAACCCGATGACGATGATAAAAAATTGCAGCACTTCGTTGTATATGGCAGAAGAGAGTCCTCCCAGATAGGTATATCCCAGCACGATGGCAGCGGAGAGTACCAGACTTAAATGGAAATTCCATCCCAGTACTTTTTCCATGAGGATGGCCAGCGCGTACATCGATATTCCGGAGGCCAGGATGGTCATGACCGCAAAAAGAATGGCATTCAGTCCGCGGGTCTTTTCATCAAATCTGAGTTTCAGGTATTCGGGCACCGATCTGGCCTTTGAACCATAATAAAATGGCATCATAAACAAGGCCAGGAAAACCATGGCAGGAATCGCTCCCACCCAGTAGAAATGGGTTGTGAGCATTCCGTACTTGGCGCCTGACCCGGCCATACCCATAACCTCAAGAGCGCCAAGGTTTGTTGAGATAAAAGCAAGTCCTGCAACCCAGGCCGGCATTGATCGTCCGGCTTCAAGAAATGCATTGGCATCTTTCATATAACGCTTCAGGGCCCAGCCGATTCCCAAAACAAATGCAAAATAGACGATCATGATGGTGTAATCGATCCAACTGAGAACAAAACCTGTTTCTACCATATTATATAGGGATTTGGTTATCCATTCCTCGTGTAGCCACATGCTATAGCATGTGGCCACGAGGGTACGAAGAAACAAATTTAGAAGTATATTTTTATTAACGGTAACTTTGCAGCCAAAAATTCATTAAAAGGACAAAAAACATTGAAAACAAGCGCTTTTATCATATTCATCGTTATCGTACTGGTCGTTTACGGACTTGTTAACAGTTATATCTTTATCCGCGGATTACAGGCAGTTCCTTCCGGTTCGGCATGGAAAATCTGGTATATTGCCGGGTTTTGGGGCGTTGCTTTTACCTTTGTTCTGGCCAGGTTTATGGAGAGGGCATATCCTTGTGGCTTTACAGGTGTCGTTACCTGGATCGGATCATTTTGGCTGGCCTTCATGCTCTATTTCATTCTGATTGCGCTCTTCATTGATTTCGCACGGGTGCTAAACCACTTTTTTCATATTTTTCCACAGTCATTCTATGCAGACTACCAGAAAACCAAGCTTATCGCGCTATTGAGTTCCATCGCGATTGTTACCATTGTTGTGGTTGCCGGCTTTATCAATGCGCGAACACCCATGATCAGAAAACTGGAACTGCATGTCGGGAAGGTGGTTGATGGCAGCAAATCGCTGAAAATCGTTATGGCTTCCGACATTCACCTGGGCACCATCATTGCCAAGCGCAAGGCCAACAAGTTGGTTGAGGCGATCAATGATCTGCATCCCGACATTGTGCTTTTTGCCGGTGATGTGGTGGATGAGGATCTTGCGCCGGTGATAAAAAACAACCTGGGAGCCAACCTGATGCAGATTAAATCGAAGCTGGGCGTTTTTGCCATCACCGGGAACCATGAATACATTGGCGGCACCGAACCTGCCGTGAAATATCTGAGGGAGCATGGGATCACGGTTTTACGCGACACCTCCCTGCTCATCAACCAGCAGTTTTATCTCGTGGGCCGCGAAGACAGGGATCGTTCACGTTTTACAGGGAAATCGCGAAAGGAGCTGAGTGAGCTGATGCAACAGGTTGACCGGTCGAAACCGGTCATTCTGCTCGACCATCAGCCATTTAACCTTGAACGCTCTGTTGAACAAGGTGTTGACCTCCAGCTTTCGGGTCACACCCATCATGGGCAGCTATGGCCTTTCAACTACATCACCACCGCCATCTACCAAATCAGCAGCGGCTATCGGTTGATCGGGAATACCCATTTTTATGTTTCTAACGGCTTTGGCACCTGGGGACCTCCCGTTCGGTTGGGCAACAGACCGGAGATTGTGCAGATAGTGATAACTTTCAATTAATCCTTAAGTTATGGGCAAGGCAATTAGAGAACAGATGAATATTAGGAGGTTGTCATGAAATGTATGTTATTTCTAATATTTGGATTTTTTTTCGTTAATACGTCAAATGCTCAATGGACATGGCAAAACCCCTTGCCTACCGGCAATAATTTGAGATCTGTTTTTTTTACGGGTTCCAATACAGGCTATTCTGTCGGAGAATTGGGAACCATCCTAAAAACTATTGATGGAGGATTGTCCTGGACCACATTATTTAGTGGAACTGCGAAAAACTTGAACTCGGTATTCTTCACAGATACCTTGACAGGCTATGTGGCAGGCGGTTGCATTGAAAATGGAATAATTCTGAAAACCATTGATGGAGGTAGTACATGGACTACATTACCAACCGGTTTTATTGATGGATTAAATGCCATTTACTTTCCTGACGAACTAACGGGCTATGCCGTTGGTGAAAAGGGAATTATTTTAAAAACAACCGATGGAGGTAACACATGGAGTTTATCGCATTATGGTTCGTATTCAATATGTTCTGTTTTTTTCACTGACACTAATACAGGTTATATTTTGAATTCTTACATCTTAAAAACGATAGATGGCGGAACAACATGGATTGATATTTCAAATAATGGCGTGTACAATGGAAATTCAGTTGTTTTTACAGACCCCAATACAGGCTATATAGCAGGAAGCCAGGGTAAGATATTAAAAACCTGTGATGCAGGCACGACCTGGACGACTATGCTTACTGGAGACATCTGGACCGACTACCTATCAATTAGTTTTTTCAATGACAGCACAGGAACAGTTGTTAGTGCACAAGGAGCAATATTGAAAAGTAATGATGCCGGTGTAACCTGGGATACTGTCTCCATTGGAACCTATCCTCTCTTATTTTCCGTTTGCAGTTCTGACGACAGTACCGGTTATATTGTGGGTTATTCAGGAACCACTTTAATATCCAATGACGGGGGGACATCATGGTTTGCGATTTCAAACGGAACCGGTAGTACATTCTCATCTGTCATATTTACTGACGACTTAACAGGTTATGTTGTTGGTGGAAGCGGCACTATTTATAAAACAAATGATGGGGGCTTACATTGGACTTCCATACCAAGTGGAACCGGCAATTCATTATCATCGGTCTGTTTTCCAAATGATAGCATAGGTTATATCGTAGGTTACAATGGAATTATCTTAAAGACAAATAATGGCGGTATAAATTGGGATATCATGCCGAGTGGGACAAATCATTCATTGGAATCTGTTTTTTTTACAGATGCTCTTACTGGTTACGCTGTTGGATATTACGGAACAATATTAAAAACCAATAATGGAGGTGTAACCTGGTCGGCATTATCCGGTGTCCCGTCAAATCAGTTTCTTCATTCGGTTTTTTTTACTGATGAAAATACCGGATATGTAGCAGGCGGCTATGGGACTCTGTTAAAAACTGTGAACGCTGGCCAAACATGGACTACCATATCAAGTGGTGGTGCTGATGAACTGAATTCCATTTACTTTTCGGATCAGAATACAGGTTATATTGCCTGTTCTGGGGGAAACATATTGAGAACAACCGATGCTGGTTCGACCTGGTCATCGATATGGCCCAATATTTACCAGTGGTATCCACTATATTCGGTTTATTTTGAAGATGCAAACACAGGTTATGCTGTAGGTGAGGCAGGCACCGTCTTAAAAACAGTAAATGGTGGCACGTATTGGAATCAGGTAACTTGTTTAACAGATAACTATCTCTTTGGAGTTTTTTTTACTGATGCAAATACGGGATACGTGGCAGGTAGTAACGGAACTATCTTAAAAACCACTGAAGGTGGAGGTTCTTTCGTAGGTTCTGAAAAGTTGTCAATTAAGTCCGGGTTCTTGAAAATCTACCCCAATCCATCATCGGATAAAATTAACGTTATAACATCAATTAAACCAGGTCAAGGCAATATGACCATTCTGAGTCTGAGCGGACAGGAACTTATGAAAAAAAATATTACGGAACGCTCAACCAATGTCGATATTAGTGTGCTGCCAAGTGGGATATATTTTGTTAAAGTGGTATTAGAAGAGTCGGTACAAATAGTGAAAATTATTAAAGAGTAGTGCCCTGCCCCCAACAAGCCTTAGCGGCAAGCGTATGGAACTGGCATTATCAGGAAACACTTTATGCAACGCATTTTAGAGGAACGAAAATGATAATTGAATCACCCGCTGCACAAAAATTAATAAACCGATATTTTAAAAAATAGGAACTATGGGATTAATCAGAGAACCCCAAAATATAAACTTCACCATCCTTGATAAGCCATGGACTGAAGAAGAACGAAAGGAACTGAGTGCATTTATCAAGTTTTGGAAAGAGCAAAGAAAAAAGAGGAGAACGCTCTCTTATAAAATTAGGGATGAAAAAGCTGCATTTGTTTCTGATAATCCCGGATAGATTCCAATTCATATGAAAAAATCATCATTCAGACTTTCCATCGTTGTAGCCATCGTTACGGTACTCCTTATCGCAACCGTGGTTGGAGTTGTGCTCTACTATCAGCGCGAAACACCCGCCATTGTGGCAGTGCCGACGCCTCCACCGATGGTGGCATATGGCATCAGAATCGACAGCCTGAACATCGTGTACGGATCTGTTACAAATAACCAGAATCTTTCAACATTGCTTTCGCCCTTTGTGCCAAATGGCACCATCGACCAAATCGCAAAGAAGACCACCGAAACATTCGACGTGCGAAAAATCAAAGCCGGGAACAGGTATGCACGGGTGTTCTCAAAAGACACCTTAAAACGCACCCTCTATTTTATTTACGAGATAAATCCGATCGATTTCGTGGTGTACGATTTCACCGATTCACTGAAGGTGTACAAGGACAAGAAGAAGGTTACCCGACTTATTAAAACTGCTAACGGCACCATCAGCAGTTCATTGTGGAACTGTTTTGTGGAGAACAAACTGGATGTGAACCTCGGGCTTGCGCTGTCGGACGTTTATGCATGGACGGTAGATTTTTACGGTTTGCAAAAGGGCGACAACTTCAAGGTTATTTACGAGGAGATTTTTGTTGATGGCAAATTGATCGGCATCGACCGCATACTGGCCTCCCGATTTCAGACAGGTGGCCGCGATTTTTATGCCTACCATTTCGAACAGCAGGGCAAAGGAGTCTATTTTGATGAGAACGGGCAGAGTTTGCAACGTTCATTTCTGAAGGCTCCCTTGAAATTTTCGCGCATCAGTTCACGATTTACCAAGGCGCGCATGCACCCCATCCTGCGCATTGTCCGACCCCATTTCGGGGTAGATTATTCAGCCCCGAGAGGCACACCCGTTGTTTCATTAGGCGACGGGAATGTGCACGACCTTGGTTTTCGCGGCGGATACGGACGTTTTATAAGCATTCGCCACAACTCAGTTTACACCACAACCTACGCGCATCTCTCGGGGTATGCCAAAGGACTCAAATCGGGCAGCCATGTCCAGCAGGGCCAGGTGATTGGTTATGTAGGCAGCAGTGGACTATCAACCGGCGCGCACCTTGATTTCAGGGTTTATAAAAATGGCAGCCCTACCGATCCGCTGAAGCTGGAGTCTCCTCCCGCTAAGCCCGTGGAAAAGGCTGACCTTGAGAGGTTCAGTCAGTTGGTGAAGAAGATGAATGGTGAGTTGGGGAAATGATGGCTCATCCCCTGACCTTGCTCCCTTGGGAGTTACTCTTTATAAACATCTTTTTCTTTCTGAACCTTACTTTCTTTGGCTACCACCCAAAGAAAGTAACAAAGAAAAGTCACCGCTGCACAAAAATCACTAAAAATCAGCGTCATTCGCTAAACTGCGGAAACTCGTCGCTGCGCTCCTCAAACAGTCCGCAGTTTTACGCTCATTCCTCGATTTTCTGAACGTGATTTTTGTGAGGCGGTTCCAGTGCTTAGTAAACATTGTACCATGCAATGCAGCAATGCCTCATCCCCTGACCCTTCTCCCCAGGGAGAAGGGAGAATGTTTGTTCGGGAAATACCTCATCCCCTGACCCTTCTCCCCAGGGAGAAGGGAGAATGTGTGTGCCCTGCATGAGCATCATGCAGTGCACACTTGTTGTAAGCTGTTGAAAAAGTGCAATAATACAAATTTATCTGAACGA
>DYQT01000197.1:1880-6649 GCA_020719165.1 Draconibacterium orientale | reverse complement strand
GTACCCAGGCTTGTCTGGTAGTTCATGGGCAACGGTTGGTGGTCCTTCAGCTTATTGGCATCATTCAAGGGTATTTTCAATCCGGCAGTGGCTGTGAATTGATTTAAAAAGCGATAGCTTGCACTCAATAAGAAATCAGACGGACTGTTTGTATTGGCTAACTCTCCCAGTCTCAACCCATAATTGAACCTGCCGGTAAGGGAGAAATTTCTGCCAAGGATTCGCGTATATTCAACATAAGGTGTAAATACCAGCACGTTGTACTGGCTCATGCCAAAAGTCAGTCCAGCGTTGACGGTGTTATTTCTGTTGAATGTTGTATCCGGTGTGTCTGAGGGCCTGAGGCTTTGAATTGAACATACTCCGGCGTCGCTGCATCCCTGTGCAACAACTTTTGAATATAAAGTCAGGAACTGAATAAAAATGATTGACAGAACAAGGTGTTTCATGTTTGTTACTTTTGATCGAGCGTTTTAAAATCGCGTTCGGGTTGGACTTCAATGCCTAATGCGCAACAATGATTTTTCCTTTGATTTTTATCAGGTCATCCTCAGAAAAAATGATAAAAATATATGTCCCGTTGCTCAAATTCATTGTGTTTATATTAAAGCTGTTAGCGTCGGTTGACTGTAAGCCTGTAACTTGGCCATTAAGGCTGTATAGCGCCAATGAGAATGATTTTCTGAGGTCATTCTGAAAAAAAACAAATGCTTTTTCAAATGCTGGATTCGGGCGCACCTGGAACCCTTTATCATTAAAGTCGATAATCTCGACAGAGATTGTCTCAGAAAAACCATTTGATCCTAATTCCAAACGGTAATAATTAACGCTATTTTTTTCAGGACGTTCATCAACAAAATTGTAAGGCTGAGGAGCAGAAGAATTACCACACACTCCGCCGATCTCGCCGATCTGATCAAAATGAAGGTTGTCAACCGAACGGAATATTTTTATCCCATCGCAGGTACTGCCCGAAGAGATAATCCAGTACAGGTAGACAGTTCCATTAGTCTCTGATGCGCTGAATTCATCAAGGATGGGGCTGTTCTGTGAGAATGTATTGTTGCTCAATGCCAAACAGAACAACAGGAACACTAAAATCCTTGAATTTACAGCACCTTGTCGTTCAATTATTCTGCGATGTTTCATTAGATTTCTATCTTTTTAAATTTGATGGATACCGAAACAATGAAAGAAAAGGTGAAGAGCCCGGAATTTTTTTAGGCCCATTCACCTTTTTAGGATTTATTGCAGGATTACTTGCTGACGATCAGCTTTTTGATACTGATTACCTCGTTGTTGATGGTAAGCCGCAGAAAATAGTTGCCTGAATTCAAAGAACCCAGGGAGACTTTCTCCGACTGATCTCCGGTGGAATAACTGGTTGCTGGATGTGCGATCATCAAACGACCATTGATATCATATATGTTGATACCTACGCTTGCAGCGCTGGCCAGGTTGAATTCAATATTTACCACGTCGGACGTTGGATTTGGATAGATATGTGTATTAACATTATCCCTGGTTTCTGGATTTATACCCAGCGGAAAGAATTGGAGTGTTCCTTCTGCGGCAAAAACATAAGGCATGGTGCCACCTGCAATGTAAGGAACACCATCGCCATCAGAATCATTGCCTGTTTCCCCCGACTGTTCAGCTTCGGCCAGCAGCATTCTGTTGTAAACAGTTTTGAAAACCCGGGTGTAGATAACCGGAGCATCAGCCTGGTTGCCGATAAGGTTCGCTTCACGCAAAGCACCTGACAGTACTGCAAGGTCGAATGGCGTATAGGTAGCTGTATTATTGTTTTTCTCTGTTTTGAATGCTGTGGTCCAGGGCACATAATAGCTGTTAATTAAATAATTGTAGGCGTTGTTGGCCTCCTGAAGCAATGTTGCATTGTTTGTGGCAGTGTAGGCTGCATAAAGTCCCCTGATGATAGCCGCCTGGGATGCCATCGTTTGCGTTGTGGTTGCCGGCCCTGTACCAATGGTATAGCCATTGTAAAATCCACCTGCAGGATCTTTAAACTTGGCAAGAATGTAATTCGCCTGCGCAACCACTGCATTGTAGGCCATTGACTCGAGTGGTGTACCAGTAAATTCTTTTACAAAATCAGCCAGTACAACAAGGATATATCCGGCATTGTTTGCCGTTATGGTGTTACCCATGACAACCTGGCCTGATGAATTCAATCCTGAATTATCCACAAAGGTTCCTTCGGTACCATTGTAATGCATAGCAATGGTGTTGAGGAAGATAACCTTGCTGGCGCCCATCATCATATCAAACGGACCCATCATGCCAGTCACTGACATCGGTGCAGGAAAAGGATCCCCGTCAAATACTTCATGGTAAGCATAGTGTTGCGGATCGTTAATGGTCGGGTCCATCATGTTTTTATATGAGGTTGTTGCCCAAAGAAAAGATAACTGGTCAAAAAGCTGGCTGCTTGCATCGGTAACGATGAGCGTATCTGCCATCGGGGGCATCATGCCGCCCATCATGTCTTCGGTTACGGCAATACGATGAGGGAAATATTTAATTCCATTTGCGGGATCGTATGTGGCAGGATCCACCATACCGAGGGAATTTCCATCATAAGCCATGCTGTTCAAAAGCAACATGGTCTTGTTTACAGACTGGGCCGTTATGATCTGTCCCATCAGTCCATCCATATTGTCACCGCCATAATAAATATTGTTATTGGGGTCAAAATTTGGTGAGTTAAGAGAATCGGGGCTGTTAGAGCCGGTTGCCTCAATTGTATTATTCAGCGAATCGTGAAAAGCGCCTAACATGTCGCTTGCCCAGAGATATTGTTTCATCATGCTTTGACCCATTGCGGCCGGATTCAGTGTTTTATCCATTTTACTTCGGTTCCAAAGTAAGGAAGCATAGTCCATTTGAAAGTTTGGCGCAACAACTTGGGGTAAATGTGTATTTCCTGATTCAAAATCTGCAAACTGTGGAAAGGGATTGCCCGGGGCCATCTGGTTCGAGAGCATACTGAAGTGTTCCATCATTTTCATCAGTTCATCATCTTCATTAAAACCGTTGATCATACCGCCAGTGTAGGTCCCATCAAATCCGGCAGGTTCCATTGCAGCCATTTCCCTGACCATTGGTGCCCACATCATATGAAGCCCCAATCCAGAACTCGCTCCCAAAGCGCCCAACAGATACCTTGAATATTCGTAGTTTTCAATGCCCAATGTGTAGGCAATGGAATCGGGCAGATTAAGTACCATAGGATCAAGATCGTCCAGATTATATCCCAAGGCTTCTGCGAAGGGTTCTCCACTCTCATTTATTTCATTGGCCAGCAACATTTGGTCAGCCGTTTTGAAGGTTGAGTCATTGTGAATGACTACCTGAGAATATGTCATGCTGCTTATCAATATGAGAGCAGTCATAAGCATGATTGTAATTGTCTTTTTCATTTTCGTAAATTTTATATGGTTTTATTCATTTGTCGTCAGGAAATGGAAAACCTGACAACAAAAGTTGAATAAGGCACGTATTGGTTGATTTAAAAAAAGAAATAGAAATTTTGGCAAGTGGGATGCCTGGTAGGTAATAAATTTTTCGTTAATGAGTGTGAACCAACGAAAACCAATTATTGGCATCAGTGTAAATTCCCTTTATACGCAGGCCGATACTCTCTGTCATTTGCTGAATATAGGAAGGAGTATATTTATGTGAGTTCTCGGTATGAATGGTTTCACCTTTTTTAATATCGATTTTACCTGCAAGGTGTGGACTACTGACTTCGACATCAAGCAGGGCCCTGAGGTGCATCTCTATCCTGGAATCGAAAGCGTTATAAAATGCATAGTGCTCAAATTCATCAGGCCTGAAATTGGTTTTAGCAATATGGTTGACCACATTCAGGATGTTTTTATTGAAGGCTGCGGTAATTCCTTGCTGGTCATTATAGGCATCTTCCAATATTTTTTTATTCTTTACCATGTCCATTCCAATCAACAGTTGATCCCCAGGTTTCATCAATGCTTTCAAATTACTTAAGAAACTGGTTTCCTGTTTTCCGGTAAGGTTACCCAATGTACTGCCAAAAAAACAGATCAGTTTTTTGCCTTCACCCGGAATTAAATCGAAATGCTTCATGAAATCGGCAAGAATGC
This sequence comes from Draconibacterium orientale, assembly GCA_020719165.1. GTDB lineage: Bacteria > Bacteroidota > Bacteroidia > Bacteroidales > FEN-979 > CAIVAT01. The sequence continues at coordinate 2,504 of DYQT01000197.1, read as the reverse complement.
CATGTATTTCAATCCCAGGATGTTTTATGGCAAGCAATTCGCTTGATTTCAGGATAGCGGCTCTGCTTACATCTACAGGGATATAACGCACGCCCCTTAATTTCTCACTTGGCAAAGCATCCAACAGAATCGAAATTTTGGAACAATCTCCGCTGCCAAGCTCAACGATCTGCGTGAAATTCTCATGGCTCATGATTCGAGAAGCCACTTTTAGGATGATTGAATTCTCTGTTCGTGTGGGGTAATATTCGGGAAGTCTGGTAATTTCTTCAAAAAGATCCGAACCAGTATCGTTGTAAAAGAAACGGCTCGAAATCTGTTTTTGCGGATATGAGAGTCCGGCAAAAATTTCAGCAACAATATCTTCATTGCTAACATGCACTAAATAATTGCTGATAGTATGATGGTTGCTTACTTTTATTATCGCGTCCGGATAGTTCATTAACAACATTTTTTGTCCAGCTGAATTGGCGGACATTTAATATTCGGAATGATCTCCATTTTATGTTCAGGAATTCCTGTTGTAATAGGGTTCTCCGGATCGTTACTCCATTCAAACCAGCCTCCGTCATAAACCGAAACCCTCGGCCATCCCATGAGCCAGGCATTGAACCATGCCTCGCT
>DYQT01000197.1:0-1780 GCA_020719165.1 Draconibacterium orientale | reverse complement strand
CATAAACCGAAACCCTCGGCCATCCCATGAGCCAGGCATTGAACCATGCCTCGCTGCCACGCCAACCGGTACCGCAATAAAACGCCAAAAGTTTATCAGGGGTAATTCCGCCATTTATCCAGGTTTCTGCTATCTCATGATATTCCCGGCATGTTTGATCGAAATTCCGGTAATTCTCCATATGATAGGCATCCGAACCACAATCGGCAAACACGGCACCCGGGATCCTGCCTTTCTTTTCGATATAGTTATAGCCGCTTACTTCACCGATGAATTCCGGCCAGCTGCGAACGCACACCAATGCTGAGCCCGGATCAGCAATTATCTGTTTGGCTTCAGGAGTATCAACAGCAAGTTCGGGATGAGCAGGGATGATTGCACCAAAATCAGCAGCAGGATTTTTAGGATCATCGTTGAACGAAACCTCAAAACCCTCATCCTGCCACGATTGAAAACCGCCATTCAGGACCCTGATATCTTTCACCCCTGCATACATCATCACAAAGGCACATCTGATTGCGCCAATGTCTCCGGCTGCACTGCCCGGAAACGGATCATTGTTGTCGGGTGACATGTATTTCCCGTACAGAATAACAGAGGTGTCTGATGTAATACCGTGGTCCTCAAATGCTTTTTTAAGCTCTTCTGGACTTCTCCTGTTCCAGGTCTCGGGTGCTTCAATGGCAAGGGTATCCATGTCGATGGCTCCCGGTATATGGCCGCTCAGGTAAGCATCCCGGTTTCGGTAATGGGCATGAACAACGACATATTTATTATTATCGAAATGTGGCGGATGACCACCAGAGATAAGCCTGTTAACCCATTGTGCCGAAACAAGGTTCCGGAATCGGGCAAGGTGCTGCATGGGAAGGTCCGGGTTTATCGACCATTCAATTAAAAATCGATTATATACTGAAACATTTGGGTATCCTGATTTTTCAAGCTGCGCTGCAACTTTTCCTGCATCAGCCTCATTATAGCCGTATACAATGATTTCATGTTCGGGAAATATATGCTTATGCCTGACCATTTCTATCCAATCCATGTATGCAGTCCATTTAACCGGCAGACTCTTGGCATTTTTAATGTGACCACCACGCCGTTCGTTCTGAAGTTGCCAACCATTATATGCATCTGGTGACCTTACATCGATGACTTTTGTTTTAGGCTTATCCAGCAATAGCAGTAGTTCGCCGGTTGAAACTTCATGAAAAGAGTTACCCATTCCTGATTTTTTATGGCTCATTTGAGAACTTATAATCAATCTTTAATGATTTGAACGCCTTTCCAAAAAGCGACACGTCCCTTTATTCCGCTGGCCAAGTTGCTCGGTTGAGGATAATACCATGCAGCGTCATTATTTGCTTTCCCGTCAACCTCAATATTGTAATAAGACGCTGTACCTTTCCAATGGCAAACTGTATGAGTGTCACTGTTTTTCAGATATTCTTTTTTAACTGATTCAATTGGGAAGTAGCTGTTCCCTTCAATATTGACGATATCCTGGCTTTCGGCTATCACTTCTCCATTCCAAATTGCTTTCATAACTTTAAGATCTAAAATGTTCTTTTTAAATGATAGTCGTAAAAATGGATGGAACCTGACAGGTGATGCAATAAATTTATTAAATGAATCAATACTGGTACCCCAGGCTTTCGTCAGAATTTGATTCTACACCCAAAGCGAGTACAATCCGATTTACAAAATTAAAATAGGCGATCACGAGGGTTGCATCCAGTATCGCCTGGTCGGACCATCCCTTGTCTCTTAAAGAACCTGT
>DYQT01000196.1 GCA_020719165.1 Draconibacterium orientale | reverse complement strand
TACTATGTCAAAGAACGTTTTTTATCCTATTTTTGTTAACTAAACGACATTGATTGAGAATGAATAATAATGTAAAAATAGAAAGTAGAATTTGTTTCATGACAGATGTTTTGAATGAATATGTGCGGCAAAATTACAAGGAAGGCCATAACGGTTTGAGGTGGAAATATTAAATTATCTTTACAATTTCATTAAATAATTGTTAAATCTTGGAAAGTTCGGTTTTACAAAAAACTTTCGAGTATTTTTGGCGCCTTAAAAATTCGAAACCGGCATGATGAAAAAAATCACATTCATATTTCTTTATTCTGTTTTGCTGTATTCCCTGGTACCAGCGATTTCCATTGCACAAAAGCCTCAGCTTGTCAAGGTATCCACTGATAGTGAGACCCAGCCCGTTTCGAGTAGCGATGATGCAGCTGACGATCCTGCCATCTGGGTTCATCCGAATGATCCGGGTCGGAGCCTGATCATCGGGACCAACAAGAAAAGCGGGTTGAGTGTTTATGAACTGTCAGGAAAGCTGTTGCATGAATATCCTCTGGGTCGGATCAACAATGTAGATGTCAGGTATGGTTTCCGGCTTGGAGAGCGGAAGGTCGACATCGTTGCAGGATCGAACCGAAGTGATTCGGGTATTGTAGTTCTTGCCGTGAACCCTTTGAACGGAGCACTGGAGAATATTCTTGAGAGGCCTTTGAAAACAGGACTTTCAGAGGTTTATGGTTTTTGTCTTTATCACGACATTCACGAAGATAACTATTATGCATTTGTTAACGGAACGGATGGAAAAGTGGAGCAGTGGCAATTGAAGGCTTCACATGGCAATAAAGTTAACGCAATTCTGGTACGGAACTTTTCCCTTAAAACCCAAACAGAAGGATGTGTTGCTGATGATGAAACCGGGTATCTCTATATTGGGGAAGAGGATCGCGGGATATGGAAAGTGAAGGCGTCGCCTGCTGAACCTGCGGTTCCGGTCTTGCTGGATAGTGTCGGGAACGGTCATTTAAAGGCTGATGTTGAGGGACTTGCAATTTTTTATGGGCAGAATGGAACCGGGTATTTGATCGCATCAAGTCAGGGCAACAACACATATGCAATTTACAGAAGAGAAGGGACAAACGAATACGTTGGCAGTTTTAAACTAACCAAAGGGAACACCTCTGACGGAACCAGCGATACCGACGGAATTGATGTCACCAGTTGTAACCTTGGATCAGCATATCCTCATGGTTTGTTTGTTGCTCAGGATGGCAGCAATCGGGATGGACGTAAAAAGATGAACCAGAATTTCAAAATGGTCTCATGGCAGAAAATTGCCCGTGAATTCCAACCTCCTCTTGATACCGGCGATTTCTGCCCGAAAACAATTCGCCCATAGAGCATTAAGGAATCAATATGCACGTAAGTTAAACTACTCGTAAACCAGATACTGCCAGGGCGACAGGGTTAATTTGTCTACTCCTTTAAATTCTTTTTCCTGGCCTGTGAAAAGTTCTTTGTACTTTCCGGCAAATTCGGAGCCTTTCAAACTCAGGGTCTGGTCGGTTTCCGAAAGATTCAGGATCACAAAGAGCTTTTTGTCAGCTTTTTTACGCAAAAATGCATAAACGGCTTTGTCATTGCTGGTGCCAACCTTGATGAATTGACCACCACTGTCGCCACTGGCAATAAGACTGTTTTTCTTTTTCAATTGCATCAGGGTGGTGTAGAATGATTCAAGCGGATAGTCGTTCCATGGGATGGTGTCTTTGTCGAAAAAACGCAGGCGCTTGTTTAAAGCAGATTCCTGTCCGCTGTAAACCATTGGAATACCCGGAAATGTAAAGGTGAAGACAGCAAAAGTACGGGCCCCTGATCCCAGCCGTTCATATTCAGTACCATTCCACGAATTTTCATCGTGATTAGAGGTAAATAACATTCGGTATGCATCAGCGGGAAATATTTTTTCTTCCACAGCCAGTATAGAATCTATTTTATCCGCAGTCTTTTTCTTTTGGGCAATCTGGTTCATCATTTGGAAAAGCCGCCAGGAATAGGTTGCATCAAAATACCCGGTGTCATGCATTTTGGGGGTCTCATCTTCGGCCAGCATAAAAACCGGTTTTAATTGTTTCAGCTTTGGTATTGTTTCGTTCCAAAAGGAGACCGGCAGCATTCCCGCAACATCACACCGATAACCATCGATGTCGGCCTCTTTTATCCAGTAAAGGAGCGCATCGGTCATGTATTCCCGCAATCCGGGCTGGCTGAAATCAAGCGCAGCTACATCGGTCCAGTCGGCGACCGGCGGAATAATTTTGCCGGTGGAGTCTTTCTTGTACCATTCAGGATGCTTTTCAATCAAATCATTATCCCAGGAGGTGTGATTCGCCACCCAGTCCACTATCACCTTCATACCCAGTTCATGGGCTTTTTTAACCACGTCGATAAAATCCTGTTTTGTTCCGTATTCAGGGTTCACTGCCAGATAATCGCTAACAGAGTAGTAACTCCCAAGTCCACCTTTGCGGTTTTTAACACCCAGCGGGTTGATGGGCATCATCCACAGGATGTCAACGCCCATTTTTTGCAATCGCGGTAACTCCTGCTCAAACGCTTTAAAGGTGCCCTGGTGAGTGTACTGTCTGATATTAACCTCATAGATGGTTGCATTCCTGCTCCAGGCAACATGACTGGCAGGGTTAACAGTTTCTTTTTCTGCCGGACGGTTGCAGGCAGAGATGGCCAGTGTTGCTCCAACGAAAAATAAAAGAATTTTTTTCATATGCATCGTTTATTTGAGTTAGCAGCTTCGGATTAATTCGATAAAATTTCGAATGAATTACCCGGAAGTTCGATGCTCACCTTGCCCTTTTCCACAACGAAATTATTGCCAAACTGAGCCAGGAAGGTTGCCTGCATATATCGGTCGGGTAATTCAAATTCAATTTTTTTCGATGATCTGTCTTTGTTGAAAATAACCACTACTGCTTTGTCGAAATAGGAGCGCAGGTAAACAAAAACCCTCTCGTTGACCTTCAGCGTGGCGAAGTCGCCATAAACCAATGCCAGGTTTGAGTTTCTCAGGTGCGTAAGCTTCGAGGTGATCATTTTCAGATATTGCTCATGTTTATTGAGACTGTCAAATTTCATCATGCGGCGGTTGTCGGGATCAGCGGCTCCGGCCATTCCGAACTCGTCACCATAATATATGACAGGAATTCCGGGGATGGTCATGTTGAAGGCTTCCAGTGATGCAAGTTTCCGGTAACCCACCGTATCCTTTACCTGGATATCTCTTTTCCAGCCTGCTTCACCATCATTTTCATTGAAACTAAGTGCGCCGCTCGCGTAGGATATAAACCGCGACATGTCCTGGTTTCCGGTAATGTTGCCCATCAGGTTGTGTTCTCCGTAATAGCTGAAACTCTGTTGAAGGGAGTAATTTAAATCGCGAAACGAGGTGTTGTCGGAGGCAAAGGTCATTTTTGCATCCCAGTAGAGGTTAAATTCAAATTGTGCATCAAGCATTCCCGGGTTTATGTAACTTCCGATTAAATCGCGGCTTCCAAAGGTTTCACCGATCTGAAAAACACTGCGGCTTTCAGGAATGTCAACCTGTTGGGTGAGTTTATGTGTCAACATTCTCCAGTAGTTTTCCGGAACGTGTTTGGCCGCATCATGTCTGAATCCATCGAGTTTATACTCTGTAATCCAAAAGATGGCCGAGTCGGAAACCATATTGGCCACTTCGGGTTTGGTAAGATCAAAGGTAGGCAGGAATACGTCAAACCATGTTGTCAGCCGCTGTTCGTCCCATAAACGGAGATTTTTCCTTTTTCCGGGCAGTTCAAGTTCTGTAATCCAGTCGGGATGTGCTTTTAGAACAGGGTACTCCTGGTGAACATGATGAGAAACAAAATCAAGGATGATGTTGATGTTTTTGCTATGTGCTTCATTTACCAGTTTGTGAAATTCATCTGCGTTGCCAAAACGGGTATCCACAGTGGTGAGGGTAATGGGCCAGTAACCATGATATCCTGAGAATTTCCGGTGTGGGGCGGGATATTCATTGTAACCCACCAGCGGATTCTGTGTAATGGGTGAAATCCACAAGGTGTTGATGCCCAGATTGGAAAAATACCCATCTTCAATAGCACGGGTAATACCGGCGAGGTCGCCGCCCATATAATTCACTTTTGGGTCAATTTCAGGGTCTTTTAGCGGTGCATCGTTTCCCGGATTTCCGTTTTTAAACCGGTCGACCATCAAAAAATACATCACAATCGCTTCACGGTCGGCCCTGGTCAGGTTTTTTGCATCAGTGAGCACCTTGCCATCCCGAAGGGGTACCAGGATTTCGTTCGAAAGCCCCACATTGTTGTATGCCCACACGCGAATATAACTGCGGTCGAATTCTTTTGCCTTACGGGGTATTTCGATGGTAATGCCAGCACTGTCATTTTTCCAGAATTTTTGGTCGAGCAGGTAATTCTGCCAGAAAACAAAAATGGAATCTGACTTGTTTTTCAATCCGATCACGATCTTTCTGCCATCTGCCGCGGAGGTGAAAAGTGTGGGTAACCCACTGGGATTGAGGTTTCCGATGGTCAGCAGTGAATTGTATCCGCCATTGTTGTTGGTAACCGAATCGCGGCTGTTGGGATCCGTTTTTTCTTTGCCATCGAGAATTAGTTTATACTGGTATTTGCCCGGAAAAAGCTGGAAATCGATGTGCCATTTGCCATCTTTTTCAAAAAGGTAGCCCGATGCGGCGTTCCACTCATTCATCTGGCCCTTGATCTGCACCCGTTTGTACTTTTTATTTCGTGGGTCAAAGGTGAACCGATATCGAATCTTGGTCGATTTTTCGCATAAAAGTGAATATGAAAATCCTTTTGACCATATTTTCAATACCGAGAGTTTTGGGAAATCCCTTGTTTTTGGTTTGATCGTCATTTGGGTTGAGTCGGCAGAAATTACCGCATCAAGGGTTGCATCAAGTTCCATCGAGTCAATCTGGTTTGGTCGAAGGAGGTAATCAGCCAGTTGGATCACTGTTGAATCGGTGTTGATCAGAATCGGGGCAGTGAGCTTAACCATTTGTGGCTCCTTTGACAGGGGCAGGTCATCGTTCGATGAACAGCTCCATAGGGCCAGCGACAGCCCTGCGGCAATGATCGGTAATTGTTTGATTTTCATGATTGGGGTTGATTTTATGATGATTTTTATTTGGTTTTAAACAAATGAAACCACAGTAGACACATTAGTTACAATAGAAAAATGTTGATTGTTTAAATGAAACCACAGTAGACACATTAGTTACAATAGAAAAATGTTGATTGTTTATATGTTTTACCTATTTAATTTACAAACATTTCTATTGTGTCTATTGTGTCTATTGTGTCTATTGTGTCTATTGTGTCTATTGTGTCTATTGTGGTTAAAACTACAAAGCCTCCATGAATATCTCGTCCATAACCCTTCCGGATTCTTTCAGCGTCAATATATATACGCCGGCTGTTTTTTTATGAAAATATTCAATCAGGTTTGCTGATTTCGAAATAGTACCAGAATAGACATTCTCCACTATTTTTCCCGACATATCAAGAACCGTCAATTCTATTTTGGAACCTGGAGGCGCGGAGAATGGAATCAGGGTTTTTCCGTTAAATGGATTTGGCCTGTTTTGCTCCAGTTTTATTCCTTTGTTTCCAGGGTTTTGATTTAACCCGCTGGATATCGGAAAAAACTGCAGCAGCGGGAGCCGTAAATGCCCCTTCCAGTTGCCCCAGCTATGCCCTTCGTGCCATTCGCGGAATTGAAAAGTGTAGGCCCGCGTTTGCAGAATGTCACGCAAACCATGCACCATCGGTATCAGAATGTCAATGTCGTAAGTGCCGATGTCGATGTATAATGCGAGGTTCAGTTTTGGCCCGTTTGAAAATGTTTCGCTGATTACAGGGATCACATCACTTGATTGAGCTGCAATCTTTCCGAACTGATCAGGGTGTTTCATGCCGATGTAAAGTGAAATGTTCCCTCCGTCGGAGGCACCGGTCATGGCCCTCCTGGCCGGGTCTTTGCTGGTTTTATATCTGGCATCGATCACCGGCATCAACTCCCCGGTGATAAATTCGGTAAACTTGTCAATTTTACTGCCGGCGTATTCAGCAGCCCGGTCAACCGCAGGTACAAATACGCCGATAACCGGAACCATGAGATGCTCGGAAATGAGGTAGTCGAGAATATTATTGGCTTTGCAAAGATTGAGGTAATCAAGTCCGTCGTGAAAAAGAATAACCGGGTAGGCTTCACTGCCTGCCGGGTAACCCGGGGGCAGATAAATGCGCACTTGCCGGCTGTTTCCGAGAATGTTACTGTGAAAGGTCGTGTCACGGATAATTCCATGCGGGATAGTGCTGTAATACTTTATTTCGGGAGGTTCAACGTAATCAGCCATCCGCAACTCTGAATTGGGCCCATAACCTCCCATGCAGGTGTTTGGGTTTTTCGGATCCAGAATCCAGTTGGAACCGTTGATAACCAGTTTGTAATCGAGCCGGGCGTCTGCTTCATAGCTGGTGGAGTAGTACCAGAAGGAGGTGCCTGCAATATTTGCAAAAACTGCACTTGGGCTCCCCCCGGTGGCAACTCCGGCCATTGAC
>DYQT01000195.1 GCA_020719165.1 Draconibacterium orientale | reverse complement strand
TGCTTGCAGTTAAGCCTGTTATATTAAAATAGAGTACATTCCCAACATCCAAGTCCTCGTAACCGCTCACGAAAGCAGTAAAACCGGCGTCGGTAGCAACATCCAGATAGTATTTGGTAGCGCCTGTCGAGGCATTCCACTCGGCAACAAAATAGGTCGTGGAAAATGCCGGGGTTGGGTTTGCCACAGGAGTAGCCGGCGGAGGTGGGGGGATAAAAGTTACAACACGGTGATTCTCAAGCTCAGAAACCAATAAAACATCATTTGCTTCATCAAAGCATAATCCTGCTGGGTTATACAATCCATTTTGAGTGGTTCCATAGCTATAGGATGTAAACGAACTTTGTCCGAGCACAACATCGGCATTGGCGCCGTTTGCTTTTGCAACGGCATTGTAAAAAATCATAACTCTGTTAAAATCGTTATTGGAAACATACAGATTACCGGAAGCATCTTTCGCTAACCCTGACGGGCTTCTGAGTGCACTTTGCGTTGCCGGGACGCCCGGCTGAGTACCGGTCGTGAAATTGGCCTGCCCCAATACACCATTGGCTACTCCGGTACTGGTTGCAGCATTATCAAAGCGCAAAACACGGTGGTTGTTCCTGTCTGCAACAAACAGGGAAGTCCCTATACAGACCACTCTTTCGGGATTGTTCATGTGCGAAGATGAAACATTGGCAGACCCAACGCCGAGGTAACCATTGGCAGTGGCGTTGGTTCCCTGGTTCGCCGCATCAAAACGCAAAACGCGGTGGTTGGAGGCATCGGCAACCCACAAAATACCGTCGTCATCAAAACACAGATCAAATGGTTTGTTCATTTTGCTCAGTGTAGCGCCGCTGGTGCCTGTCGTAAAGTTTGACTGGCCGAGGACCACGTTGGCATTGGGTTGGTTGGTGGATATGTTGTAGGCTGCATTAAATTTCAACACCCTGTGGTTACCGCCATCTGCCACCCACAAATTCCCGCTCGCATCAACCGCAACACCGGTAAGAGCCTTAAATGTATTTCCCGTGGTGCCCGACGTACTGCTGGTAAAAGTGGATTGTCCGAAAACAAGATCAGCAACCGGCTCATTTTGGGTGACAGGGTATGCAAAACGTAAAACCCTGTTATTAATCCAGTCAGCAACATACATTTTGCCGTTCGTTGTATCCACGGCGACATCATACGCATACCAAAATTTTTTGTTAGTAGTCCCATTGGTCCGAGTTGTAAAGTTTGCCTGCCCTACGACATAGGTGGCATTCTGCCCGGTCATAAAGAACTGGGCATGGAGGGAAAAAGTTGATGCCAGGAGCATGGCCAGGATGCTCAGCTTTTGTAAAATTTTGTTTTTCATAAAGCGCTGAAAAATTTGGGTTGGTTTGGTTGATTCGGCGGATTGGCAATATACTGCCTAAAGCCCCATACAAAGATGAAGATACTATTTCACCCGAATACCATCGGATGGTTAGCAAAAGGTTAACAAATCCAAATTTAGAAAGCTGAAAGACAGGTGTGAAAGCTGTCGCATTCCTGCATGCCGAGTTTGGTTCGCAAACGGCTGCGGGAGACTTTCAGGCTCTCCGGACTTTGGTATAGCATGGAGGCAATGTCTTTGGTTTGCCCGTGGAAATGAGGAACTGAATGATTTTTAAAACGAATTACAGAATGCCCTTAAAGTTAACCAATGAGAATCCACGCAGAATGACGTTTTTGGCATTCAGCATCAGGGAGTCCAAGGCGGGGATTAATTCTCCCTGTCAGGTTTGTGAGGGAAACTGATGCCTCGCGACCTGATAAAATGCCGGCTTCAACCAACATGTCAAGTACCCACAAATGTCCGTATGCCTCTAAATGGTTGGTCTTTGCATATTTTCTCAGGGTATTATCGCCTGTAATTAAAATTCCTTCGGTTTTATGTGCCTGGAAAAAAGCCGAACAATCCTGTGTTGAGAGAGCAGGTTTTTTCAGGTTCAACTCATTTATTGAAGTGAGTTCATCCTCCGTAAATTCGACAATTGTCAACCGTTCCTGGCGGATGAAGTGTAGTAATTCCATCTGCTGATGTTCGTAAAGCTCATCAAAGATAGATCCTGTGGTTTGAAATTCAAAGGGCAGACTAAAGAACTGTTGCAGCAATTCAAGCTCAACAAGATCGATCAGAATATTTGCATCGTTGACAATGATCCTCACAGGGCGATAAATTCTTTACGAAACTCCGCAAGTTTCTGATTTGAAATATTTGCAGCTTTGCTCATGGAAATGATTTCCTCGGCAGCAGCACGATAGATAAGTTGTTTGAATCTCACCGCTTCTTCGGTCCCGGGATATTTTCCCAGGTTGTCTTCTTTTAGATTCCGACTTATCCATTTCCGAAAACGCAGAAAAAAGGATTCGGATATTACATTGAGAATCCTTGCCCGGGCCATTAACGCCTGAACGGACATACCATAAGTGGCTTTATAAAGTCTAAACTCAGGAGTTGAAAATTGAGAACGGGTAATTCCAATTTCTTTCCTGAAGGTTGCACGAGGTATGAGTAGTGCACTCCCAAATTGGAAACAAAGCCGTTCGATGTCACGGGGAGTAAATTTAGGATCGAATTGTAACAAAAGGTGGCCTAGTTCATGAAGAGTAGTAAGTCTTTTACGTTCGACAGGAAAGGTGCTGTTTACAACTACAATAGGATACTGGCCATCCGCCCAGCCCGAAAGTCCGTCAAAATCTTCATGGGCTTCAATCTCAATCACTTTAATTTCGTGATCTTCGAGCATGTCGATAATATTGGGCAGCCCGTTGAAACTCAACTGCCATTCATACAGCAATTTTTCGGCTGCACCTTCAACCTGTTCAGATGATTCGATCATCATTCCTTTTAATGGATTTACAAAACCGGTCTGAATGTTCAGAAGTTGTTCCAATTCGATATATCGTTCTATTATATCAGTTGCCTGCTGCCTGATGCTTGCCAGAGATTTCTGAGATAACTTACTTTTCTTGCGAAAATCAATCTGGCCGATCTCTATTGAAAAAGGGCGAAAGAAATAATCGAATTTGACGTCAAGTGCTTTGGCCAGGGATGACATGACTTTACTGTCGGCCATCATTTCCCCTTGTTCGTATTTTGAAATGGCGTTTTTGGATATGGTGTTGCCCATGCGCTCCACGAGCCCGTCCTGTGAAAGACCCGCCTTCACACGCGCACTTTTGAGCCTTTTGCTGAAAATTTCTTTCATGGTTATGGGTGGTTTTTGGTTTACAAAATTACATAATTATAGTTAAATGTAAACCAAAACGGTTTATGGATTGCATTTTTTTTAAAATTTACCCGATGGGGGAGTCGACCATGAAGATGAAGATTCCCGTCCATCCAACCATGATCGGATGGTTAGCAAAAGGTTAACAAATCCAAATTTAGAAGGAGGAAAGGCAGGTGTGAAAACTGTCGCACTCCTGCATGCCGAGCTTGGTTCGCAAACGGCTGCGGGAGACTTTCAGGCTCTCCGGACTCAGGTATAGCATCGAAGCGATATCCTTGGTATTCATCCCCAGTTTCAGCAGGATGCAAAGCTTTAGTTCGCTTTTGGTAAGGCCCGGATGACTTTGAAGGAGGTTTTTAATGAAGTCTGAATGAATATTCTGGAAAGCGACTTCAAAACCTTGCCAACTGTCTTCCCGGATCTTCTGTTCCATCTTGCCAATGAGTGTCCGGATGGCTGCCTGAACCTCCGGAATGCTGCTACATTGTTCCAGCAACTTCTCCAGATCACGGGTCATGTTGATGTCAAACTCGTTGTTTTTGACATGGATCAGGGTCTTCTCCATCAGTTGAAGGTCCTTTTCACGAATTTCGTTCAGGTGGCAACCCGATAAAGTCAGGGCGGCGGTTACCCTTGCAGTCAGCTCCTGTGGATCCACCGGTTTGCGTAGGTAGTCGTGGGCTCCGGCCAAAAGAGCCATCTCGAGATCCTTGGCCGTGAGCATGATGGCCGTGACAATCACCACCGGGATATGGGCTGTTTTGGGATCTTCCTTCATCGACCTGATCAGGTCGATGCCGTTCATCCCGGGCATGTCCCAATCGGAAACGACCAGGTCCAAACTGATCTGCCCGATGACTTTAAGTGCCGAATCACCTCCAATTGCCTGGTACAACCTGGCCGAGGGAAAGGAACTTTCCAGGATTCTGGCGATAAGCTGAATGTTCTCCGGACGGTCGTCAACGATCAGAATCTTATGCATGAGCGTGTAAATTAGATAATTAAAAGCATCGTATTCTGATATGCGCAATTATAATAGTTCCCTGCCTTCATATAAAAGGGTCGCTCCCACCGGTGAAGATAGCTACAAGTACGTATTACATCAACCATCGTTTAATGGAATTACCGAATAAAGGGATTGGGTATCATGGGTTATCTCCATGCGCCAAGGATCATTCCTGCAATTCCCAATCCAAGCATGACGTAAAACCCATCTATCAGCCAGAGTACGACTGAACGGCGCTGATACAGATAATTGATCCCCATGGTCAGCATTGAGAAGAAAAATCCTGTAAATAAACCGTATTGTAATCCCTGCAACATGCTTACCTCCTCTGCCTTGTGAGAGTTTATCACAAAATTTAATGCCCATGTCATCAAAAGCATAACCAGAAAACTCAAGCCAAAGACCATCGCCATATTGGTTTTGGTAATTTCTTCTTCTTTAAACCCGACCTCCTTCTGCCAGCGTTTGCTGAACAATAAAGGGCTGTACCAAAGGGCCCCGAGAGCCCAGAACGCGACCGTGCTCACCAGCACAGCCCAAACATTTATGTATGGATAAATCATATATTCTTAATTTAAGGTTTATAATTCGATGGACAAATGTATAAAAATTCATTTAACCCCCGAAGGGCAAGCTCTGAACATCTATCTTTGCAATTCAAGGCGAACAAGGCAAACATGAAAATAAACAGCAACTGATGAACATTTCAAAAGCTAAAACGAGGTGGGGTCTCATTTTGTTATTGCTTGCTGTTATTGCCATGCTGGCCTTATATCCGTTGCCGCCACAAGCTCCCATCCGATATTACGACAGGCAAAGTGGCTTGTTAAAAATGGAAAAAGTGGCTGGCGAAAAGTGGTTGGTGTGGCTGTATCATAATCCGGTTGGCGAAGCAACATTGTGGGCGCTGGCCAAAAGAAAGGTGGTTTCGTCAGTTTATGGTTATAGCATGGATCGTGCTTCATCGACCAAAAAAATACAACCCTTTGTTGCTGAATTTGGTATCGACAAGAGTATCTTCCAAAAACAAGAGTTCAACTCTTTCAACGATTTTTTTACCCGGGAATTAAAGAATAATGCCCGGCCGGTGGATACCAACTCAACTGTTGCAGTTTCGCCTGCCGATGGAAAAATACTGGCATTTGCCAACATCGGCAACAGCGATTTTATCATCAAAGGATACCGGTTCAATATTGTTTCGTTTTTGAATGATGCCCGCCTTGCTCAAAATTACCTTGATGGCACCCTGGTGATCATCCGGCTTGCCCCTTTCGATTACCACCGTTTCCATTTTCCCATGAGCGGAAGTGTATCCCCCATCACCCGCATTGAAGGTGATTATTATTCCGTTAACCCCCTTGCGTTGCGCAAAATGACCGAAGTATTTTGCCTGAACAAAAGAGAATTTACCATCATTTCGAACCCCCTGTTTGGAAATGTTGTGATGATGGAAGTAGGTGCAACCATGGTAGGAAGCATCTTACAGACCTATACAGGGAATTCTGTAAAAAAAGGGGAGGAGAAAGGGTATTTCAAATTCGGGGGTTCCACGGTAGTGCTGCTGTTTGAAAAAAACAAGATTCGCATCGATGACGACCTGTTGATCAATACTTTAAAGGGTTATGAAACTGCAATCAAAGCAGGCGAAAGAATTGGTGAATCGATGATTGATCAAACGGTGCACTAAAAAACTTGTCAGAAAAAAGTCGCAACGTCCAAATCAATTGGTAATAAATGAATAAGGCTCCAGAGTCGGTTGGTCTGGCTTTACCGGATTTTATTAAACAAAATTCCCATCAATATACTCCTGGAATTTTTCTTGGTATTGCTCGCTGACAGGGATATATACGTTGCCATCGAACACAATCCTGTTCCGCTCTATAACCGAAATCTTTTTAAGGCTTACAATAAAAGAACGGTGAACCCTCATGAAGCGGTTGGAGGGGAGTTGTTCTTCGATCGTCTTCATGCTCAGTTGCGTCATCACGGGGGAGCTGTTGATCAAATGAATTTTGATATATTCATGCTGGCTCTCAATATATTTTATGTCATCCAGTTCGATGCGGATGAGTTTGTAGTCTGATTTTACAAACAAATGACTGGTTGTTGCCCTGATGCTTTCCTTCAGGCTATTGGCGTTTAAATCAATAAGATTTTTCACCTTGTTGGCAGCTTTCAGAAAACTGCTGTAGGAGATGGGCTTTAATAAATAGTCGGCAGCATCTACCTGGAAACCCTCCACGGCATATTCACTGTAGGCGGTGGTGAATACGATATAGGGTTTGCCGGTCAGCGATTTTACAAACTCCAGTCCGTTCAGGTCAGGCATGTTGATATCAATGAATATGAGCTGGATGGTATGGTTGTTGATGATTTCCATCGCTTCGAACGCACTCCGGCATTC
>DYQT01000452.1 GCA_020719165.1 Draconibacterium orientale | reverse complement strand
TCGCCAATCAGGCGGTTCATCCAGTTGTTTACGATTTCAATTTTCAGGTCGTTATCTCCTTCTTTAACCAGGGCCGTAATATCAAGGGTGTAGGGTGCTGTCCATAATCCGCCGGCATATGCATTGTTAACTGTTACTTTAGCCATGGCTGTATAAGCGCCTAAATTGATGATCACCTTTTTACCTTCGGGAACTTTATCCATCTTAAACTTGCAGCTGTAAAAAGCAGTTCCTGCATAATATTTAATCAGGTCATCCTTCGAAGTGGTCCAATCCTGAAGTGTTTCGAAAACAACAGGTGCAGCCGGCCCTCGTTGTGCCGCGTCAAAGGTAACTGTCCACGGGCCTTTCAAATCAGCAACCAGGGCTGGCTCGGGATAATTGGCTTCAACGCCGGTTTCCGAAGCTTTGCCTGCTTTTTTCCGGAAAACCACAAACACGCTTTCGTAGGCTTCCAGTTTCAAAGGAACAATAGTTGTATTTTTAGTCTGTTCATAGGCAGCAAGAGTTCGGATATATCCTGTTGTTGCTTCCCAGAGTTCAGGCTGCTTTCCTTTTACCCGGAATTCAGGGCTTATCAGCTTGGTTTCAGCCGTTTGATTGGTTATAAAATAGATTTCACCATCTTTAATAGTGCGATGGCCGTAATGGATGCTGTTATCTTCCGGTAATCTGCAATCAGGTATACAGTTGATCAATGCAAATACTTCGGTCATATTCATGCCGTTAATGATCATTCCTTTCCCTACCTTGCGCGATTTTACCGTTTTACCATCCACATTTCCCCACAGTTCCTTGACCATTTCCTGAATCTGCTGGTCAGCCTTAGGTTGATTCTGCAAACTGGGCGAACGTTTAGGCGCAGGACCCAAAACAACAGCACCGTCATTCACCAGCTGTTTAATCTTAGCCAACACTTCCGGACGCATGGTTTCCAACTTTGGCAAAACCAAAACCCGGTATTGCGTTCCGTGTGGCAGCGTAATCAGCTCGTTTTTTACGGTCATGTACTTTTCAATCACTTCGGCATTCATATAATCAAACTGGTAACCGATTTGCAGTGCAGGGTCAGCGATTCCTGTCATTTTCGGGGCATCTTCACCAATAAAATAGGCTACGTCGGCTACATTTAATCCCTGCTGAAGCATGTAGTTGGTTCGTTTCAGGTATTGGGTATAAACATCCATCTGCGAAAACCAGGTATTTTTACGGTTAAACTCGTTGCCAAACCATGCATTCATTCCGGGATTTTTATCCTCGTACGGCTGAGTGATATAAACATGCAACAGCGTGTTGTTGATGCCTTCGGCAAAGAAACGGTCGCCACGTTGCTTGATGGTACCCGGATACCGGCTGAAAGCCGCACCTCCGCAGGTATTTGATTCGGCTGATATTTTTGTTTTC
>DYQT01000194.1 GCA_020719165.1 Draconibacterium orientale | reverse complement strand
TCATTATCCAAATGTACTAAAAAATCACTTGACCGAAAGGGATAAGCAGTATACTTTAATCTTTATTTTGCCTGAAAGTATTTTTCGCGAAGCCAGATATGGTTACTGAGCGGAGTTTAAACATTCAGTTTTATGAGTGTAATCCTGTTACTTATCGCATTTAGTGTTGTCTTAGCCGGAGGCTTTCTGGTTGCATTTTTCTGGTCGGTTCGCAACGGACAGTACGATGACAACTACAGCGCTTCGGTCAGGATACTATTTGACGATGACAAACCTCAGCAGGCTCCTGAGATAAAAGAGCCTTCTTCGGAACTGATGAAAGAACAATCACCAAACCAATAACATATGGAAAATCAGACATTTTACTATGATAACAAAATCGTAAAAAACTTTGCCTACGCAACCCTCTTCTGGGGCGTGATCGGCATGGTTGTCGGACTTTTACTGGCGTTGCAATTCATCTGGCCGGCTCTTTCATTTGGTATCCCGTATACCACATTTGGCCGAATCCGTCCGATTCACACCAATGCAATTGTCTTTGCATTTGTCGGAAACGGGATGTTTACCGGGATTTATTATTCTCTTCAGCGGCTTTGCAAAGCCAGGATGTTCAACGACCTGCTTAGTAAAATCAACTTCTGGGGTTGGCAATTGATCATCGTTCTGGCAGCAGTAACCTTTGCCTTTGGTATGACAACCGGCAAGGAGTATGCTGAACTGGAATGGCCGATCGACCTTTTGGTGGCTGTTATCTGGCTTGTTTTCGGAGCCAACATGATCGGCACGATCATCAAGCGGCGAACATCGCACATTTATGTGGCCATTTGGTTTTATATTGCCACATTTGTCACGATTACCGTGTTGCATGTGGTAAACAGCCTTGCCATCCCGGTTAATCTTTTTAAAAGTTATCCGATTTATGCCGGAGTGCAGGATGCACTGGTTCAATGGTGGTATGGTCACAATGCGGTGGCATTTTTTCTGACCACTCCATTCCTTGGTTTGATGTACTACTTTCTGCCCAAGGCTGCCAACCGCCCGATTTATTCATACCGATTATCCATTGTCCATTTCTGGGCGCTCATCTTTCTCTATATATGGGCTGGTCCTCACCACCTTCTCTACAGCGCATTACCAGGCTGGGCGCAGTCACTTGGGGTGGTATTTTCTGTAATGCTTATTGCTCCTTCATGGGGTGGTATGGTGAACGGACTTCTTACCCTTCGTGGCGCCTGGGACCGTGTTCGTGAAGACCCAGTTTTGAAATTTATGGTTGTAGCTGTAACAGCCTACGGAATGTCAACTTTTGAAGGACCGATGATGTCGACCAAAACAGTGAATGCCATCTCCCATTTTACCGACTGGACAGTGGGTCATGCCCACATCGGCGCCCTCGGATGGAATGGATTTCTCACTTTTGCAGTGCTGTATTATCTGATTCCCAGGATGTGGCAAACACAGCTTTTTTCCAAAAAACTTGCGAACCTTCACTTCTGGATCGGTACGCTTGGGATCATTTTTTACGCTGTACCTCTCTACTGGGGCGCCATTACCCAAGCCTCCATGTGGAAAGAGTTTACCCCCGAAGGATTCCTGAAATATCCGAACTTCCTTGAAACTGTTACCCAGCTCGCGCCCATGTATGCCACCCGCGCCATTGGCGGTGGTTTGTATATTGTTGGCATTGTGCTTGGTATTTACAATCTTGTTTTGACCATCAAGGCTGGAAAATTCCTGCCCGAAGAGGTTGCATCGGCCCCTGCATTGGTGAATGCCGGCAAGCGCGGTTCCAGCGAAGGAATTCATCGCTGGCTTGAGCGCCGCCCGGTGCAGTTTATCCTCGTTTCGCTTGTTGCCATCCTCATTGGGGGGCTCATCGAAATCGTTCCTCTCTACCTGGTGAAAACAAATATCCCCTCCATTGCGAGTGTAAAACCATATACGCCTCTTGAATTGCAGGGGCGCGACATTTATGTGCGCGAAGGTTGCTATACCTGTCATTCACAGCAAGTTCGCCCGTTCAGGTCCGAAACCGAACGTTATGGCGAATATGCCAAAGCCGGTGAATATGTTTATGACCACCCGTTCCAATGGGGTTCGAAACGCAACGGTCCTGATCTTTCGCGCGAGGGAGTTGTGAGCGGCAGGCAGTATAAGCCCAATTCATGGCATTACAACCACATGCTGAATCCGCAACGGTTGAATGAGCAAACGATCATGCCGACCTATAAATGGCTGATTACCGATGATCTTGATTTATCCACCACCGCCAAAAAAATCCGCGTGATGCAAACCCTTGGGGTGCCATATCCCGAAGGGTACGATAAAATTGCCAATGATGAGCTCATGATTCAGGCCAGGGGTATTGCCGATGATCTGAAGAGTCAGGGAATTCAGGTGGAGCCTACCAAGGAGATTATCGCCATAATCGCTTACATGCAGCGGCTTGGTAAAGATGTGCATGCTGCCGGAGTGCCCACTGCAATCGTAACCGCTAAATAATCCGGCCATGCTGCGCGATATTTTCAAATCGATAGGGGGCATTGAGAGTTATGGAATGATCTCCATGATCATTTTCCTGGTCTTCTTCGCGCTGTTGCTGCTGCATACTTTCTCGCTGAAAAAGAATGATGTAGAAGACTTCAGTCGCATGCCCCTCGACGATTTTTCAAAGAAATCAGATGATATTCAGGATATTTAAAAATATTTTCTATGGAAATGAATGCACATAATACCGTTGAAAAAGATGAACTGACCGGTGATAAGCTGCTGTCGGGTCACGATTATGATAACATCAGAGAGTTAGACAACAACCTGCCAAAATGGTGGGTGTGGCTGTTCATCATCACCATTGTTTACGCGGTGGTTTACATCTTTGTTTTCGATGTAATCAAGGTTGCCCCTTATCAGGTGGATGAATGGAAAAACGAGATGGCCGCAGCCGGCGTTCAGGCTCCCGGTCAGCCGGCACCGATTGACGCCGCAAGCCTTGTGGCGCTTACCGATCAGCCAAGTCTGGATGAGGGCCGGGAAATCTGGAATAAACAATGCAAAGTTTGCCATCTTGAAGGCGGGCAGGGACTTGTCGGACCAAATCTCACCGATAATTTTTCTATTCACGGCTGTAGCTATGGTGATGTTGTAAACATCATTGTGGTTGGAGCGCCCGAAAAGGGAATGATCTCCTGGAAAGCCCAACTTAGTGATGATCAGATTAAAAAAGTTGCCAGCTATACCATGACACTGAAAGGTACCACTCCACCAAATCCAAAAGCGCCACAGGGCGAGCCTTGTAAGTGATATGCAAAACCAGGATGATTCAACCGGCGGCTTTCGTGACCGGTTATATACCATTGATGAAAGTGGTAAACGATTGTGGGTATTCGCGAAAAAACCCAAAGGGACGCTAACTACTGCAAGGAATATCACCGGCATTTTGCTGATGATATTCTTTTTCAGCGCACCCTTTATCAAAGTGAACGGGCAGCAGCTTTTGTTGTTTGACTTTCTTCACCGTACTTTTGTCATATTTGGCATTCAGTTCTGGCCCCAGGATTTCAATCTCTTCTTTATTGGAATGATTGCCCTGATGGTATTTATCATTCTGTTTACCGTTACTTATGGCCGAATTTGGTGCGGATGGGCTTGCCCCCAGACGATATTCATGGAGGTGCTTTTCCGCCGGATCGAATATTGGATTGATGGAGATACCCATCGGCAGAAGGAGCTTAACGCCATGCCCTGGAATGCTGAGAAAATATTTCGCAGGGTGTTGAAGCATGGCCTGTTTTACCTGATCTCATTCATTATCAGCAACTATTTTCTGATGTACGTGATGGGTTCGGATGCATGGCTGAAACTCGTTACCGAAAGTCCGGCCCTGCACGTTGCAGGGTTGGCCGGAATGGCCATCTTTTCTTTCATTTTCTATTTCATTTTTTCCTGGTTCCGTGAGCAGGTATGCACCATCGTTTGTCCTTACGGTCGGTTGCAGGGTGTATTGCTTGACCGTGAAACAGTAGTAATCTCCTATGATTATTCGAGAGGGGAGGAACGCGGCGTTCTCCGCAAGAGTGAAAACCGGAGTGAAACCAAAAAAGGTGATTGCATCGACTGCAACCAATGTGTAGCAGTTTGCCCTACCGGAATTGATATTCGCAATGGAACGCAGCTTGAGTGCATTAATTGTGCCTGCTGCATCGATGCGTGTAACGACATGATGGCAAAAGTGGGGTTTAAACCCGGCCTGATCAGGTATGCCTCCGAAAAGATGATTGCCGATAAGAAACCGTGGCGCTATACCGTTCGATCGGGGGCATACACGCTCGTGCTTGCCCTGTTACTGGTTGCATTGGGCTATTTCCTGATTTCACGCAATCCGGTCGAAGCTACCGTTTTGCGTTCTCCGGGAATGTTATTCCAGGAGCAGGAGGGAGGCAAAATCAGCAATCTTTACAGCGTGAAAGTGGTAAATAAAACCGTAAACGACCTGCCATTGGAGATTCGCCTGCTTTCGGGCAAGGGTGAAGTAAAGGTAATCGGGAATGAGCCGGTTATTGCCAAACAATCGCTTGGAGAGGTTGTTTTCTTTTTAATCATTGATCGCAGTCTGATTACCAGCAGCAAGACAGAGGTTGAAATAGGGGTGTTTTCCGGTGGTAAAAAACTTGACCAAACCCGGGCAACTTTTGTCGGACCGAATAAATAGGATCATATGAAGTGGAACTGGGGAACTGGAATTTTTTTCGTGATCGTGTTGTTTGTCGGCGCATGTGTGACCTTTCTCATCTATGCCCAACAGGAAACATGGAGCATGGTTGAGGAGGATTATTATCCCAAGGAACTTCGCCATGAAGAGAAGCTGGTAAAAATGAGAAATGCCAATGCCCTTTCAGCGCCATTGCAAATCAGTCATGACAAGACGAACCTGATCTTACAATTTCCGGTCGATTTCGCAGGCAAGACCATTACGGGGAAAATAGATGTTTACCGGCCATCTGATGAAACACTCGATGTAATATCTGATATTGCCGTTGATAGTTTGCTGATTCAGTTTATTCCGTTGTCGAAATTGACAAAGGGTCGGTATGTGGTCAAGGTTGACTGGGTCTCTGCAGGAAAGGATTACTTTAAAGAGCAAGATATTTTTATCCCGTAATATGGATTTTTGGCAACCTTTGATTATCGGTTTACTGGGTAGTTTCCACTGTATGGGAATGTGCGGGCCCATTGCACTTTCACTTCCTTTAAAGGAAAAATCGTGGCATACCAGAGTCATCAGCGGGGTGTTGTACAACCTGGGCCGTGTGACAACCTATATTTTTTTAGGATTAATTTTTGGCTCCCTGGGGTTGGGAATTCATGTATGGGGAATTCAGCAATGGGTCTCCATCGGGGTGGGCGCCATCATGATCCTGAGTGTTGCTTTTCCAATACTTTTTCATGGTTCAAATTTGACCTCGGGACTCGACACTCTTTTTGCGGGGTTTAAAAAGTATTTTGGACGGTTTTTTGGTTTTCGTACCTATATGTCAACCTGGGTTATCGGATTACTGAATGGTTTGCTCCCCTGTGGATTGGTTTACATCGCTCTTGCTGGCGCTTTGGTTTCGTCAAGTCCGGCTGACGGTGCATTGTACATGATGATTTTCGGTTTGGGAACCATCCCCGCCCTGCTTTCACTCTCCCTGCTGGGAAATTTATTCAGTATGGCTTTCCGGCGGCGCATGCAGATGCTGATCCCGTTTCTGATCATCCTGATTGGGGTGTTGTTTGTTCTTCGCGGGATGAACCTCGGCATCCCTTACATCAGTCCGAAAATGGAGCAGCCTCAAAAGCATCAAACCGAACAATTCCAAAAACCCAAATGTTGTCATTGAAAATCACCGAATTTTGAATAATTTTACAATCTGTGCATGAGTTACAATTGTCACCCATCTGTCAATCAAGCCAAATGTCAGCCTTCCCACCTGTCCGCTTTCATACCCATATATCAATTTAATAACTAACCCTAAATCTTAAATTTTATGAAAAAAACTGCATTATTTTTGATCTCCTTATTCGCAATTACCCTATTTATGGCCTCCTGTGGCGGGGGCAGTCAGCCTGCTGCCGAGCAAACGGAGGTAAAAGCTACCGGACCTTACGCGGATCTACCGGCCGACATTCAGGCTATGATGCCGCGTGGTGAAGAAATTTACAAGACCAAATGCACGGTTTGCCACCAGGCTACCGGTTTGGGCATCGAAAATGTGTTTCCTCCTTTGGCGAAAGCCGATTATTTGTTAGCCGATAAAGTCAGGGCTGTTGCTCAAACCCTCAACGGATCAAAGCTGGACATGGTGGTGAACGGGAAAACATATTCGCAGGAGATGCTTCCACAGGTTGACACCAAGGAAGATGCTGTTGCCGTAATCAATTATGTGCTCAACAACTTTGGCAATAAGGACGGATTTGTTACCATGGCCGAAGTAGCGGATTTGGAGGTTAAACCGCGCAAGAAGTAAAATTGTTTATCCTGATGCAAAAGAGGCGGCTTTGAATAAGGGCTGCCTTTTTTTATTGGGGCCTTCCCATTGATCTTTTTTTCTGACTTCTGATCAATCGGAGTTTCCGGGGGAAGATAGCTAAGCATAAAAGTCATTTTTTTGCCACATTGCCACAATGATCAAGTTATTGTTCCTGTCATT
>DYQT01000451.1 GCA_020719165.1 Draconibacterium orientale | reverse complement strand
TGAGCGCAATCGCCTGCGGCCTGAAACGGAACGGATCCCGGAAAAGGGACTCAGAGGCTCGTCTGCCCAACTGGAAATACCAACGCTGGATGAAGGTTTTGACGCCTTGTACTCCGTGGAACTGCGGCACCAATCAGGGTTTACGATCAGTGAGTAGTAAAGCGGAAGAGGAAGTGACGTTTTCTTGGAAATGAATTGAAAAATAAGTCTATTTCCTTTTTCGTGCGTTCTCCGTAACAGTGAAAACAAACGAGGCGGAATCCAAAAGGATTCCGCCTCGTTTGTAACCCTCTGACCGGAATAAAACCAACAGAGCAAGGAAAACAGAACGGGTATGACCCCGCCTACCTTGGCAAAGATTATTTCTTTTGGCGACGCCCTGCGCCAATCAAACCAGCCAGGCCAGTCCCAAACAGGAGCATGGTGGCTGGCTCGGGAACGGGAGCGGAACAACCATTATTACCATTTGCGGTCAAAACCGACGAATCGACATAGAAATCACCCAAAATGGATGTAACTGTGATGTCCAACATGCCTGCTGTGTTCAGATCAACTAAACCAGCCAAGGACCACCCAAAAGTATCGCTTGAAGCCGTAAAATTATAGAAACCATCGGCGATTACGCCAGGCGTATCAACCCAAGCAATCTCCCAACCATCAAACAGACCTCCATCATCATGGAGCGACAGCAGAATACTGTAATCAGTGATAATATCATTTCCACCCATCAAAATGCCATTAAATCCATCAACTCCATCTGTAATATCATGGTTGAATGTCAGCGATTGACCCCAAGTGAGCTTTTGACTTGGATCTAAAGTAATATTATCCGTCCATGTCATTGGCGCAGCATTTGCCGTACCAACCATGGCACCCATCATCATCCCAACCGCCAATCCTGCCAATAATTTCTTTTTCATTTCCTACCCCTTTTTATTTTTTTGTTTCAAGCTGGCGACCATCGCCAATCTTATTACCCCCATGGAGATGGCGTAATTTCTCTTCCTGAGACATTTTGCCATTTCCATGGAATACCCTGTTTGTTGCAAAAATCATTCCATAAAGAAACTACACGTCATTTCATAAAATTCATTGCAATAACAAACCATTACGTACAATGCCATTATTATTTCCATACAGACACATCGGAAAAATTCCGAAAATCCGGAAAAATCAGTCCGGAATTCCCGAAATCCGGAAAATGGTCATGCTAAAACGCGACGAGTGAAAACCATTTTCCCGACAACAGACACCATCTTATCGACACAACACCGGCTTTAATTCACCCGCCGTAAGAAACCCATCCAGCTCATCCTGATCATAGAAGGCGCGTTCAAAGAAAAGCCCCTGGGGCGGGGCGGTGTACTGTTTCAGTACCACCGGCTCCTGGAGGAACCGGCGCAGCT
>DYQT01000193.1 GCA_020719165.1 Draconibacterium orientale | reverse complement strand
TGCATCAGGGCCTGGGCACGCGAATCGATCTCCTTTTTTTTCAAGCCATAGATTCCCCCATAAAACCGGATGTTTTCAAAAACTGTCAGATCATCATACAATGAAAACCGCTGGCTCATGTATCCGATATTCCGCTTTACTTTTTCACGCTGGGTATAAATATCAAAACCCGCCACCGATAAATCTCCGGATGTCGGATAAGACAACCCGCAAAGAATCTTGATGGCCGTTGTTTTCCCTGCTCCATTTGCTCCGAGAAACCCAAATATTTCCCCTTTTTTAACCTCAAAGGTCAAGTGGTCATTGGCCACGAATGAACCAAATTTCTTGACCAGATTCTTGACGGTGATGATATTTTCGTTGGTAGCTGACATTGGTTCTTGTTTACCCCTCCAATAGGTGAAGGGCCGGGGCCTGGGTCAACTCCACCCTGGATGGAGCATTCATCAATTCCATGAAACAATCTTCAATTGTTGGTTCGATGACGGAGAGCGCTACCGATTCATGGTTGTTTCGCTTTAGAAAATCGATTAATTTATCTTTTTGAATTTCACCGGCATTGAATGAAACATGAGCCGATTGTCCGAATGCATACACACTGTGTACTCCGGGATAACTCCTCAGCTCCTCCAACAGGCTGTAGATGTCGCCAGCCGTTACCGACAGCAGCGAAAATGGATAATTTCGAATGACCTCTTCCGGTGTGCTGATGGTCATCAAACGGCCATTCTGCATCAGCGCGACCCGGTCGCACAGGCTGGCTTCATCCATATAGGGTGTTGACACAAGTATGGTGATCCCCGAAGCTTTCAAACGCTTCAGCATTTCCCAGAACTCCAGTCTCGAAACGGCATCAACACCTGTGGTAGGCTCGTCGAGAAAAAGCACCTCCGGTTTGTGGATCATGGCGCAGGATAAAGCCAGTTTTTGTTTCATTCCACCCGACAATTTGCCGGCTTTCCTGTTTTTGAAAGGCTCGATTTGCTGATATATTTCCTTTACCAGGTCGTAATTTTCGCTGACGGTAGTGCCAAAAATAGTGGCAAAAAAGTTCATGTTTTCTTCAACCGTCAAATCCTGGTAAAGTGAGAATTTACCGGGCATGTACCCGCTGATTTTTCTGATCTGCCTGTATTCTTTAACCACATTAAAGCCTTCAACGCTGCAAGTGCCGGTATCGGCCAGGAGCAGTGTGGTGAGGATGCGGAAAAGCGTGGTTTTACCGGCTCCGTCGGGCCCAATGAATCCGAAAAGCTCGCCCCTGGCAACATCAAAAGAGAGGTTGTCGAGGGCGATGGTCTCCCCGAATCGTTTGGTTAGTTGTTTTACATGGACGGAGGTGCCCGGCATCATCTCTTTAATTTTGGGGTGGAGTCGACCGGGTCCAATAGGTGTTTCTTCCGAGGAGAGAAACGCCGATATATCCCCTGACTTTCAGCTTCGACGGGCCATCAAACTGGATATAACATTTGTATGTTTTGCCGTTTTTCGGGTCATAAATTGTGCCGCCCGACCATTCCTGTTTGCCATCGAAGGTGAAATTCTTCATATTGATCATTCCGATGATGGGCTGCGATTTTAGCTTTGCATCCGGATTTTCCACATCGGTACGGGGCAGACCGGTAACTTTATCTGTGGGTTCCCTGAGCCACACGAGTTTGCCAAAATACTGGCCATTTTCTTTATACAGCGTTATCTTGCCAGTTGCCTCCTGGTTAAGCCAGGTGCCAACAATGTCGTCGGCTTTGTAGGTTTGTGCAGAAGCAGAAATTGCCGACCACAGGGTGGCAACGATCAATAAAAACAGGGAGGTGGTTTTTTTCATGATTTTTGTTTTTGGTTAATTTGCAATCAATTTGATTTCACCCGGCATCCCGATTTTCAGTCTGCCGTCATTCAAAACACGCACTTTTACTGCATAAACAAGATTTACGCGTTCTTCCTTCGTTTGAATGGTTTTTGGCGTGAATTCGGCTGTTTGAGAAATCCAGCTGATCACGCCCTCCATCGTTGAATTGGTCTTTTCATCTTTGTCAATCCGAACCACCACCCTGTCGCCGATTTTTATATTTGGAAGTTGTGCCCCGCTCACGTAAACCCGAAGCAACATGGTGCGCAAATCGGCAATTTTATATAATGGTTTCCCAAAGGAGGTTACTTCATTGGTCTCAACGAATTTTGTCAGAACTGTTCCTTTCATCGGGTTGACAATATATGCATTTTTAATCGATTCACCAATTTGGGCAATCTGTTGTTCGGTGCTGCCCATCTGGCTTTCAATACCCTTGAACTGGCTTTTTATGGAGATGATCTGTTTCTCGATTAAATTCAGGCTGGAATTGATGTCATCGAGTTGTTTTTGGGTTGCTGCACCGTCTTTAAGTAGTTTAATGACCCGGTTTTTGTCGATTAAAATATTTTCCCTCGATTGTTCCTGAACAGCAATCTGAGCTGCCAGATCATCCCTCCGTGATCCGGTGGCATTTTTTTGTTCTACAACCTGCATTTTTTTCAAATACAGATCGGCTGTATCAACAAATCCAACAAGCTGGTTTGAGTCGAGCAACTGACCCTCCTCAAGGTTTAAACGCAATATTTTCCCGTTGGCAAGGGATGAAACAGTGACCTCTGTGGCTTCAAAAGAGCCGTATGCATCGGGTTTATCTTTGTCGCTGCCGCATGATGATAATAGTATAACCACGGCAAAAAGGGAGGGAAGAATTGTTTTCATATACATATGATCTGTTTTTGTTTATCAATGGGTATCGCCTGAATCGGAAAATGATCACAATTTGCCAATATTAAAAAGATAATTGATCTTTGCTTTGATCAGTTGTATCTTATGAATTTCCATACCCATGCGGGCCTGGGTTTCGTCGTTCACCCGCAGAATATAATCGCTGGAGGTGATTACACCGTTTGAAAGTTGGGATGATGCGGTTTTCGTAATGCCCGCCCTCAATACAACCAGCTCTGCATCTTTGGTGAGCAACCCGGTAAGTTTAGTGATATCGGTCATGTTTTTATTTGTGGTTACCCGCAAAGTTTTATCAAAGCTCTCCTGCTGGTTTTTCAGAATGTCGCCCTGTATGCCATAGATCTTTTTCTCATTTTTGTTTGCATTCCAGTTCCAGGGATTCCAGGTAAGCTTTGCACCAATCATAAACATGGGTGCAACATCGGTTGAGAGAAAATTATAGCCGGGGATTCCAACGCCAAATTGACCAAAGGCCCATAATTTGGGGTTCCATTTTGTGGTGACCATGTTTTTCAACAGGTCAACGCGTTCGCGTTGAATGCTATACAACTCAAATTCAATGCGTTTGTTTTCATAATTCAGTGCAGGAACGGTTATAGCCGGCATTATAAATCCCGATTTTTCGTCGAGGGGTATGCCTGTGAGTTCAGAAAGCATGCGGATACCGGCCAAACGATCCATGGATAATTCATAGATGTTCTGTTCAAGTTTGATGATCTCTGCCATGATGAGGTCGGCGTTCATTTGAAGTGATGACCCATTTTTTACTGCCGATGCAACCTCCTGCAATTTTGATTCAAGCTGTTTTTTTGTCTCCTCCAGCAGTTTGATATTTTGCTCCGAGAGCAGGATGCTGAAGTAAAACTGGTTCACCTGGTCTTTGAGAAGGTATAGGGTGGCATCCACGTTTTTCAGGTCGACCGACAGATTGTATTTCTCAAGTTTTTTCTGATAGTTTGTTATGTTCCCGTTGTATAACGACTCGGTGACATCGAGGGTGAGTTTATATTGATCCTTTGGAATGGCCGGCCCACTTAATGGCGGCATGTTGGCCGGAAGCGGTATCACCACCTCTGTTACCTCGTTTTGCCACGATGCGCTGCCATTTACATTAAACTGAGGCAGGTAATTTTTATTCAGGTTTTTTGTTCTGAGGGCGCTCGATTGGTCGATCAAACCCGCCTGCCTGGCAAGGGGATAAGTTTTTTGGAGTTGCTGATAACATAACTCAAGGGTAATCGAATCGTGCGACTGCGACAGTGCCGGGAATGATAAAAGCAAAGCAATTATCGTTGCCGGCATGCGGGAAAAGATGATGTTAACTGCCTGTAATATTTTCATAGCCTTTTAAAGCATTTAAAATGAATTCAGGAACAACGGTTGTTCGCTCTGTGTAGAATTTCTGGAGCTGCTCATCTGAAAATCCAAAAATATTTTGGATCAGCGGCTTGGCAACAACCGGAAAAATACTGAGCGCCAGTATGTTGATATAGATATGGAAAGGATCAACATCAATGTTCAACTCCTCCCTTACCTGTTTGCGTATTTGATCCATCAGCCGGTTTGGCGACAGGTGGTTTTTTTCAAGCAATAACTTTAACTGATCAGGCTTTTCGTATAAGCCATTCAGTATGAATAATGGAAGATAGGAGTTTTGTGATAGAAATATCACATAATAGCTGATAAAGGTTTCAATTTTTGAGGTGAATGCACGATCAGAAAAGAAAATTTCGTTCAGCTTTGCCATGAGTGTTGAAAAGGCGGCTTCAAAAACAGCCTTGAACAGGTTGTCCTTATTTCTATAGTAATAGTGCACCAGCGATTTGTTAACCCCGGCTTCATCCGCTATTTCCTGCATGCGCGCGCCATCGAAACCTTTGCTGTGAAAGACTTTCTTCGCAGCTTCGAGAATGCGTTCTTCAGTGGTTGAATTCGGAGTTAGCATTTTAACCAATTGGATTAATTGAATGGTTTAACCATCTGGTCAAAGGTAATGCAAAATCTTTCCGGAATTACATTTTCAGAAAAATAATTATTTTGGAATTTTAATTTTTTGCCCGGGGATCAGACGGCTGTTGTTTTTAAGATTATTGAGCGACTTTAGTTGAGATACAGTAACATCAAATTTGGATGCGATATCCCAGAGGTTGTCGCCACTTTGAATGGTATAATAGGTGAAGCGCTGGGACCCGGACGGGGTTGTTTTGGGTTTGGAATTAGGCTCAGTTTTCTGGCTGGATGCGGTTGCACCAGAGCCGGACACTTTGATTTTTTGGCCGACCAGGATTTTTTGGCTGCTCAGATTATTCCATTTCATGAGTTCAGCCACCGTGCAATGATATTTGGCTGCAATGATTCCCAGGCTTTCGCCGCTCTTCACGACATGCATGGTTTTCGGATTGTCCTGGGATTGAGAGGAGGAGGTTGTTGATTTGGGAGAAACCGCCTCGGGGGTTGTTTGTGTGGCAGTTGCTTTTCCCGAAGTGTCTTTAGGTACCGATTGTGGCACATAGGTTGAAGTAACCCCACCTCCCTGGTTTTTGTTCTTGGATGATTTCACATACACAAGAATTTTTTTGTTCGCCTTGATCGAGTTTTTCTTTAATCCGTTAAGTGATCTTAGCTCGGCGGTAGTCATGTTGAATTTTTTTGCGACGGAAGCGACTGTCTCCCCGCTTTTAACAGTGTAAAGCTCCGATTCGCGATAGGTGTCATAAACCATTTGGGTCATAGCTTCGCTTGCCAGACCCTCTTTGGTTTTGTATGCATAAAGTGCATTTTCATTGTTGATAAAGCCACCGATGTACTTCTTTCGCAAACGCAGTTTGTAGGGATTTTCGGGTGTAGCCGGAATTATTTTGTGTTTGAACGAAGGATTTAAAAA
Organism: Draconibacterium orientale; assembly: GCA_020719165.1. Lineage (GTDB taxonomy): Bacteria > Bacteroidota > Bacteroidia > Bacteroidales > FEN-979 > CAIVAT01. Next base: position 1,066 of record DYQT01000193.1, on the reverse strand, counting down.
CATTACCTCATCCATCGGAATGTTCAGCATTTCTGAAATCTGATCGAACGACAATGGATTCCGCACGGTAACAGTATCCACCTCATAATAGAGTATCCCCGGATCAACGGGATAGATTTTGTGGTCATTGGCATGGGTAATCACATAGCTTGCCGCAATGAAAGCAGGAACATAGGAGGACGTTTCTTTTGGCAGATATTTTTTAATAGCCCAAAAGTTCTTCATCCCTCCCGAACGCCGAATGGCTTTATTCACGTTGCCTGCTCCCGAATTATAGGCAGCCAGGGCCAACGACCAGCTACCATAAATATCATACAAATCGGTGAGATGTTCGCAGGCAGCAATGGTTGATTTGTAGGGGTCGAACCGGTCGTCGACATAAGTACTTACCTTAAGCCCATACCCTTTACCTGTACCATACATGAATTGCCACAAACCCTTTGCCCCTGCAGGTGAATTGGCCGTTGGATTGAGCGCAGATTCAATAACAGCAAGGTATTTAAGCTCAAGAGGCATGTTGTATTTGTCGAGCTGTTCTTCAAAGAGCGGGAAGTATATCTGCGCCAACCCAAGAATCCTCGCGGTAAGTTTACGTTTCCTGACCCCATAGAGTTCAATAAATTTTTTAACCTCGCCGTTGTAAACAAATTCAAACGGCGACTGGTCGTTCATCAGGGCAATGCGTTCGCGATAAACAGAGTCGGGAAAAATGGGAATGTCACTGTCTGAGTAGGTGCTCCAGTTTTGATACTGGTTGGCATTCGGGAACTTTGTGTCTTCAAAAATCTTAAGATTGGCAAGACTGTCGAGCATCACAACTACCTGGTCGTCTTCAACAAATGGCTTGTTTTGCAAGGTGGAATCAGGCCGGATGGGTTCCTGTGCCAGCAAACAAAACGGGAACAGGATAAAGGAAAGCAGGGTGGCCTGAATTGTTTTCAATACCATGCGGATAACATTTTGTTCAATAATGGGTTAAAGTTCAACGGCAAAATTAGTGTTTTATTTTAAAAATACTGCTTATCCCTTTCGGTCAAGTGATTTTTTAGTACATTTGGATAATGAC
>DYQT01000450.1 GCA_020719165.1 Draconibacterium orientale | reverse complement strand
CTTTGGAAGAAAATCGTTTTGCAAGAACATAAAATCCGGTTTCAACCAAAAAATCCGATGTGTCGGCGGCTATGGCTATGGCATTGGGCTTTTTCCCTGATTCAACAGGCCAGGTGATGAAACCGTATGCAAAATGGCATGGATAAATCAGAGGGGCAGCCCTTTCAAGGTACTACTAACGAGTAAATTATTAAATGAATGTAATTCAGAAAATAAATCTAGACATTTTTGTTTCTAGCGGATACAACCCAGAGGTAACAACCTCAACCCTGTATCTCAAGGAGACTGCAATGCTAAGTACTATTTTCGAACGTTTTATCAACGAGACACCAATTTCAATAATTGCTCGCAGCGCCATGGAACGGATTTTCAACCCGGAACAATTGGATGACTGGTTCGATACCATTGCCAAAGAACAATACACCAAGGATCTTTTATTTTCCAGTGTGTTTGATATTATGACCCAGGTCGTTTGCCAGAACCGTCCATCTGTCAACGCGGCTTATCAAGCTGCAAAAGAGCAGATTGGGGTGTCAATCACATCCGTATACAACAAGCTTAATGGAATCGAATCCGACACATCAGCAGAATTGGTCCGGTATGCGGCCAGACAGATCGCCCCGGTAATTGAAGGGTTATCAGGGACGAAACCATCACCTTTGCCTGGTTTTCGGGTAAAATTGCTTGATGGGAATTGTATAGAAAAAAGCCATCATCGGATCAAAGAACTCAGGGCATTGGCAGCAGGTCCGCTGCCGGGCAAATCGCTTGTGGTTTATGATCCATGCCTGTCGATTCCCATAGATGTGTTTCCATGTGAAGACGGCCATGCCCAGGAGCGATCTCTTCTTACAGATGTCTTGGAATCAGTTGAACCGGGTGATGCCTGGATTGCAGACCGGAATTTCTGCACTGTCAACTTCACAACCGGCATCGTATCCAAGGGCGCTTTTTTTGTTATACGAGAGCACAAAAATTATCCTTGGAAACCCTGCGGCCCAGAACGATATATTGGTGATATCGATACGGGTTCAGTCTATGAACAATGGATCTCAGTTACTGACAATGACGGGAATGAGCATCGATTCAGGCGAATCCGAGTTGCTCTGAATTCCGAAACAAGAGATGGCGAAGCTGAAATTGCCATCATTTCGAATATTCCCCAGAAAGATGCATCCGCGCTTGATATTGCCAATGCATATCGAGGCCGCTGGACAATTGAGACGGCTTTCCAAAATCTTGCAGAGTATTTGAATTCTGAGATCAACTCCCTTGGTTATCCCCGGGCATCATTATTCGGGTTTTGCGTTGCGCTGGTTGCCTATATGGCCCTTGCCACCGTGAAAGCTGCACTTATAAGCGTTCATGGAGTTGATGTTGTTGAGAATGAGGGGTCAGGAGATTATATTGCT
>DYQT01000449.1 GCA_020719165.1 Draconibacterium orientale | reverse complement strand
TAGCTGATCAAACTCCAGTTGGGCTTATTTTTATTCAGAAACCGGAATTGCTTTAGAACAGGGAGGTTTTTCTCCATTTCGAGGTGCGGGTCTTCGCTTAGCAACTCAGCAGCGATATTACGAGAAAGCTTCAGTATTTTTTCATCTTTAAGGATGTCAGCTATTTTCAGGTCGAGGATACCGCTTTGCTGGGTTCCCTGCAGGTCGCCGGGACCACGGAGCTTCAGGTCAACTTCGGCAATTTCGAATCCATCGGTTGTCTTCACCATGGTTTGTATGCGTTGCCTCGCTTCGCTGGTAACTTTATAACCTGTCATCAGGATACAAAACGACTGATCGGCGCCCCTACCAACCCTGCCACGCAACTGGTGCAACTGCGACAACCCGAATCGTTCTGCATTTTCAATCACCATCACCGAAGCATTCGGAATGTCCACACCTACTTCTATAACCGTAGTCGCAACCATGATCTGGGTTTCACCCCGTATGAAGCGCTGCATCTCAAAATCTTTGTCCTTTGGATTTAGTTGTCCGTGTACCATGCTCACGGCATATTTGGGTAGGGGAAACTCACGGGTAATTCCTTCGTAACCATCCATCAGGAATTTCAAATCCAGCTTTTCCGATTCATTGATCAGCGGATAAACAAAATAAACCTGTCTGCCTGCGGCAATCTGGTTTTTCAGGAATCCAAATACTTTCAACCTGTCCTTGTCGTAATAATGGACAGTCTTTACAGGTTTTCTGCCGGGAGGCAATTCATCAATCACGGAAACATCGAGGTCGCCATAAAGGGTCATTGCAAGCGTTCTTGGAATCGGAGTGGCTGTCATCACAAGCACATGAGGAGGAATGGTATTCTTCTTCCAGAGTTTTGCGCGTTGCTCCACGCCAAAGCGGTGCTGTTCATCAATGACGACAAGTCCTAGATTATTGAACTGAACATTTTCTTCGATGAGGGCATGTGTTCCAACAAGGATATGCAATCCGCCGCTTTGCAGCAGGCTATGAAGTTCTTTTCTTTGTTTGGTTTTGGTTGAACCCGTTAAAAGATCAACCTCAATTCCCAATCCTTCAACCATTCTTGATATTGTTTTGAAATGCTGGCTGGCGAGTATTTCTGTTGGTGCCATAAGGCACGCCTGATATCCGTTATCCAGTGCTATCAGCATTGTCATCAGGGCAACTAAGGTTTTTCCGCTTCCCACATCACCCTGCAGCAGACGGTTCATTTGTTTACCTGAACCCACATCAGCCCTGATTTCGCGGATTACCTTTTTCTGAGCATTGGTAAGTTCGAATGGGAGGTTATTATTGTAAAAACTATTCAGGAATGACCCGACAACGGAAAACTTATGACCTTTAATCTTTTCTGTTCGGAGAAGCTTTAGCTTTAGCAGGTTTAACTGGATGT
>DYQT01000448.1 GCA_020719165.1 Draconibacterium orientale | reverse complement strand
ACTTACAACTTACGACTTACAACTTACGACTTACGACTTACGACTTACAACTTACAACTTCCCCCCCTAAATCCCCTGCTTATTATTCGTGTACTTCGTAATCAGCTTAATGCGAAGGTCTTTAAAAATCTGCAAAATCTTTTCCTGTCTTTCGATGGTGAGGTCGGTGAGGTATTGTTTGGCTTTTTCAGGGCTTTTTTTCTGAAGTTCCAAAAATTTTGCATCCACAGCTTCCTGTTCATCAAAGAATGATTTTTCAAGCGGGTCTCGCATTTCGTGCAGGTCTTTTGCGGCGCTTTGCCATTTCAAATACATCAGGTTATCCACAAAATCAACCGCCCACCGGATGGAATTTTCGTCAAAAGCTTCTTTATCGTAAGTTTTGTAACATTCAGCTACATCAGTAATGCCGGAATACATGGGAACGTAAGGGCTTACAAAGGCATTGTCAACAAAAAACCAATACACCCCTCCTACTTCACGGGGCAACCAGCCACGAAGGTGAGCAATCATTCCATACTCGCCGCGGGCGCGGGTGACATCACGCCGATTGTTGATCTTTAACAACTTTCGCCACTCAGTTGTCGGGAACGGTGTTGCATGAACGCTTTTCACCATGTTCCCTTTGTCGTCAGGAAAATACCAGCCGGGCGAATTTTCCTTATCATAAATGGTTCCTGTGAAAGTCGAGCGCTGAAAAGCCATCACATCCTGTACTGACATCTTTTTATCCGGTTTTACCGAAAAAGGATAAATGGACAAAGGCTCAACATACTGAATGTAGGGATTTGTACCTGAAAATGGGTCAGTTGAATGACGTTCAGGCCATTGTGTGTGATTGGGTGCTTGTTGCGAATAAAAGAGCCAGAAGCGGCTGGTTGCCCACTCGCGGGGAATGGAGGCGTAAATGTCCTGCCAGATAAAGGGTTTGCCGCTTTTCGGATCGTACCAACCGCGGTCGATGGCTTCCTGCATGTAGTTGGATGAAGCCCTGAAATTGGCAGTATCGGTTATGTCGATTTCTTTGATGATGCTCCAGTTTGGAATAATCAACACCTCATCGTCAGGAACCCTTTGTGCCGCCCAGATGCAGCCAGGTTTTCCACTTTCCGGTGCCCATCCGTTGCCTACACTGAAAACCTCCAAAACCCAGGCTTCGTTGGGATCAGCGATTACCAAATCTTCCGATTCGCCCGCGCAAGATGGACGAAATCCGTAGGCTTCGAGCAGGTGCGTGATGAGTTTTAGGGCTTCACGGGCCGTTTTGCAGCGTTGCAATGCAAAAGCCTGTGCTTGTTCGATGGTCATAATTTGCTTGCAGGATGAAAGGTCAACATACAATTCCTCCCGCTGGCTGGTCGTGCTTTCGCCGATGGCCAGCATGTATTCGTTCATTTGCGGGTAAGCGCTCTGAA
>DYQT01000192.1 GCA_020719165.1 Draconibacterium orientale | reverse complement strand
TGTAAACTCAGACCCCCGGTTCAAAAAGATTGAGTTTTCTTGCTGACACTATATACAAACAACAGATGATTTAACTATCACAGAACAAAGCTAAGGAAACGAGAGGGTATTTCCAAAATCCCGGTCAATTGATAATAGTTCTAAATACTGAAAGTCAATTGATTCCCTGTGAAAATAGCATACGATAACTCTGCCTGATTGATCAGCATTTGTTTACCGTTCAGTGTTTTGGCGCCCATGATTTTACCCCGTTTGAGAAATTCAGTCTCAACCGGGTTGTATATGAGATCATACAAAGTATGGTTACCCGAGAGATGCTGATAGGGTATCACGGGGAACTCTCCTGATTCGGGAAACATCCCCAATGGAGTTGTGTTGATAATAAGCAGATGCTGCTTGATGATTGCGGCGGTTAAATCACCGTAGGATAAAACACCTGGTTTTTCGGGGTTTCGCGAAACAAAGGCGAATGGAATATTTTTTTTGGTCAGGGCATGGGCGACAGCTTTAGCACCACCGCCGGTTCCCAGAATCAAGGCCGGCCCTGCCACCGTCAGCCCGCTGAGAGTTTGATAAAAACCAGTAGCATCGGTGTTGAATCCTTTGGTAACGATCAACCCTTTGTTGCGCTCTATCAGAATGGTATTCACCGCACCTACTGAGCGTGCTGTTCCATCAATGTCACCAAGATACGGGATGATTTGTTCTTTATAGGGAATGGTCACATTCAAACCGGCCAGGTTTGGATGTTTCTCCAATAAATCGGGAAAAGTGTCTGAGTTGCTTAATGGGAAAAGGCGATATTCTTTATTCGTATCGCCTGCCAGACGAAATTTTTCATTGAAATAGCGCGCTGAAAATGAATGAGAAAGAGGGTAGCCGATCAATCCGTACAATACTTTTCTGTCATTCATTTCCGCATTTGGCTATTTCGGCTGAAACTTTTTGAACTTTGCCGGCAGAAAGCTGAAAAACGTATCGCCCCGTAATCCGAGCCTGAGGGTTTCCAAAGGGATAAGTTCTGACGGAGCTATATTTCCAAGATTGACGTTGGCCCCAAAATTATTGATGAACCACACCTGTTGTGTTTTTAGTGGAGCTTCCCAGAGCAGTTTGTCCGCTTGAATTTTTGCCAGAATTTTATTGATTAGGGCAACGTGCGCTTTTCCTGTGGCGCGGTAGATGCCGACATTTCCGCTCTCCCTGGCTTCGCCGATCACCTTGAATGCGCCAGCCTGAAGCTCTTTCTGCATCATCTCGATCCAGCGACCCGGCGCTATGATGATGCCTGATTCTTTGGAACCAACCTCCGAAAGTACCGTGTATTTTTTAGCCAGTTTATGAATGTACTCGCATTTAACATCATGTTCCATGAACATTGAGCCATCAGAAACCTCAACCGTATCCAATTCAAGCTGATCGATATATCTCAGGTAGTCATCAAACTGGTTTCGAATCACAAACGCTTCAAACAAGGTGCCTCCGGCATAAACCTTGATGTTTGCGTTGTGGTAAACTTTAACTTTTTCTTTTACCTTGTTGCCAGCCACGGATGTGCCGAAGCCAAGTTTGACAAAATCAGCCAGATGTCCGGCTGTTTCAACAAAATCTTCAGCCTCGCGTAAACTGAGACCTTTGTCCATTACCATGGCAATCCCATTTTGTCTGGGTTTGGTTGTCCTGTCGGGTAAAAATGAGAGATTGTTTTGAGTCATGGATGTTACAATGGTATTAAGGTTTATTTTTCTTGGAGGATTCAATGAGTTGCACTATTTCAGGGTGATTTGAGGCATCCGGAAAGGTAGTGAACAAACGTTTGTGTCCTTCATAATCCATTTCCAGGGCTTTGAGCATGGTTTCACTGCCTTGTTGCACTTTTCCCATCATGAAAAGATAAAAGGCCATGACAAAATGAAAATCTGCCTGGTTTTCATGGTGTTGCAACCCTTCTGAAATAACAGTGTAACCCTTTTCGTAGTCTTTCTGATCGGCATAAACCACCGAAAGGTCAAGCCATATATCGGTATCTTCGGGATCGAGTTCAATTACCTTTCTGTAGGAAACGATTCCCTCTTCAATCTGCGATAATTTGATCTGAATATCTCCAAGAATAAACCAATATTCAGGAATGGAAGGGGTAAGTTTGATCGCTTTAAGGATAAAAGGCAAGGCTGATTGCGGTTTGCCCAGTTCATCATGCGAGATTCCAAGTCCCAGCCATGCATCTGCGAATTCGGGGTCGAGTGAGATGGCCTTGTTATAGTAATCAATGGATAAATCAAATCTTCTGAGCTTTTCGTAACATTCAGCGATATAATAATAGGTTACAGGCTCGGCATCTTCATAAAAAAAGGTTTCAACATAGGTTTCAATGGCTTTGTCGAATTTGCCGATGTTGGCGTAACAATTGGCTTTGTTGAAGTAGGCGGATGAAAAAGTATCATCAATTGCCAACACATAGTCGTACGCATCAATTGCCTTTTCGTAAAGGTCGATGTTGCTGTATGCAATGCCGAGGTTAAACCATGCAGCAACAGAATAGGGATGACCATCGAGAAAAGAGGTCAGAAATTCAATGCTTCGTTCAGTCTGCTGTGCTACTTCGCAACAAAAAGCAAACTCATACAAGGCCGCATCGTTCTCGGGATTCAGCTCAAGCGCCTGAAGTAAATATTCAATGGCTTTGTCGTATTTGCCGAGGTTTTCATATTCGAAGGCGATGTTGGAAAAAATGTCGTCCAGATAATCAGCGCCGTCAATGGCTTTTTTATACTCTTCAATGGCTTTCTCTGGCTTTTCCAACTGGCTGTAAAGGTTTCCTTTGGCCAAATGAAGATCGCTGTCGTCTGAATCGTGAAGTTCAATATCTTTCAGTATACGCAAGGCATCACGATCTTTCTTGGCGTTAACCTGGAATTGAGCAAGTTTTACCAATATGGAGGTTGACCCGGGATGCTGATCCAACGCTTTTTGAATGGTCAGAAATGCTTTTCTTTGTTCGTTCTTGAAAAAATAATATTCGATAATCTCTTCGAATTCATCAATATCAAAGAAGAAATGCTGATCCTGCTGGATCATTTTTTCAAAACGCCCGACCAACGAAAGTGTTTCGCCGTCAAAATATGAGTCGAATGGTTCTTCCATGCAGAATTATTCTTTGCAAAAATACGAAAAAAACAGATGTCAGAAAATTGACGGCATCCCGGTTGTCTTTTTTTTTGAGCAGCGTTGAAGGTAACTTGGAAATCTTATACATTTGCCTAAAATTAAATTATGGCACTAATCAAATCAATTTCAGGCATCAGGGGAACCATTGGGGGACAGCAGGGAACAGGACTTACTCCCGTCGATCTGGTGAAGTTTACCGCCGCTTATGCCACATTTCTGATGGAGTCGAATCCCGGTAAAAAACTATCAGTCGTGGTAGGCCGGGATGCCCGAATTTCAGGTTCAATGGTAAACAATGTAGTCGTTGGAACGCTCATGGGAATGGGCGCCGATGTGCTGGATATCGGATTAACCACAACGCCTACTGCTGAAATTGCTGTTGTTGAGGAACATGCAAGCGGTGGCATCATTCTTACCGCAAGTCACAACCCCAAACAATGGAATGCACTCAAGTTGTTGAATGCGAAGGGTGAATTTCTCTCTTCAATCGATGGAATCCGGGTTCTTGAAATTTCTGAAAAAGCAGATTTTTCATTTGCAGAAGTTGGCAATCTTGGAAATTACCGCAAAGATGACTCTTACATTCAAAAGCATATTGATAAAGTTTTGGCACTTCCTCTGGTCGATGCTGAAGCCATCGGCAAGGCTGACCTGCGGGTTGTGATTGATGCGGTGAACAGTACAGGAGGATTGGCCATTCCGGCGTTACTTAAAGCGCTGAATGTGCGCAAAGTTGATCAGTTGTATTGTGAGCCAACCGGCCATTTCCCGCATAACCCCGAGCCGCTTCCCGAGCATCTGGGAGATATTTGCGATGTTGTGGTTAAAAACAAGGCGGATCTGGGTTTTGTCGTTGATCCCGATGTTGACCGGCTGGCCATCATCAATGAAATAGGGGAGCCGTTTGGCGAGGAATATACCCTTGTTGCCGTTGCCGACTACATATTACAACATCATAAGGGAAATACAGTCTCCAATCTTTCTTCAACACAGGCGCTTAAAGTTATCACGGAAAAAGCCGGAGGTGAATACTTTGCATCGGCTGTAGGCGAAGTTAATGTGGTGGAAATGATGAAAGCAAAGGGAGCTGTAATTGGCGGCGAAGGCAATGGCGGTATTATCTACCCCGACATTCATTATGGCCGTGATGCTTTGGTTGGCATCGCACTTTTTCTGACTTATCTGGTAAAATCGGGCAAAAAATGTTCTGCACTTCGTGATCTCTATCCCGACTATTATATTTCGAAGAACAAGATCGAGTTTTCACCTGAAATGGATGTTGAAAAAATATTGAAAGCCATCGTGGAAAAATATAAATCGCATCCGATGACGACCATTGATGGCATCAAAATTCATTTCGACAATGAATGGGTTCACCTGCGCCGGTCTAACACTGAACCAATTGTGAGAATATATGCAGAGAGCGACATGCTTGCAAAGGCAGACAATCTTGCGAAAAAAATTCTCAACGATTTCAAGGAGATTCTGAAAGATAATTGATTCCCATGCCGCGAAAGAAAGTAAAAAAAAGCCGTAAGCCTGTTAAATTCAAGGTCATTACCATCAAGGTTACCGCCCGCCAGAAAAAGTCGTTGATCAATTACAGCAAATCGCGCCGCACAACTCCGGTAAAGTTGATAAAAAAAGCCATTGCCCCTTTGCTGAACAATTATGCGGATTTAAAAGTGGTGAGCCATACAGCCGAAAAAGTGAGCCAACTGGAGCTTTTCTGAAAACCTGAAAACTATTTAATGGCCAACCCCGATTCATAGGCGGTACGGTTTAGGATTGACCGTCCCAATGTTACCTCATCGGTGTGTTCAAGTTCATCACCAATAGAGATTCCGCGGGCAATGGTTGTAAGTTTGATGTTATATGCCGACAATTTTCGGAACAGATAAAAATTCGTGGTATCCCCTTCAATGGTTGTAGGCAGTGCCAGTATTATTTCAATTACCTTCCCCGTGGCGACCCTGGTGAGGAGGGTTTCAATATGAAGATCCATGGGGCCAATGCCCTCCATCGGAGAGATTATGCCTCCCAGCACATGGTAAACGCCACTGAACTGGCCGGTATTTTCAATTGCCATCACATCTCTGATGTCTTCAACAACACAAATAATGGAGTGGTCGCGCTTCGGGCTTGCGCAGATGGCACATAACTCCTGATCGGAAATATTCCGGCATTCGGAACAATAAATAATGTTGTTCCGCATTTTAATTACGGCATTTCCGAGCGATTCAACCTCCGGGATATTTCGTTTCAATAAATGCAAAGCCATACGCAGGGCGGTTTTTCGACCGATGCCCGGCAGCTTAGCGAGTTCGTTGACTGCTTGTTCGAGAAGTTTCGAAGGATATGATTGCAAGTGAAATATTTCTTTACTTTGCAAAGGTAATTTTTTACATATTATGGTGCGTATATCAGCCTTCCTGCTTTTTACTTTTTTTTGCGTAGCCACTTTTGCACAGGATACCCTGAATGTGGTTGATGGCATGGGAAAAAGACAAGGATACTGGCGTAAACTTGATTCTGCCGGCCAGGTAATCTACACCGGTCATTTCAGGGATGGCATCCCCGTTGGCGAGTTCCGATACTATTATCCTGACGGAAAACTGAAAACGGTCTCCCTATTATCAAATAAGGGAAAGAGGGCAGTTACGACCTCCTATTTTCACAATGGCCGGAAAATGGCCTCCGGCAATTATCTGAATGAAAAGAAAGACAGCATCTGGCGATTTTTCAGTGAATTTGACACTGCCATTGTTTCGCAGGAATTTTATGTTGCCGGTCTTATCCATGGCACCTCGAAGGTGTTTTTCCCCGAAGGGGGATTATCAGAAGTGTATCATTATGTTAACGGCACAAGGGATGGTGCATGGGAACAGTATTTTCCCGATGGTAAACTGAAACTGCGCGGGTCGTATATGGCAGGGGAAAAGGCGGGCCGTTTTCAAATATTTTATGATTCCGGAAAACCGAGGCTCTCAGGCCAATATTCACAAGGTCACCAGGATGGAACCTGGACCTATTTCGATGAAAAAGGCGAGGTCTTTAAAAAAGAGTTTTTCAATCTTGGAAAACTTGTGAAGGTCGATCCTCCGGAAAAATAAAACTATTTGTTGTTGAAGATCAACTGATCCCCTTTTGCATCAATCTCAATCTCTGAATCACGATCAACTTTCCCTTCGAGAATCATTTTCGAAAGTTCGTTCAGTACCTGTTTTTGAATTACTCGCTTAATCGGACGTGCACCATACTGAGGATCAAAACCCCTGGAAGCGATGAGCGCTGTTGCAGCAGGGGTAACCGAAAGAGACATGTTGTTGTTCTCAACCAGCTTTTTCAATAAATTCAACTGGATTTCAACTACCTGGTTAATCTCATCCAGCGAAAGTGGTTTGAACATGATGATTTCGTCAACCCGGTTCAAAAATTCAGGCCGGATGCTTTTCTTCAACAATTCATACACAAGTTCGCGGGTTTTATCGAATACCTCTTCCCGGTTTTTATTGTTCACATGCTCCATGTTTTCCTGGATGATGTGAGAACCAATGTTTGATGTCATGATGATGATGGTGTTTTTAAAA
>DYQT01000447.1 GCA_020719165.1 Draconibacterium orientale | reverse complement strand
TTTATTCTGATAGCAAAAAATCCTCCTCGTATTGCACGGGGGGGATTTTTTTTGCATTCAGCCGTCGGCAATTATAATTAAGAATCAAAAATTAGGAATGAGGAAGTTAAATTAGGAATGGGAGAATTAGGAATCAGGAATTGCCCCTCCATCATTCCTAATTCGTAATTCCTAATTCCCTTCATTTCCGACCTCTGCCACGCCACCGTATCCCTCTGTTACCATCCCGTACCCCTTTGTTACCATTTTTCCATACCACGAAACCATAACAGACGATTACGAAACCTCAACCGACGATTTCAGATTCATAACTGATGATCACGAAATTATAACTGACGATCACGTAACCATAACAGATGATTACGAAATCATAACTGACGATTACGAAACCATAACAGATCTTTACGAAGCCGCAACAGACGATTACGAAATTACAACAGACAGCCACTGGCGAGGGTTTGATGAATTTAGTTACTGGTTACAGGTTTCTGGTTACTGGTCGCAAGCAAACCAGCAACTGGTAACCAGCAACAGTCCCATTTTTAATTATTTCCCTTATACCCAATAGAATTTGTTAAAATTTTGTTAAATAAAAAAAAGGAATTAATTTTACTGCTCAAATCAATAAAATAAAATCGTTATGGTAAAATCAGCCACAAGAAAGTACAAGTTTTCTGATCCCGAACTCACTCAGAAATTAGACCTGATTGCAGCCTTCTGTCTGCGCGACCTGTTAAGGTTTGGTGATTTCGATTTCACCCGGGACGAACTCGACCGCTACATGTCGAACATCGCCACCTTTAAAGAGCTTGACGACGACAACTACTGGGAAGGTCGAAAAATGGAAAAAACCAGCGAGAAAAACGCCCAACGCGACGCGCTTCTGCTCGCCATGACGCCCGTGCGCGACCGTGTGAAGATGAAATTCGGCGAGCAGTCGGCCGTTTACCGCAGCATGCGCCTTGCCGAAGTAACCAAAATGAGCGACGGCGACCTTTATTATGCTGCAAAGCGGCTCCACAAAACCGCCAGTATCAAAAAAGCCCTGGTGGGTAAAGGCCTCAAAGATGCTATGCTCCTGGCGCTGCTCAATGCCATCACGGCTTTCGATAGTAGTATCGATGCAGTTGAAATTGCCGAAAGCGAACGCGCCGAAGCCACCGAAATCCGCATCAACATGGGCAATAGCCTGTATACCGAAATGGTTGCCATTTGCGAAATGGGAAAATCGATCTGGGCAAACGAAAGCGAAGCTAAATACAAGGATTATGTAATTTACCAGCCCTCACCCGGAAAGTGCATCCTGACGGGCAAAGCAACTAACGCCACGACCGGCGCACCTGTTGCCAACGTGATGGTTGAGCTGGAAGAATACGACACCGTGGTTGAAACCGACGAAAATGGCAATTATTTGATGGTTG
>DYQT01000191.1 GCA_020719165.1 Draconibacterium orientale | reverse complement strand
CAATGGTGCCTGTCGGATGATAATGCAAGCCTGTATCTTTACAAGCCTGTATAAGCACCATCCTTAACTTGTCGGAGAAGGGATCGGCCATGGCTGTATGTGCCATTTTTCCGGGTTCAAATTTGTCATAAAAAGTGTTGATCCTGTGACGGGTAACGTCAATAAACTGGTCGGGGATGACAATGTGCCCCCTGCCGATCTCCTCCCGCAGGCTTCCACAGGCCGTTGTAACAAAGATATACTGGCAGCCAAGCTGCTTTAATGCCGAAATGTTGGCCCTGTTGTTCACCTGGGTGGGTGGAATGGAATGGTCGCGCCCGTGCCGCGACAGAATAAACACCTCGCAAGAGCCAATTGTACCCGTAAATAATGATGAGCTTGGCGCACCATAAGGCGTGCTGACATTAACTTCGGATGAATTTGAGAAAATGTTCAGTTTTTCAAGACCTGAACCCCCGATTAGACCAATTTTTATCATGATGAATTTTTTTGCGAATATAACTGAAAGTGTGTCTTATTGCAAAAAAATGTAGAAATGATCTTCTGTGCATATGAGTGAAAAGTGTACTTTTGCCGCACCAAAGAAAAATCAGCATGAACATTCAGTATATTGGTGAACATCTTTTCCCCGGAAAGATGGGGGAGTTTTTTGTTTGGCTTGGATTTGCAACTGCCATCCTCGCTACGATTACATATGCGTTGTCTTTTTTCAGGAAAGATCAGCGCCGACTTCTGCATAACAGCGCCAGGGGATTTTACATCGTGCATGCCTTGTCGATCGTAGCTGTTGCAGCCATTTTATTTTACATCATATTCAAACATTATTTCGAGTATTCTTATGTATGGCAGTATTCATCGAAAGAGCTGCCAATGAAATACATCATCTCCTGTTTCTGGGCAGGGCAGGAGGGAAGTTTTCTTGTTTGGGCACTCTGGCAGGCAATTATCGGGTTGGTATTGCTGCGTATTGCACGTAAATGGGAGTCGGCGGTGATGATGGTATTCTCGCTTTCACAGGCTTTTGTTACTTCAATGCTTGTTGGTATCAACTTGTTTGGTGTGAAAATCGGGGCAAGTCCTTTTGATTTATTGCGGAACACTGTTGAAACCATCGAGGGAACAATTTTTACAACGCCCGACTATCTTTCGATGATTACCGATGGGAATGGATTAAACCCATTGCTTGAAAATATCTGGATGACCATCCATCCACCCATTTTGTTTCTAGGCTATGCGCTGGCTCTTGTGCCATTCAGCTACGCCATTGCTTCATTCCTGAAAAAAGACTACCATACCTGGATTGGGCGAGCCTTGCCATGGACCTTATTCGCTTTGCTGATGCTCGGTGCGGGAATTCTATTAGGCGGAGCCTGGGCCTATGTTTCCCTGACATTTGGAGGTTTCTGGTCGTGGGACCCGGTTGAAAATTCATCGCTGGTGCCCTGGATGACCCTGGTAGCTGCATTACACTTTATGCTGATTTCGAGAAGGCAGAATTTTGCATTGCTGGCGGCCTATATCCTGATAACACTTTCCTATGTTCTGATTCTCTATGCCAGTTTTCTGACCCGAAGCGGTGTCTTAGCCGATACCTCTGCACATTCTTTTGGCGACAATGGCATGACCATGCAGTTACTGGTTTATCTGCTTGTCTTTTTCGTGATGATGGTGGTGATGATTTTTATCAATTTTCGTAAATTCCATTCAGCCAAAGAGGATATTTTGTTGTCACGCGAATTCTGGATGTTTATTGGGGCCATCATTATGGTATTGGCTGCTTTTCAGATTGTATTTACCACATCGATTCCGGTATTTAATGGTTTATTCCATACAGATATTGCACCCCCTGTTGACCGGGTTGGTTTTTACAACCGATGGCAAATGCCTTATGCATTGCTTATTGCTGGTTTTATCGCTTTCAGTCAGTTTTTATCTTACAGTGCAAACGACCCGAAACGGTTTTTGAAGAAGTTGCTTATTCCGTTGACCATCTCGGTCATCCTCTGTATTCCAATGGCTGTAGCAGGAGTTGTAACCGGGATGAATTTCATTTTTTTGGTGTTCTTTACCATCTTTGCCCTGCTCTCGTCCATTTACAACATGGTTTTTCTTGTGACTAAACCAAGGAACATCGGCGCTATTATCACACATATTGGTTTTGTTGTTTTTGTCCTTGGGGCTGTACTTACCTTTTCAAATTCAGAGGTTATCTCTTCCAATACCTCAAAATTTGATTTGGGCGACAAGCAGTCAAATGCCGAGAATCTTGTATTGATGCGAAATGATACGCTGAACATGAATGGTTTTTATGTTTCATACGTTGGCAGCAGGGTTGAAGGGAATACAACGACTTATCAGGTTGATTTTCTGAAGAAGAAGGCAGGTAAATTTAACCTGGAATTTATCCTGCACCCGTCGGTTAATGTTCATCCAAGGATGGGCGCGGTATATAATCCTGACACAAAGCATTTTTTAGGCAAAGATTACTACTCCTTTATCGCCATCGTTTCAAAGGAGCCGGATTATATTGTCATCAAAGCCATCATGAACCCATACATCAATGTGCTATGGCTTGGCTCTGTTTTGATGACAATCGGTTTCGCCGTGGCATTTGTCAAGAGGGCACGCAGGCGTTGGTTGGGGAATTCCTGAAAGGTTGCACCAATGTGCCGGGAATGAATACACCCGGTTCATGAATCAGGTTTGGTTAGCCTTGTCTTCAAGCATGGGGACAAACCTGAAGGCTCCATATTCTTTTTTTGTAAACGTGTTGTCCGCGTTTTTGAGGAAGGTTGTCATGGTCTGAATTTCATTGGCACCAACGGGGATTACCAGAATTCCTCCGGGTTTTAGCTGTTCCAGTAAAGCTTCCGGAACGTACGGCGCTGCGGCTGTTACAATAACTCTGTCGAAAGGAGCATAGGCCGTAAGTCCCTTGTACCCGTCACCGAAAAAAGTTTTTATGGTTGGATAACCCACCAATGGTAAAAATTTACTCGTTTTGTCAAAGAGTGTTTTCTGACGTTCGATGGTAAACACTTTTGCTCCCATTTCAGCCAGTATGCATGCCTGATATCCTGACCCAGTGCCAATTTCAAGTACTTTGTCGTTTCTGCGGATCTGCATCAGTTCAGACTGAAAAGCGACGGTAAATGGCTGGGAAATTGTTTGACCGGCTCCAATCGGGAAAGGCTTGTCTTCGTAGGCATATTCCAGAAAAGAGGAATCAAAAAAGAAATGGCGTGGTACCGTTTCAAGGGCAGCCAGAACAAGCGGATCGGCAATCCCCTTGAGTTTGATATTTTGAACCAGCAACTTCCTTAATCCTTGATGTTTATACGAATCTACCGGTTTGGCGGTTGTCATGAGTTTGGTGCGTTAATTTTTTCACGAAAATACTAATTTCAGTCAGGGTAAAAACCTACCTTTGCAAAAAAAAATAAAATGCTGAAAATCGGAGTGCTGGGAGCCGGGCATCTTGGAAAAATTCACCTGAAATGTATCAAAGAAATTCCTGAATTTGATCTTGTGGGTTTTTATGATCCGGATGCTGAAAATGCTGAAAAAATAGCCAGGGAATTGGGTATCGCCAAATGGGCGTCCATTGATGAACTAATTGACGCAGTTGATGTTGTTGATATTGTCACACCAACCATTTCGCATTTTGAATGTGCCGCCAAAGCCTTAAAAAAGTGTCGGCACGTATTTATCGAGAAGCCTATTGTGACCACGCTTGAGGAGGCCCGCGAACTGATGAAAATTGCGCGGGAGGCCAACGTAAAGGTTCAGGTAGGTCATGTTGAACGATTTAACCCGGCTTTTCTTGCAGCCGAGACCACTTTTGACCGGCCCATGTTTATTGAAAGTCACAGGCTGGCGCAGTTCAACCCCCGTGGAACCGATGTTCCGGTTATTCTCGATCTGATGATTCACGACATCGACATTGTGTTAAGCGTTGTGAAAAGCAACATAAAGAAAATCAGCGCCAGTGGTGTGGCGGTGGTTAGCGACACCCCCGATATCGCCAATGCACGCATTGAATTTGACAATGGCTGTGTGGCCAATCTGACAGCCAGTCGTATTTCGTTGAAAAACATGAGAAAATCCCGGTTCTTTCAAAGAGATGCCTACATATCGGTCGATTTTTTAAAGAAAGAGCTGGAAGTGGTAAAAATCAATGACGTGAACGATGCTACCCCTCCCATGGGATTTATCCTGGAACTGGGGCCTGGCCGGGGCACAAAACAGATCAATTTTGATAAACCTGAGATAAAACCATTAAACGCGATAAAAGCAGAGCTGGAAAGTTTTAATGCAGCAATCGTTAACAACACTGTTCCGATGGTGACCATCAACGATGGTTACAGTGCATTGGAGGTTGCCTATAAAATCATCGAGAAAATCAATCTGAACGCCGCCAATATGGCCTGAAAAATTGTTAGTTTGTTGTTCATTACTTTTATTCTGAAATGAACAATATCAGCAATTGACAGTCGTTATTCTTATCAGAAATCGATGATTTCAACTCATTTTGACTATATGGTTCACAGGATACTCCTTCGCAACTACTTTTTTTTATCTATCCTGTTCATCACAGTGTCTTCTTGTGAAAAATTTACCGGGGATCAGGAGATTCCTGCATACCTGGGCATCGATTCTATTTACCTCAATACCGAGTACTATCTTCAGGGTTCAGCCTCGCAGAAGATCACCGATGCATGGGTGTATGTTGACGATGAATTTCTGGGCACTTTTGAACTTCCGGCAAGGATTCCCGTGTTAAAATCGGGTGTACACCAGGTGAAAATATGGCCGGGAATTAAAAAGAATGGAATTGCGGCGACCAGAGTGAGCTATGAGTATTATAATCCGGTTTTGACCGATGTGAATTTTATTCCCGATAGCACAACGTTTGCGTTGGATCCGATATCTAAAAAGCGTTTGTTAAAAACAACCTACCAATCTACATCCTTATTTGTGTGGAAGGAAGATTTTGAAGACATTGCCGTAACCCTCGACACCACTACCGGGAGCACCGCTTACATACAAAGAACCCCTGCCGGTTCGCCGCTCACTTTTGAGGGCAACCATTCGGGAATGGTGGTGCTTGACTCCCTGCACGATTACTTCGAATGTCAAACACATTCAGAGTATGCAATACCTTATGCACCGGTGTATCTGGAGATGAATTTTAATACCAACACCAGCCTCACAGTTGGTGTATTTACTTATGGAAGTACCGTGCTTTATCAAACGCCCATTATATATCTGAATGCGACAAATGGTCAATGGAAGAAAATATATATCGATTTAACTACCACACTGAATGCATATTCAGGCATGACAACCTATCGCGTTTACCTGCGGGCATTGAAGGAGGCAGGGGTTTCTGAATCAGTGATTCTCTTTGACAATTTTAAAGTTGTGACACGCAAATCGAAGTAAGACTTTGCAGGATAAACTCTGAATAGCAGAATTATGAACAAACGATTACAGGTTATTAAATATATTGCTGCTGATTTTTTTTCTGCTTCATTTGCCTGGATTTTATTCTTCGTGTACCGGAAATACGCCGTAGATCACGATGTTTTTCACAACCTGAATGAGATTTTTCTCGACAAAAAATTATACTACGGAGTTACCATAATCCCGTTTTTTTGGCTGATTCTTTATACTCTGATCGGGACTTACCGAAAAATATACCGTAAGGCACGGCTTCGGGAATTCGCCCAAACCATTCTGATTACCTTTATCGGGGTTACCATATTGTTTTTTTCCCTGATCCTTGATGATGTCATCATCAACCAGCACACCTATATCGAATTTTTCTTTATTCTGTTCATCCTTCATCTGTTTTTCACCGGGTCGCTCAGGTTTTTTCTTACCTCGCAGGCTGCCAATAAAATACACCACAAGTTGATTGGTTTCAACACCATCATCATCGGGAGTAACGGCAATGCGGTATCTATTTATAAAGAAATCGAGAACCAGGAAAAATCATCCGGAAATAGATTTGTTGGCTTTATCAATGTCGAAGGCTACAGCAAATACAAACTGGCTGAATCGATTCCCCATCTCGGGGGGTTGAACGATTTAAACCGGCTTGTCAAGGAACTTAGCGTCGAAGAGGTTATTATTGCCATAGAACATTCAGAAAACCACACCATCGAAAACATCATTACCCAGCTTGAGGATACTGATGTGGTAATCAAAATCATACCGGCTATGCAGGACATTCTTATGGGCACGGTCAAGACAACTTCCATATTCCATGCTCCGCTCATTCAGATATACCCCGACCTGATGCCTGACTGGCAGATGTCGCTGAAACGGATTCTTGATTTGGTGATTTCCATTATCTGCCTGATATTACTTACCCCGGTGATGGTTATTACCGCCATTATCATCAAAGTTACCTCACCCGGGCCTGTGTTTTTTTCGCAGGAGCGGGTTGGAATCAAAGGTAAACCATTTCTGATGCATAAATTCAGAACCATGTACCGCGATGCAGAAGAGAGTGGGCCTCAATTGTCGTCAAAAAATGATCCCCGTATTACCCGTTTCGGAAAATTCCTGAGACAATTTCGCGTGGATGAAATCCCTCAGTTTTATACCGTTCTAAAGGGTGATATGAGTTTGGTAGGGCCACGACCGGAACGTCAGTTCTACATTGATCTTATTACACAACGGGCTCCGCACTACCGTCTTCTTCACAAGGTAAAACCCGGAATTACATCGTGGGGCCAGGTGAAATACGGCTATGCCGAAAATGTGGATCAAATGGTTGAACGGCTGAAGTTTGACATA
>DYQT01000446.1 GCA_020719165.1 Draconibacterium orientale | reverse complement strand
TGCGATTGAAACCTATAGTTGTCTCACTTTATCAGGTTTCCTTGCCGTTTCCGGCTTATGATTCAATCGAAAACATAACATGGTTTTCGAGGGTGCAAAAGTACAACTTATTTTGAATCGAACAAGGGAAATGTGAAAAAAAGTTAAAAATTATTTGTTCCTGATAATCATTACACTTCCGTTCACATCCGGAAGAAGCATCAAACCCTCGGGGATGGTTTTAGAAAAATCATCAACTGCTTTGATAATCCCCGGCCACTTGTAGTTGTAATCGTGGATCATGATCACACCGCCGGGCGATAACAAAGGGTAGAAAAGCTTCAATGCAGCATGGGTAGGATTGTATAAATCAGCATCCAGGTTGACCAGGGCTACCTGTTCGTCAAAGCCTGCAGCGGTTGCCGGAAAATATCCCTTGTGGAAAATGATCTGCCGGTTGCCGGCAATTTTCCGTGATACGGCTTCCATGGTCGTATCTGCAAAATTCTCCACGGTATAGGTTGCCGCTTCCCCTGTCTCATTGCTGAGATCATTGGCGGGAAAACCCGAAAAGGTATCAAATAAATGGAGGGGACGATCCTCATCGAGGTGATGAATCACTCTGGCACTATCACCCTGGTATACCCCGAGCTCAACAAAAACACCCGGAACATGCTCCCTCTTTAAGCGCTCCACCTGGAACCACCAGTTATAAAAGCGCACTTTATCAGGATATTTATTTCTGATCGCCTTTATTAAAGGTGTAATGCTACCGTTTTTTAATGCATACCGCCATTGTACAGGCACTTCGTCATGAAAAATGTACACGATCCAGAGATACCTTATAAATAAGATAAGGAGGATCAGAATCAGGGTATAGTTGACTATTTGGAAAACGGTGAGGCCCATAAGCGCGTTTGAAGAGCAAAATTAGGAATTATTTCAATGGCTCCCCTCCCACTCACTGTAAAATTCCGCGAGATATTGTTCCATGAACCGGTGCCGTTGTGTAGCCATCTTCCGCCCTGTTTCAGTGTTCATCCTGTCTTTAAGGAGCAACAACTTTTCGTAAAAATGGTTAATGGTAGGTGCATCACTGTTTTGATATTGCTCCGCCGTCATCCCGGCGACAGGTTTAACCGCTGGATTGTACATTTCCCTGCCTTTAAAACCTCCATAATTAAATGCCCTGGCAATTCCAATCGCTCCCAAAGCATCGAGCCGGTCTGCATCCTGCACCACAGCCAGTTCAGCAGAAAAAAATGTCTGGCTAAAATTTCCACCCTTGAATGAAATGTTGGTCATGATCTTTTCAACATGGTCAATCACCTCTTCCTCTACGGCAAGACTTGAAAAGAAATTCCGGGCTTTCAAAACGCCGATGGATTCATCGCCGCCTGTAAACTTATGGTCGGCTAAATCATGTACCAGGGCACTGAGTTCAACCACG
>DYQT01000445.1 GCA_020719165.1 Draconibacterium orientale | reverse complement strand
CCACTGGCTCTTCTCCTTCTCCGTGGGAACACCCAACGCAACAACGCGGCAAACACGGGGATTGAGACTCTCGGTGATGCGCTTGATGGCGCCTCCTTTTCCGGCCGCATCGCGCCCCTCAAACAGGATGACCACACGGAGGCCTTTGTATTTGACCCACTCCTGTAACCGCACCAACTGCACCTGAAGTTTGGCCAGTTCATCTTCATACATTTTTTTCGGCAATTTATCGATGCCGTCCTCTTCAGGATTAGTAAGGGAAGCCTGGGGAGCGAGAACTGCCGCCTCATTCTTCTTCTCTTTCTTCTCTTTTTTCACTTTTTCCTTGGGTTTATCTTTTTTGTGGCTCATAGCAGAAGAATTACGAATTACGAATTACGAATTACGAATTTAGTACCTTTCTTTAAATAAGAAGTTTTTTTGGCACAATATTTTTAACGACCTTCTGCATCTCTTTATTGATAAGCATTACAGAAGGAAAAATTTTAATCAACTTTTAAAAACCTGTTTGGTTCTGGCTTGTCCTGGTTAGGGATGCAATGTTTAGAGCAACAGAATGTCGTCATATTCTGTTTTTCATCCCTTTAGGGATGCAATGTTTATAGAAAATGGAATCGAACCAATGAACCAATTGTCCCTTTAGGGACAAAATGTAATTATTCAATGGGTGTAAAAATATATCGTTCATTGAATAGAACTGTCTGACTTTCCAGACTGATCATTGATAATTTGTTTGTTCCAATAAACATATTGTGCCTAAAGGCACAAATTTTCATATTTACATTCCTTTACGCCATCGGAAACTTCGGCAATATAGAAATCGGCTTTAATTCCGGTTTTAGCGTGGTATTCGCGGCCAACCTGTTCAATGAATTTTTCAACAACCTCTTCACGAACAAGGCTTATGGTACATCCGCCAAACCCGGCGCCGGTCATGCGCGACCCCACCACGCCATTGATTTTCTGCGCCGCTTCCACCATGGTGTCGAGTTCAATGCCGGTTACCTCATAATTATCCCGCAACGATTCATGAGAGGCGTTCATCAGGGCACCAAATTGAAGAATATCACCTTTGAGAAGGCTTGATACTGAGTTCAGTACCCGCTGATTTTCCGAAATAACATGTCTGGCCCTGCTTCTGATGATCTCATCGGGAATCTCTTCCTGCATCTTATAAAACTGCATGAAGCTGATCTCGCCGAGTTTAGAAACCGGAAGGGTTTGACTTAAATAGGTAACAGCAAGCTGACATTCGGCAACCCGCTCATTGTACTTTGAATCGGCAAGTCCCCTCGGTTTATTGGTGTTGCCAATGATGAGTTTGAATCCATTCAACTCAAACGGAACCCGTTTATGTTCCAATGTAAGGCAATTGAGGAAGAGTGCATGGTCCTTATGCCCCATTCCTATGGCAAACATATCCATGATGCCGCAG
>DYQT01000190.1 GCA_020719165.1 Draconibacterium orientale | reverse complement strand
GAATTACGAATTACGAATTACGAATTACGAATTACGAATTACGAATTACGAATTGGCGGTGAGCCAGGCGTTTGAGAAAAAATAAATATGTGGTTTCATCGTAAATCATAAATCATAAATCGTAAATCGTAAATCGTAAAATTCACTCCTTTTTATGGTAACTAACAGCTTTACATAACTTCTCGTATATGATTATTGGTATTTTAAAAGAAGAAGGATCTGAAAACCGGGTGGCTCTTCTTCCCGAATCTGTTGCCACACTCACCAAAATGACGGTAACTGTTTATGTTGAAAAAGATGCCGGATTGAAGGCTTTTGCTTCCGATGCCGATTATGAAGCAGCAGGAGCAAAAATGGCCACAAAAGCAGAGGTGATGTCACAATCGGAGATGCTGATCAAGGTCAATCCTCCAACAAAAGAGGAGTTAACTCTGCTTAGGGAAAAGGTTGTCTTTCTTGCCGTACTTAATCCGTTTTTCAACCACGACCTGATCAAATCTCTCGCTCATAAGAACATTACGAGTTTCAGCCTCGATGTGATTCCCCGCACAAGTCGCGCCCAATCGATGGATATTCTTTCATCGATGGCAACCGTGGCCGGCTACAAGGCCGTACTCACAGCTGCGAATTCACTGCCAAAGTTTTTCCCGATGTTTATGACAGCCGCAGGCACGATAACCCCTGCCAAGGTTTTGATTTTGGGTGCAGGTGTTGCCGGATTGCAAGCGCTTGCTACCTCACGCAAGTTAGGAGCTGTGGTGGAAGTTTTTGACGTACGGGCCGCTGTAAAAGAGGAGGTTGTTGGCCTTGGTGGTAAATTTGTTGAAGTCGAAGGTGCGATTGATGACAAGGCTGCAGGCGGATATGCAGTTGAACAGTCAGAGGATTTTAAAAAGAAACAGGCTGCCGCGGTGCACGATCATGCCGTGAAATCTGATGTTGTGATTTGCACGGCACAGATTCCGGGGAAAAAGGCTCCACTGCTGCTTAAAGCTGAAACAGTTGAGTCGATGAAATCCGGATCAGTAATTATTGATCTCGCTGCATCAACCGGTGGAAATTGTGAAGTAACCCGAAATGACGAAACAGTTGTTTATCATGGGATTAAAGTTATTGGGAATTCTTTATTGCCTGTGGATATGCCCTCTGATGCGAGTAAGATGTTCGGTAAAAATGTTATTAATTTCCTGAAGCTTATGATCAGTGCTAAAGGCGAATTCAACCTGAAGTGGGAGGATGATATTGTCAAAGGCACCTGTGTGACCCACAACCATGAGATTGTAAATGAACGCATAAAAGCCATGCTAACGGCATAAATAACAATACAGCTATGAATGAGACTTTAAAATTTTTATTTGAATACCGAGAGGCGATATTCATCATTATTTTATCCATATTTTTGGGGATAGAGGTGATTTCGCATGTTCCATCTGTTTTACACACCCCATTGATGTCGGGGGCCAATGCCATACACGGTGTGGTAATCATTGGCGCCATTATCGTGATGGGTCATGCCGGCAATGTTCTGTCGATGATTCTCGGATTTATTGCAGTGGTACTGGGCACCCTGAATGTGGTGGGAGGGTTCGTGGTAACCGACCGTATGCTTGAGATGTTTAAGAAAAAGAAAAAACAGCACTAAAGTAGTGATATGGAAACGATACAAACATTAACCCGGACTTTCGAATTTTCAGAATACATCTCCATCCTTGAAATATCCTACATCCTTGCATCCGTGTTGTTCATCCTTGGGTTGAAAAAGTTGAGTCATCCCGACACTGCCCGAAGCGGAAATTTATGGGCTGCTGCAGGCATGGGGCTGGCCATTTTGTTTACAATCCTTTTTCACAAAACCAAAATTGAAGATGGAACAACCGTGTATTATGATGGAATTCATAACGTGGGGTGGATTGTCGGAGCATTGATTATTGGAACCGTAGTTGGCTGGCTGGCTGCCAAAAGGGTAAAAATGACGGCCATGCCCCAGATGGTTTCCCTGTTCAACGGAATGGGTGGTGCATGCGCTGCACTCATCTCCCTGATGGAATTTCCAAAAATGCAAAACGAACTCGCCATGCATCAGTCCCTCACAATGGTAAATGGTGAAACACTGGCGATTTTGCTTGGACTGATGATCGGAGGTGTTTCATTTGCCGGCAGCATGATCGCATTTGGTAAACTCGACGAAAGGATTGGTGATGTAAAGAACCCTGTACTTCGGTATATAAACCTTTCATTTCTTGTCATTTTGCTGGCATTTGTTGTTTTCATCATGTTCAAAACACCGGTAGCCGGTGAAAACTGGATGATATACACTTTGGCAGCGCTAGCACTTGTTTATGGTGTTACTTTTGTTTTGCCAATCGGTGGTGCTGATATGCCGGTGGTTATCTCCCTGTTAAATTCGTTTACGGGAGTTGCGGCAGCCATGGGCGGGTTTCTTTACAACAACCAGGCTATGCTTACCGGTGGAATTCTTGTTGGGTCTTCAGGAACCATTCTGACGATGTTGATGTGCAAAGCCATGAACCGCTCGTTGCTGAATGTCATCATTGGCGCATTTGGCGGCAGCTCCGCAGCCGGACCAGAAGCGGGCGATAAAACGGTTAAAGAGATTTCGCTGAGCGATGCAGCCGTGCTTCTCAGTTATTCACAGAAAGTGCTTGTTGTTCCGGGGTATGGTCTTGCAGTGGCGCAGGCACAACATCTTTGCCATGAACTTGAAAATCTGCTTGCCTCCAAGGGCGTTGAGTTGAAATATGGAATTCATCCTGTTGCCGGACGCATGCCCGGGCATATGAATGTTTTACTTGCAGAAGCTGATGTGGCCTATGAAAAACTGCAAGAGATGGAAGATGCAAACAATGAGATGAATAATACCGATGTGGTAATTGTTATAGGTGCCAACGATGTTGTGAACCCTGCTGCGGAGGAAGATCCCTCGAGCCCGATTTATGGAATGCCGGTCATCAAGGTATGGGAAGCCAAAAACACAATCATCATGAAACGCAGCATGGCCAAAGGATATGCAGCCATTGAGAATAACCTTTTCTACATGCCAAAATCACGCATGCTCTTTGGCGATGCCAAAGCTACCATGCAAAAACTCTTGAGTGAGATTAAGAATCTTTAATTGGAATGGTAAATGAAAATATACTACCTTTTCCCTCTTCACTCTCCACCCAAATTTTCCCACCGTGTTTTTCAATAAATTCCTTACACAGAATAAGACCTAATCCGGTCCCTTTTTCGTTTTTGGTGCCAATTGTTGAATAGTTTTCATCGATCCTGAAAAGTTTATCAATGCTGATCTTTGGTATGCCTACGCCGTTGTCAATTACCGAAATTTTCATTTCGGTAAGGCTTTCCTCTACTTTAATGGCAATTTCACCTCCCGGCAAAGAAAATTTCAGGGCATTCGATATCAGGTTTCTCAATATTGTACCAATCATCTCCTTGTCGGCAAAAACCGAAGCATTCGATGCTAGTATTTTGGAAATAGTAACCGACTTTTGGCTGGCAATGTCGTCAAACATTGGTTTTATTTCGTCGATAAGGTGAACCATCTCCATATATTGCGGCCGGTATGGCATGCGGCCGGTTTGCGATCGTGCCCAATCCATCAGGTTCGTTAATAATCCAACCGCTCTCTCGGATGATCGAAGAATAATTTCTGCAAATTTCTCAATGTCACTATAGTCTTTATCTTTGATACGATCGACAAGCAGTTGGCTAAAACCCATAATTCCATTGAAAGGGCTTTTAAGATCATGGGCAATAATAGATAAGAACTTGTCTTTTTCGGCATTGAGCCTTTGAAGTTCTTCGTTCTTCTGAATTATTTCGGACTCTGCTTTTTTTTGTGCGGTTATGTCAACGATGATCCCTCTTAAGCCAATTGGCATATTGTTTTTAAGAATGGGGTTGGAATAAACCAGCACATTTAACAATGATTTGTCATATCGCATCATGGTATAATTGTTACTTGCTTCAATTTGGCCAGTCATTCTGAGCTTAATGTTCTCGATTGCTCTCAGCCGGTCTTCGGGAATATATAACTCGATTGTGTTAAGGCCTGCGATATCAGTATCTTCAGGGTATCCTAAAATTTTAAATGCTTGCATGTTAACGTACTTCAGCGTGCCATCCAGATCCGCTTCAAATACGATTTGTGGAAGGAGGTCGGCCATTTTCCTGAATTTTTCTTCACTTTCATGGAGCGCTTCTTCTGCCAGAATCCGGCTTTCGATGTCTTTTTTGAGCTGGATACTAAGAGTAAGCAGTTCAGCTTCATGGATTGCTAATTTTTTATTAAGTTTTCTGAGCTTATGGTTCCAGCCAAGTCCAATAGCTGCCAGGAACATAAAAACCAGTGTTACTTTTGTGAGTAGAGAATAATCAAAAACCGTTTCTGCTTTAATTGAAATGTAACGGTTTACAATTTGCTGTACCTCCTGCGGAGTAACTGTAAGTATAGCTTTATCGAGAATATCTCTGAGTATGGGTTCCGTTTTTATCACACCGATGCGTAGCTTGTTTTCGTAACCGGGCAGTTGGCCTGCTATTTTGAGGTTAAAGTGCCCTTCTTTTTTAATGACATTTGCCGCCATAATCAACGAACGCATAGTCATATCTGCTTTTCGGTCAGAAACCATGGCAATTGCTTCGGCTTCCGATTCTACGATAATTACTTTTAGGTTTGGGTAATCTCTTCTTAACAATTCTTCAACACTTGTGCCTCGTGGCAAAACGATCGTTTCGCCTGACATACCCGCGGGATTGGAAATGAACTCATGTTCTTCGCGGGTAATAAACACATTGGGATCGATAAAGTAAGGATTGGTGAACAGCAGCCACTTGTCGCGTTCGGCAGTTTGATTGAGGAAGCTCAGTATGTCACATTTACCTGTCTTTGAGGCATCGAGACTCTCATCCCAGCTTTTCGTCACGACAAGTTTAAGCGAAACCCCTGCGCGTGCGGCAATAAGGTTTATAAGGTCGGCGGCAATGCCCTCGTGATCGCCATTATTATTTATACGCTCATAGAGTTCCCAGTCGGGATCGACACACATTTTTATCTCCCCATGTTGATTGATATAGATAAGTTCATCGGCCGAAAGTTCTACAGTTTTTTGGCGCTGCGATTGTCCATTCACGGCATAAAATATGCCTGTCAGCCAGATTAACAGAGTCAATGCAGACCATAGATATTGCAATTTAAAATATCGGTGTGGCATGGAGGTCTTATCAATCATAATATTATTATTTGCTTTGTTTTTACGCATGCACTAGCCCATGATAAAAGTAAACAATTTTTATACAGTCGGTTTTCGGAATGTCGTTTTTATCGCATTGAACAATCTCGCCAGTTGTTCAACCTCCGTATAGATTTCCTTCGTTTTGGCAATATCCGGCAAGTCGATACGAAGAAACCTTTTTATCTTTCAATAGCCAATAAAGTGCCTGCTGCTAATGTGATATCTGAAATCTGAAATCCGATATCTGAAATCCGATATCTGTAATGCGAGACCTTAAAACTCCCCAGAAATTCCGATTGATCTGTTATAAGTGTGCACGGCACACCAATAAAAAAAAGAGGACGACCTTTCTGGTCGCCCTCTTTTTATTTTTCAGCTCGGAGCTTACTATTTTTTGCCTTTGAATAATTTCGGGAATTTCTTCACGGAATCAGCATGAGCAATAGAGTCAGCAATCATTTTCTCTTGTTGAACTTTTGCAATTGAATCGGCGATTCTCTGCTGTTCAGCCTGTACCATTGCTAATGAGTCAGCAACGCGGATTGAGTCAGCGATTCTTTTTTCTTCGATTTCCTTTGCGCTTGGGCCACATGAGTACATGAAAGCTACTACTCCGATAACTAATAATGTTGCAAGTTTTTTCATTGTCTATTGATTTTTTAGAATTATGCTGCAAAGATAAACCAATGTGATATTACGATCCAAATATTTTGACCACTTTTTTTTAACATTTTTTAACATTTTACATATCTCACTGATATTCAATGAGAATAATTTTAACATTTATTAGGAATTTGACCCGACAGGTGGTTGATGGAATTAAAGTTATCTTTGCTACATGTTAATTCCACTGGCAGAGCAGTTACGTCCGGAATCGCTGGAAGATTACCTTGGGCAGGAGCATTTGATTGGCAAAGGCGCAATTTTGCAAAGAGCCATTGAGTCGGGAAATGTACCTTCGATGATTCTGTGGGGTTCACCAGGAATTGGTAAAACAACACTGGCATATATCATTTCAAAGCAATTACAGCGAACATTTTACACGCTCAGCGCAGTGAGTTCGGGCGTTAAAGAGGTTCGCGAGGTTATTGCCAAGGCCCAGGAGGCCAGCGACAGTCCATTTCTGTTTATTGATGAAATCCATCGTTTCAGCAAATCGCAACAGGATGCATTGCTTGGCGCCGTAGAAAAAGGCGTAGTAACTTTTATCGGCGCCACGACCGAAAATCCCTCTTTTGAGGTTATCTCCCCGCTTCTGTCCCGATGTCAGATATATATATTAAAGCCGCTTGAAGAGCATCACCTTCTTAAACTGCTTGAGCAAGGCCGGCTGCATCTTGAAAAAAGCCTGGGCATCAGTATTGAAACACCCGAGCCGGAAGCCATGCTTCGCATTTCTGGCGGGGACGCACGAAAACTACTGAACGCGTTTGAACTCATTGTGACGACAGAAATGAAGCAAGGTCTGCCTGTCAGCATCACCAATGAAAAGACCCTGCGGATCATTCAGCAGAATCTGGCCATGTATGATAAAACCGGGGAGATGCATTACGACATCATTTCTGCCTTCATCAAATCGATGCGGGGAAGTGATCCGAATGCGG
>DYQT01000444.1 GCA_020719165.1 Draconibacterium orientale | reverse complement strand
CATTGGTCAGAAGTTTGCCGATGCCCTGTCCGCGGGCTGATGGATCGACAGCTAACAACCTGAATCCTGCCGCGTTTTGTTCCAATGTGGCTGTGCCTCCTGAGCCGTCATATTTCATATCATAAAAAAAGACGATGCAACCTGCAATTCTTCCATCAGTTGATACGGCTACCAGGAGTTCCGTTTCCGGTTTATTTGTTAACTCACCAACGTTGGCAAGCATTTTATATTACTCCGGTTGATCCGTTTCTTTTGGAAATCCTTCCAACTGTGAATAAACCTTAACCAATAATTTTCCTATTTCCTCAAATTCGATGGGTTTTGCAATTCTTACAATAAATGTTTGCTTGCTCATAATTTTCATTTCAGTCAGAGTTCACATCAATTCTATAAATCCATAACACTATCCAGGCCCCTTTTTAAACCTATAAAGGAACTAACTTTCCTGATTGCCAGCAAAGCTCCGCCAACATAAGGTTTAGCACTGTTTCCTGCATCGTGTCTCAGTGTAAGCTTTTCATTTTCCATTCCAAAGATGGCTTCAAGTGAAATAACATAGCCGGGAAGACGTACAGAATGAACCTGCATGCCGTTTATATCTGCTCCCCTGGTTTCTTTGATACCTATAGTGTTCTCAACCAGGACTTCCTTAATTGATTCACCCACTTTTGATAAGCGATTAGCGAGTTCCATGGCGCTGCCGCTTGGTGCATCCGCCTTACTCTGTTTGGCATAATCAATAATCTCCCATTGGGTCATGTATTTGGCAGCTATTTCTGCAAAACGGTTAAGCAAAACAACGCTGATCGCGAAATTTCCAACAGCAAGGACTGATTTCTGTTGTTGATCTGCAACTGATCGTATTTTTTCGTAATCGTTATCGCTAAGCCCTGATGTAGCTACAACCACATTCACGCCTTTTTTAAGTGCAGTTACAACATGATGCTTAGCGATTTCAGGCGAAGTATATTCAACCATTACATCGAACGGAATATTCAAAGATTCTTCAATAGTTGCAAAAACCGGTATTATCTTTCCTGAGCGCAATTCTAAAAGTTCATCCAGGTCTTCACCGGCATTTTTTCGCGACACCGCTGCAACCAATTCCAGGTCATCGGTTAATACGATGCCTTTGCAAAGCTCAGAAGCCGCCCAACCAGTGGCGCCGGCAACACAGACTCTTATTTTTTTGTTCATTTCAAGCTGGTTTAAGGAGTGAGTGGAATATAGCTGTAACAGGATGCAAAGGTAAGGCAATGAATGGCCGGGGCTAGAAAAAGTTAAGGATTTGGGGTTACGCTCATGGGACTGCTTTGCTTAGGGAAACTTTCAAAATAACTTCCCCTGAAGGGTGCCCGAATTTGGCAGACTGCCTGGAGTTGATTGACCTAATAGAATTGTTGTAGTTTTTTCTTACAAGGTTTTTGTGCGATGGGCATT
>DYQT01000189.1 GCA_020719165.1 Draconibacterium orientale | reverse complement strand
GAGCGTGATTTCGAAAGCGCCAAAGAACGAGGCAGCAAACACTACAAATATGATGGCCGTTCCCTGCGTCAGCTTATTTTTCATTACTACAACGGGAAACATGTAGATCCGGTAATTTCGCACATCAGGTCGGTGTTTGAAGACAGCTATCAGAACATTTGGTTTGGCACCGATGGCGACGGCGCCCTGTTGTATTCACCAGGGAAGGTAAAATTCCTCCGATCGGATATTGGGTTTACCCGTTGCCTTGCATGGTTTAACAATGAATTGTGGGCCGGCACTTTCAATGCAGGGTTGTGGAGAATTTCACCCGATCTCTCCCGTGCCCGGCGGGTAAACTCATCTGCGGATAGAGAAAAAGTCTATTATCTTGACCTGGCAGCCGACAACAACGGAAGGCTCTGGATTGCATCACGCCATGGTCTTGAAGTGGTGGATCACGCTGGCAGGTCATTGTTTCGATATCCCTACAGCAGCCAGACAGCAAAGTTAATGGTTCATTCACACGACACTATCATGCTGTTTTGTGATAACAGGCTGCACCGTTTTTATTCCGGCAGGGTGATATCCTGGCTGAGTTCAGTCGATTTTGCCGGGGTGTCCTCCTTTTTATATACAAAGGATACTTTATGGGTCGGGAGTCAGTTTGGGATTTACAGGTGCGCGACCTCAGCCGGATTTGACAGGAATCGACTGTTTTCTGCCCGTAATAAATTATCAGCCAGCGGAATATATGCACTGCTGCTTCATAAAGGAAGCATATGGGCCGCTACCGGAAATGGCTTCGAAATATTTGCCTTGGATGGAACAAGAAAAACACTTCCGGCAAATGTTGCTGAATTGCAAAATGAGGTGATCTCTGCGCTGATGGCCGATGAACAAGGCCGCATATGGTTTTCGGGCAACCATGGTCTCGGATGTATCAATTACGATAATGACCGTTCTATCTGTTTTCCCGCGCAGAACAACCTGCAATCGCCCGAATTCAATTATAATGCCGCATGCCGTTCACCCGGCGGCAACCTTTATTTTGGAGGTATTCAGGGCATCAACGGGTTTGATCCCGCGTGGTTTAACCCGGTAAAAAAAAATCCTGGAGTAAGGTTGTTGTCTCTGTTTATCTCCGATTCAGCATATACGAATGGGATGCCCCCTGTTAACACTCAGGTGGAATTGAACCGTAAAGCCCCGCATATCAGCGGGAAAGTTTTTTGTTCCGATTATACCAACGCCGGAACACGGCTCTTTTCCTTTTATCTTGAAGGATCCCGGCAGGTCTGGAGCAAACCCTCCACGGGCAATGATTTCAGCTACCGCGACCTGCCTCCGGGAAAATACCGTTTATTGGTGAAATCGTCCGATCCGCTACAAAACTGGAGTGAGCCGGTGACCCTGATCACCATTTCGATAAGCCCGCCCTTCTGGGAAACGGGATGGTTCCTTTTTCTGAGCGCTTTTCTGATCACAACAATCACGGCATTGGTTGTCAGGTATATAAATGCTGCGCGTTATACCCGGCGAATTCATGCGCTCGAGCAGCAAAACGCCATTGAAAATGAACGGTTACGGATATCCAAAGATATGCATGATGATCTGGGGGCAAGTCTTACCCGCATATCCATCCTGAGCGAATTGGCTAAAAAGCAGCAGGGAGATCCTGCCAGGTCTCAGCAGATCATTTCCCAGATATCCGACATTTCCGGCGGCGTGGTTGACGACCTGAGTGAAATCATTTGGGCCATGAATCCCCGAAACGACTCCCTCGACAGTTTTACCTCCTACATCAGGCAATACATGTCAACATATCTTGAGTCGGCGGAAATCAATTGCCGGTTTATATTCCCTGAAGAGACTCCCGGATATCAGATGTCATCTGAATTGCGCAGAAACCTCTTTTTAACAGTAAAGGAGGCCTTGCATAATGTGGTGAAACATTCTAACGCGGCAAACGTGCAAATGGAGATTAAAATCGACGGTCAAAAACTGCACATCACCCTGGCCGACGATGGTAAAGGGTTTAAGGCCGACAACATGCGCATCGGGGGTAACGGGCTAATCAATATGCGAAAGCGGATTGAAGACAACGGTGGGCTGTTTAACCTCATAACTGATGTCGAAAAAGGAACGAAAATCGAACTTTCTGTTCGTTTGCACGGCTGGAAAAAGTCACATTAAAGGGTGATGCATCCTGCCTGTTCAAGTACTATCTTTGCTTCCGGTTGTTAATAATACATAAGGCCATGGCCGAAGTGATCGATGTAATGATTGTTGAAGATGACGATGCCGTGCGTGATGGCTTGCGTTTTCTTATCAATGGCTCAGAAGGGTTCAGTTGTATTGCAGCGTGCTCTTCGGCCGAAGAGGCCCTCGTTGAAGTTACAAAACATCAGCCTCAGGTGGTGCTGATGGATATAAACCTTCCCGGGATGAATGGAATAGAATGTGTTGTCGGAATTAAAAATTCCTTTCCCGACATACAGGTGATGATGCTTACCGTGTTTGATAATGCTGACGAGATATTCAAATCTCTTGCGGCCGGAGCAACAGGCTACCTGTTAAAAAAAACACCCCCGGCCAAACTCCTTGAAGCCATCGCAGATCTCATGAGTGGCGGCTCTCCCATGAGTGGAGAAATTGCCAGAAAGGTTGTTCAAACCTTTGCCAAACCGGTTAACCGCCAGTTTCCCGAATCAATGCTCACACCAAGAGAAGAAGAAATATTGTTTTACCTGTCGAAAGGATACCTGTATAAAGAGATTGCATCTGCTTTATTTATCAGCATTGAGACAGTACGCACACATATCCGCAAGATTTACCACAAACTCCAGGTTCGCACCCGCACCGAGGCGCTGCTCAGGTGCATGAAAACAATAAAATTCCGTGCATTACTCATTTGCGCCGCCGCCGGTTTGCAAGGTCAATAAGTGAAAGAGCATGCTTTTTTATACTCTTTCATCATCCCGGCATTTCGAAACCGGAAACCGGCACCGCATCCGACTGGTGCAGATCCAGTACCATTATTTCGTTCTCTCCCAGTGCGTCAGCCACCCGGGGTAGGTTTCACTGCTGAAAACGGGCACGCCGGGATTCATCTTCGTTGCGAGCGTAAAATCCTCCGGGGAGGAGCCGGAATCGAGTCCGCTGGCACAGCCCGGCAGACTTCCGGTTTCCAGCATATAGGTGGTGGGTCCATCCCCTGTAGAGAAAGGGATGTCGATGCCGCAATCCCTCCACAATTTGGCGAGCCAGGCCATGTATTCCCGGTCGTTGGCGTAGCTTCCGTATTCATTCTCAATCTGCAACATGATGATAGGGCCACCTGCCGTAACCTGAAAGGGCTTCACAATTTTAGCCAGTTCCCTGATGTAGCGCGATGCTGCTGCGGTGTAGCGCGGGTCCATGCAGCGAATCCGGATATCGGGATATTTTAGCAGGTAGGGAGGAATGGCCCCAAAGTCGTACTCCGCACAGCAATAGGGGCCCGGGCGGGACCCTGTTCTCAGGATTTCCCTGTGCAAGGAGCATTACGGGAAAAATCATGCAAAACAGTGCGGTCACCAGTGGTTTAATATGTTTCATAGTTATGCGTTTTTTGCAAAATAACCCCTCCCGGCCTCCCCTTCAAGAGGAGGAGTGCTCCCCCTTCGGGGAAAACGATCGCGCTTTATGGTAAGATATCCATCAGTAAAATCTAATTGCAATGGTAATTCGTAATGCTCTTATAGTTGCTTTGGCCCGACTGCCAGGTATAGATCGTTGGTAATCCTGATGCGTTGTATTCAAGGTATGTGATGGTATAGGTCAATTCAGGATGATCGACAACGGTTGACTTCATGAGATTATTCTTCGACCACCCTCTGAATTCACTCGGCGGAAGTCCGCTCAACTTCATACTGTTGACTTTGTCATCATAGGTATAATTTAACGTCAGGGTTATCCAGTTGCTGAATGTCGGGGTGTATTTCTTTACTGAAGAAACAATATTGTCGTCAACCCAGGTGTAGATGGTAGAATCTGCCAGGACTTCTGAAGAGTTGATCAAATACCAGACCTTTGTTTTAACGACCTTGTTTACCTCGTTATAGAAAAACTTATCCGTTCTTCCATCGTTGGAACCACCCATGGAAGTCTTTGACGATAACTGGCCATATTTGTCATACACGTAATACGATGAGTCTGTTGGGCGCAAAATGGCAGAAATTTTATCCCCCTCGTAGGTATAGTTTGTGATGGTTGAATCACTCTCAGAGTAGTAAGACACACTGCGAACAAGTTTCCCGTCACCATCAAACCGATTGAAACTGCTTATTGTGTCGTTGTTGATAATCAACGCCCCGGAAATCACTTTACAGGCTGGTAGTGTATTATTGTTTGGGTCGGGCGTAGTGGACTCGCTTTTAGAGCAACTGTTCAGGATCAATATTATGACACAAAAAAGTGCCAGACCTTTTTTCATTGTTTTTGGCGTTAAATGTGTATTTGTTGAGCAAATCTACGGAATAAATAGGTGGTCACAACAGCAAATGCACGATTCCGGCTACAAATTATTACTTCAGAAAATCGCTGACGGAATGCCGGATTCCCATTTTCACACTTTCCCAGGTTTATTTTTTTAGACTTACCGGGGTTTCGCTGTGGATCCAGATCAACAGAAGTGCGATGCCCATATTTCAGTGACAACGCTGTACCTCCCACCAACGAAAATGGCCGTAGAGAGGGGATCTCCATCAATTTTTTCAGTAAGGATAAAGTTCCGGGTTCAACTGTCTCAGGATATAACATCTGAATTCTTTAAGGGGTTTATCAATTACCGCGCTGGCAAGATGAATCCGGTGTTCAGGCACCTTCGGATATCTTCCACGTCACCACGTTCAAAAACCCTTTCAATGATAAAACTGAATTTTGCCTCATAATCCAGTTTTTCAACATCGATATCCCAAAAAATCCGGGGATAAAAAAAGGGGGCATTTTTTAAATCCATGTAGCGAAAATAAGATAAAAGAACGGAGTTTCAAAATTGCCCGCCCTTCTTCAATGAATGTTAACCGTTATGGCTAAAAAATCAGCGGAAAGATAAATATCACCACGATGCTGTAAATGAAATAAACCGGCAGATACCCGGTGATGATCCGGTCCACATGACTGAGCGGTTTACCCCGGAATCCGGCTCATCCCTTTGAAGTTAGCCAGCTCTGATAGCGTGTATAGTGTGAATGGAGTTGACCATCCCTGGCCGATTGTCATTGACCCCTCTTGTATGTTTATTGTTAAAAGGTTAAGGTGGTCAATCAAGATCGGCGCAATGTGATCAGGATAACCGGCCTTCCACTAAAGAAACAGGTGCAAATTGAACAACGTAAAACGCAAAGTGCAAGGTCATTACACCTTGCACCTTACACTTTGCATTTGCCGGGGTGGGCCCACCAGGACTTGAACCTGGGACCAATAGATTATGAGCTTATTTATTTGATTTACTACCTCTTACCAGTTTATGTCATCTGGTTGTATTCCTAATCATTGATATTAATCAGGAATGGTTTCGTCCAGTCTTTATCATCTGTCTTCATCCTGCTTGGCTCAAAACCTGGCGGAAAACCTGGCCGAACATTTTTACATCAAAACTGCATTGATTTGATGGGTTCTTTCATTGTCCAACGATGCCAGATAGTGTTCCGTTACAATGGAATTAGAATGTCGGAGCATACTGCCGATATCATCTTTTGATATCCCCCTGCGCATCAGGGCAGTCGCCCAGGAATCTATAATTTGATTGAGAATAACGCAAAAATACTTTGCATTTTGTGAAGTTATCATTATCTTTGCTCATTGAATACCTGAAAATGAGAATAAGGAACAGAGCGCTTTTAGACAAATTTGTAAAGAAACATGCTGATTCGGCTAAGGCGATGCAGAAGTTCATTGATGTCGTTGAAGAAGCAGAATGGCAAAACTTAAACGATATAAAAACAGATTTCAATTCCGTAGATTACATTGCAAATGAGCGATATGTATTTGATATCAGAGGAAATAAATACAGAATAATTGCAATCATCATTTTTATCGGAGGTGTTTTTTTAATACGGTTTATTGGGACACATGCTGAATACGACAGGATAGATGCTAAACAGATTTAAAATAGGCAAAGAAATCATGGAAAAGAAATTTATTGATATTACAGAAATTCATACCCCTGAATTATTTAAACAGGTGTCGGAATATACCGATGCTTTAATTGACGAAGCAACGGCGAACGGTTCGTTGAATGAACAAGCCGCAAACAACGAATATACCCGCGAAATTGGACGAGTCGGGCGCATGTGTGCTGATTACGAGAGTATGTACCTGAAATTTGAACACTTGAGGTTCAAATCTCCTCTGGTAGTTTCTATTGAAAAGGAAATGGAAAAACGCCATATTAAACAACGCCAAACGGCTGTATTACTTGATGTAAAAGAATCTACATTCAGTCAGATAATGACGGGAAAACGCCCGGTTTCGATGCGAATGGCCAAGCGTTTATACAAAGAATTGAATATTGATCCCGGATTGATCCTGGAGTTCTCGTAAATCGAACAATCGTAAGTTTATACCCCTTGGCAATACGCTTAATCCTTCACAAACTTTAATACCCTGGTCATCCGATTGTCGCTGATTCTCACAAAATAAACACCAGGTTTCAAGCCACTGATATCAATCCCTGTTGTTTCATTTACTATCTGCTTCGTTAAAACTATCTGGCCACGAAGATCATAAAGGGTAAGTGATCCATGCGAACCTGTTGATGCATCAGGCGAAGAAACATATATCATTGATTGTGCAGGATTCGGATACAAAGTGAATTGACCTTGCGACAAGCCCGGTGGTATCCGCCCTACTAACCCCATATCTTAGGTCAGCAGGGTTTTATCTATAAAT
>DYQT01000443.1 GCA_020719165.1 Draconibacterium orientale | reverse complement strand
CAGGCACAATGAGGGCTGTAACAAATTTGCGGTTATCGCCAACCACAATTATCTGCTCAATAAATTCATCCTTACCCAACAACAACTCGAGTTTTTGCGGTGAAACATACTTTCCAACCGATGTTTTCATCAGGTCTTTTATCCGGTCGGTCATTACCAGGCCATCTTTCGGCTTTATTCTACCTTCATCCCCGGTGTAATACCACCCGTCTTTCAGTACATCTGCAGTGGCCTCCGGTTTATTAAAATATCCCTTGAAAACTGTTTTTCCTTTGACAAGAATTTCACCTTCGCTGCTGATTTTCACAAAAATGTCGGGCATTATGGTACCGCAGGTATCGAAATCATACTCTTCGGAGCGGAAGCAGGAAACGGTGGCCGAGGTTTCGGTGGCACCATAACCATAATTCACAAAAATGCCGGTAGCGTGGAAAAACCTTAATAATTCGGGTCTGATGGCTGCCCCTGCACAAGGCATTTCCTTAATGTTTCCTCCAAAAACAAGACGCAACTTTTTAAGCACCAGTGCATTTGCCAGCTTGTATCTGAATCCTAACATTCCGGGAATTGGTGACGAAGTGCTCCGATAATTGCTCGCCTTATGCCCCGTGCTGATTGCCCAATCGAAAACTTTTTGCTTCCATGCAGGCCATTTGGCCTTTTCGGCAACAATACCTTCATAAGTTTTATCGAAAAAACGCGGCACGGTGCACATCAGCGTGGGTTTTACTTTGGGAAGATATTCGATTACCTCACGTGGGTTTTCAAGGATGAAATTCGATGCTCCAACGTGAAGCAGGTACAACGACCATGTTCTTTCGAAAACGTGGCTCAGCGGCAGGAAACACATGGATAAATCGTTTTCAGTCACATGAAGACGTTTATCGTGTATCCCGAAACTGAACATAAAATTGTCGTGGCCAAGCATGGCTCCTTTTTGTTCGCCAGTGGTTCCTGATGTGTAA
Organism: Draconibacterium orientale; assembly: GCA_020719165.1. Lineage (GTDB taxonomy): Bacteria > Bacteroidota > Bacteroidia > Bacteroidales > FEN-979 > CAIVAT01. Next base: position 480 of record DYQT01000443.1, on the reverse strand, counting down.
ATGATGGTAGCCAGGTCGTCGGGTTGAAATTCAGTTTCAAGTTCCGCTTTCCTTTCTTTAAATTTTTCGGAACACCCAATTTTAATAAATTCCCTGAAATTGAGGATTCTCGGATTATCACTTTCATAGTCCTGATCGAAAACAACAATCATCTCAAGGGTTTCAGTTTCGGTGAACATTGTCCGGGCAATAGCCAACTGGTCCTCGTTTCCTACAAAAATCAACCGCATTTCAGTTTCCTGAATGATGTATTTCACCTGACCCGCGGAAGCCGTAGCATAAAAAGGGACAACCACTCCCCTGTTTGCCATTATTCCCACATCGGCAATCAGCCATTCCGGTTTGTTAACACTGAATATTCCCATCTTCTCATCCGCATCATACCCAAAATGGTACAATGATGCCGCCACCTGGTCGATCTGACGGGTAAATTCGGTCCAACTCAATGAATCAAACTGTTTGGTTTTTTTATCAAAATAC
>DYQT01000442.1 GCA_020719165.1 Draconibacterium orientale | reverse complement strand
TGAATTTTACCATATTTTGGCTTTTCTTAACTTTTCCAAGGTAATTGGCACAAAATGAAAAACCGGTGCCAGTCCAAGCTAATATTTATCATAAAGTAACTTACACATAAATTATTGCGTTTTTTTAGGTCTTCTTATTTTCCTTGCCGAAGGCCTTCCTGCGATCTGTTGGATGCATGATTTGTACTGGCACCGGTATTGATACAATTATTTGTCAAATTCTTTCAGGTTTGTCGAGCCACAGAGATCGTCCCACTGACTTTCTTGATCATAAGCGGAAAGGAAGCACTGGTAGACACCCTCCGGCAGTTCCGCCCAGACTGCTTTCGCGTCAAATTGCGCCGGAATACTTTTCCAAACGCGCTTGTGTGAAATTTTTTCATCACGATCATTCGTGAAGCAGAGTATTGCTTTGGTAACTCCTTTACCCGGGAAAACGATGTCTGCACTGATCTTCCGGTTATTTACTACAGCATTGCCAAGTTTGGGCAGAGAGGGGCCATCCTTTAAAAAGAAATCAGCCATGCGAAAGCATGCATCAAAAGTGAATCCTACATGAGAGTGCGGGAGATTTATTACAAGTGATTTATTTTCCAGCTTTGCGCATTCATCAAAACCCATCTGGAGAGATTTAGGGGTAACGTTCTGGTCGTTTGTTCCGGCAATCCAGTACATCGGCACCTTTGCGGCGTGCAGGAAACGTCCGTTTATAAATCCGTTTGTCCCAGGAGTGGCATCTCCGCAGTAAATCTCGATGCCTCCTTTGAAACGCGGGTCAACCGCCGCGACCATCGCGCCATACCAGCTACCCCAGGAGAGTCCGACAAAAGCGGTCTTGTCAGGATTCACGTTTTCAAGGGTGCGGAGGAGTGAGTGCGCCAACACCATGTTAGCCACGTTGCTAACATGATCCTGCCGTTTACCGCCTTCCAACGGGATTTTCAAACCCTCGGCTGTTTCTCCTGAGTCGGTTCGTGGCCTGCAATTGTACCAATCAAGCGCTATCACGGCGAAGCCATGGATTGTCCAGAGCTTTACATATTGTGAGAATGCGGTTCCGCCTCCACCATGAATTAGCACTATGCCGGGAAATCCACCCTTCGGCACTGGCCCGGCCGGATAGCCGATATATGCGAAAAATTCAGATTTTTTGCCTTTAACATCTGCTCCTGTGACCAAAATATCACGTAATCCTTCGAATTTGCTGTCTTCGAAAGGCGAGTCACGAAATGCCGGAGTTTTGGACAATTCCGCAAAGTTCCAGTACTTTTCCGGCTGTTCCCGGAACGCAGATGATTTTTCCTCACCAAAAAACCGGTGCCAGTCCAAGCTAATATTTGTCATAAAGTAACTTACACATAAATTATTGCGTTTTTTTAGGTCTTCTTATTTTCCTTGCCGAAGACCATCTGTAATCCTCGGGATTCTGTATCCCTTCAACTCCCG
>DYQT01000188.1 GCA_020719165.1 Draconibacterium orientale | reverse complement strand
ATCCAAATGTACTAAAAAATCACTTGACCGAAAGGGATAAGCAGTAATGAAAATTAAAGAAATTGCCAATCTGATCAAAGGCACTGTTGTTTCGGGAATTGAAAACCTTGAAAATTCAGTCGACATGGACTTTGCCTCAGACCTGATGAGCGATGTACTCACCGTGAAAACCGACAACCTGGTTTTGCTTACCGGGCTCGTGAATGTTCAGGCCATACGCACCGCGGAGATGTCGGATATCAGTTGCGTCGTGTTTGTCCGAAATAAGAAAGTCACTGATGACATGATCAGGATCGCGAAAGAAAACAAAATTACCATCATTCAAAGTCCATTCTCCATGTTTAAAGTAAGCGGAATTCTATTTAGTGCAGGTATTAAGCCGGTTTTTTGATATGCTACCCGAATCAATGCATTTTGAATACAAGGTAGAAGGTGGAAATTTTTCCGCAGCCGGCTTTCCGTCAAGCCAGGTAAAAAAGACATTGAAGCAACTCAATGTCGATGGCAATGTGATCAAACGTACGGTTGTTGCGCTCTATGAGGCTGAAGTGAACATTGTTGCACACGCATATAGAGGCGTAATCGCTGTGGATATTGACACCGAAAAAATCGTTATCCGGCTTACTGATGAAGGCCCGGGAATCCCCGACATAAAAAAGGCTATGGAAATAGGGTATTCAACAGCAACCCCCGCAGTGAGAGAGATGGGGTTTGGTGCCGGAATGGGTTTGTCGAACATGAAAACCAATGCCGATAAGCTAAGTATTACAAGCGAAGTTGGAAAAGGAACCATCGTGGAAATAATCAATTATTTTCACCCGTAGTATATGGAACGTGAAACCAGCATACATTTTCATCATGCCCTGAAGTTCAGGGAGGACATCTGCATCGGATGCTCCCATTGCATGAATATTTGTCCGACCGAAGCCATCCGGGTGGTTCGCGGAAAAGCACAATTACATGCCAATCATTGTGTTGATTGTGGTGAATGTTACCGTGTTTGTCCGGTGGGAGCAATCATTGTCGAACAAGATGATTTTGAAAATATCTACCAATTTAATACCCGGGTAGCACTCATCCCTTCTGTTTTCACCGGACAATTTCCCGACAGCGTTGATTCAGGAAACATCCTGGCAGCCGTTCATGAACTTGGGTTTACCCATGTTTTTGAAGTTGAAGAAGGAGTTGAATTCCTGAATGACCAATTCAACAAATATGTTGAGGAACATCAATCAACCAAACCGCTGATATCACCATTTTGCCCTGCGATTGTTCGTCTGATTCAGGTAAAATTCCCAACTCTTGTCGGAAACATTATTTTGCTAAGGGCTCCTGTTGATATTACAGCACTCCATGCACGTAAAGTATTAACAGACCAAGGAATTGATGGTGCAGAAATAGGAATTTTCTATGTAACTCCCTGTGCAGCAAAAATTGTTACCTTAAAAAGTCCGGTTGGTGAAACGAAATCGGTCATTGACGGAGTTATCAACATGAATTTTTTGTACAACAAAATATTTAAAATACTCCGACAGAAAAGGGGCAATTCGCAAACCCACGGATTTTCACAACTTTCAGGAAAATCAGTGTGTTGGAGTCTTACCCGTGGAGAGGCCGACAACATGCACCACGGTCGCAGCCTTGCCATCGATCAGATCGACAACGTGATTGAATTTCTTGAAAAAGTCGAAAATGAAGAGGTCGATGGCATTGATTTTTTGGAACTGCGCGCATGTGATGAAAGTTGCGCCGGTGGAATTCTTTGCCCTGGAAACCGTTTTATCACCGTCGACAAACTCAGGAAACGCGCTGGAAAAAGCAAAAGTAATCCGAAAATAAAAACAGCAAATTCTTCCGGAAAAATCACCAAAGAGGACCCTTTTCTATTGAAAAATATCAGCCTTGAACCGGTCCCTCCCCGATCGATGATGAAGCTCGATGACAACATGGCAGAGGCCATGGTCAAGATGAAAAAGATATATGAGCTAAACCGCCTTCTTCCTCAGGTTGATTGCGGGATATGTGGATCACCAACCTGTAAATCTCTTTCACAAGATGTTGTTCAGAACCAAGCTACCATCAGGCAATGCATTTTTGTGCAGAAAATCCTGGAACAAAACGACAAAATGGACATGCAGGAATCGGTCGAGATCATGAAGGCGATATGGAGCGACAACAAGCTGGACCGCAACAGCTTAAAATATGAGATCAACGAAATTAACTAATTAATTCATCCCCGGCCTTTTTTCTTTGGGAAGGCATTCATGGGATGAGTAAAAGAAAGGAAGATTAACATGAAAGTCACAGAATTGGTTGAGCAACTTGGATTAAAAATCTGGGGTGGAGAGAAAGGACTCGACCGTGAAATCGCCGGAGGCTACACCTCAGATTTGCTGAGCGATGTGATGGGTCACGCCAACTCCGGGAAAGTATGGATAACATTGCAAACCCACAAAAATATAATTGCAATTGCCTCACTCAAAGATCTGGCAGCGGTTGTTCTGGTAAAAGGATACCAACCCGAAGCAGATATGCTGGCGCAAAGCAATATCGAAGAAATACCTGTGCTCGGCACGAATGAGGAAGCATTCGAGATTTCAGGGAAAATTTTCAAATTACTCCACGGCTGCTAAAGATGTTCAGGGCTGACCTTCATATACACACAGTCCTTTCTCCCTGCGGCGATCTGGAGATGAGTCCCGACAACATTATCTCCAAAGCAAAAGAGATGCATCTGGATATCATCGGAATTACCGATCATAACAGTACCCGACAATGCATGGTAGTCAATCGGATGGGAGCTGAAACGGGTATCACGGTGCTTTTAGGAGCCGAAGTCACCACCAAAGAGGAGGTTCATTGCCTTGCTTTTTTCGAAACAGAAATTCAGTTGAATAATTTCCAGACTTACCTGGATGATCATCTCCCAAATATCCAAAATGATGTCAACCGCTTTGGATATCAGGTAGCCGTTGATGAGGAAAATAACATTGTTTACACGGAAGAAAGACTACTGATTTCAGCACTTGACCAAACAATTGAGCAAGTTGAAGCAAAGGTTCACAGCTTGCAAGGGTTGTTTATTCCGGCACACATTGATAAAAGCCGCTTCGGCGTTATTCAGCAGCTTGGCTTTCTGCCTCCCGACCTGAAAGTTGATGCACTTGAGATTTCGCCATTTTGTGATCAAAACAGCTTCCTCAAAACACATGGCGAATTATGCAACTACATTTTCATCAGCGGTTCTGATGCCCATTACGTCCAACAAATCGGCAGCCGGGTCACTAGTTTTGAAATAGCAATCCCATGCTTCAAACAAATCAGAGATGCACTTCACAATCCTGTTTCGGGGAAAATTAAAATTTCGAACTAAATTGTGAATTTAATAACAAAGTTAATAATATAACAATAAGATTTAGTAATTTTGCCATGAAAGATTTATCAATGCATATCATGGATATTTTTCAGAATTCGATCGGTGCCGATGCATCTGTTATATTGCTTGATATTGTTGAAGATACAAAAGAAAACTTTTTATTGATTAAAATTACTGATAACGGAAAAGGGATGACACCCGGGATGGCAGAGCAGGCAACCGATCCATTTTTCACAACCCGCACCACACGCAGGGTGGGTTTGGGTTTGCCTTTGTTGAAACAAAATGCTGAAAGAACTGGTGGTTCCTTTGAATTGAAAAGCATGGAAGGAAAAGGAACTCTGGTGGAGGCGAATTTCAAACTCGACCACCTTGACCGACCTGTTCTGGGCGACGTTCCCGGAACATTTGTGCTTACTGCCACAGCCAATCCCGAAATAGAGTTTAGCTATTGCCATACCAAAGATAAAAACACATACCACATTTCAACTCCCGAAATCAGACAAGCCCTGGGCGACATTCCCCTCAACGATCCCCTTGCCTACCGGTTCGTAGTTGAAATGATCAATGAAAATCTCAGTGAAATCGGCGTAATGCTGACTTAATAAAATAACGACAACAAAACTGAATATGGAAAAAATCAAATCATTGGCCGATTTAAAAAAGATGCAGGAAAATCTTCGTGCCAAAATTGAATTGCGGGAAAAAAGCAATAACCCCGACACAAGAATACAGGTGAAGGTTGCAATGGCCACGTGCGGAATTGCTTCAGGAGCCAAAGAGGTGATGGAAGTTTTTATTGAAGAATTTGCCAAACGTAACATTGATGCGGTGGTGACTCAAACCGGATGCATGGGTTACTGTTACGCGGAGCCAACTGTTGAAATTACCAAACCGGGAAATGAGCCCATTACCTTCGGCTATGTTGATGTAAAAAAAGCAAGTAAGATCATCGACAAATATGTGCTGAACAACGAACTGGTTGACGGGATCATCCCGGTGAATTATGAAACGATTGATAACAAATAAAATCGGGAAATAGTCAGATGGCAAAAATTAAATATCACATACTTGTTTGCGGCGGTACTGCCTGTCAGGCCTCAAAAAGTGAAGAAATCCTTAAAAATTTTCAGGATTTGATTATCTCAAAGGGACTTGAAAATGAAGTCCAGGTGATCAAAACAGGCTGCTTTGGATTTTGTGAAAAGGGACCGATTGTTAAAATGATGCCCGACAATACCTTTTACACAAAGGTATCTTCACAAGATTGTGCAGAAATACTTGATGAGCATGTTATCAAAGGCAGGAAAGTGCATCGCTTGCTATACAAGGATCCTGAGACCGGAGAGTACAAAAGCGATTCCAAACACATGGGTTTCTACAAGAAGCAGATCAGGATCGCTTTGCGAAATTGCGGATTCATCAACCCTGAAAACATCGATGAATATATCGCCAGAGACGGTTACCAGGCGCTCGGGAAGGTTCTTACCGAATTGACACCGGAAGCCACCATTGAAATTCTTAAGAAATCGGGGCTGCGCGGACGCGGCGGCGGCGGGTTCCCTACCGGGTTGAAATGGGAGATTACCCGTGCGGTCAGTGCTGATCAAAAATATGTTGTTTGCAATGCTGATGAAGGCGACCCCGGAGCGTTTATGGACAGGTCGGTTCTTGAAGGTGATCCTCACACCGTGCTTGAAGCCATGGCAATCAACGGTTATTGCACAGGTGCCGACAAGGGGGTCATTTACATTCGCGCTGAATATCCCCTTGCGGTTGAACGGTTGAAAATTGCCATGAAACAAGCCCGGGATTATGGGTTGCTGGGCAAAGACATACTGGGTACCGGATTCAACTTCGACATTGAAATCCGTTACGGTGCCGGAGCATTCGTTTGTGGTGAGGAAACAGCCCTGATTCATTCCATGGAAGGTCTCAGGGGAGAACCAACTGTTAAACCCCCATTCCCTTCAGAATCAGGTTTCCTGGGCAAGCCAACCAACGTAAACAATGTTGAAACCTATGCCAATATCCCTGCCATTATCAACAAAGGGGCCGATTGGTTCGCCAGCATTGGGACCGAAAAATCAAAAGGAACAAAAGTATTTGCTCTTGCAGGCAAAATCAATAATGTGGGACTCATCGAAGTTCCCATGGGCATTACATTGCGTGAGGTGATATTTGAAATTGGCGGCGGAATTAAAAATGATCGTAAATTCAAAGCAGTTCAAACCGGCGGACCCTCAGGCGGCATGCTGACAGAAAAAGACCTTGACACACCAATTGATTACGATAACCTGATTGCCGCCGGTTCTATGATGGGTTCGGGCGGGATGATCGTGATGGACGAAGATGACTGTATGGTTGCCATGGCTAAATTCTATCTTGAATTCACCGTTGAAGAATCATGCGGAAAATGTTCACCTTGTCGTATCGGCAACAAGCGACTGTTTGAAATGCTCGAAAAAGTGACCCAGGGACATGCTGTAATGGAGGACTTGGATAAACTCCGCAACCTGAGCCATGTCATCAAAGACACTTCCCTTTGTGGTCTCGGACAAACCTCGCCAAACCCTGTTCTTTCATCAATGGCAAATTTTTATGATGAATATCTGGAACATGTGAGCGATAAAAAATGTCGTGCCGGTAGTTGTAAGTCACTGATGCAATATGTAATCATTCCCGAAAACTGTATTGGTTGTACACTATGTGCCAGAAATTGTCCGGTGGATGCCATATCTGGTGAACGAAAACAAGCGCACCTGATTGACCAGGAAAAGTGCATCAAATGCGGCGCATGCATGGAGAAATGTAAGTTCAACGCGATTTTTATTAAATAACCAGGAGGAATACATGGAAATGGTAAAACTGACCATCGACGGAAAACCTGTCGAGGTTAAAAAAGATACAACGATTTTACAAGCGGCCAAAACAATTGGCATAGATATACCTACCCTTTGCTACTTTCAGCTCAAAGACATGAACATTGAAAACCGTCCGGGCGGATGCCGCATTTGTGTGGTTGAAGTCGTAGGGCGGCGAAATCTCGCTCCGGCCTGTTCTACAAATGTAGCAAAGGATATGGTGATCAACACCCACTCAATCAGAGTATTAAACGCACGCCGTACTGTTCTGGAGTTAATTCTCTCCGATCATCCTGCCGAATGTCTGACCTGTGCTAAATCGGGGAGTTGTGAGCTCCAGACGATGGCACAGCAACTTGGCGTACGCGAATTACCTTATCAGGGTGAACAGTCGACCTATCGTAAAGATACGTCGCCTGCCATCATCCGGGATGTTGATAAATGCATCATGTGCAGGCGGTGCGAAATGATGTGTAATGATGTACAGACGGTAGGTGCGCTTTCTGCCGTCAACAGAGGGTTTATGGCAGTGGTAGCTCCGGCATTCGAAATGAATCTCGAGAAATCTCCCTGTACTTACTGCGGACAATGTGTATCTGTTTGTCCTACCGGTGCCCTGACCGAAGTTGACCACTCGCGCAACGTGATTAATTCACTCGCAGATCCTGCTAAAACAGTTGTTGTTCAAACAGC
>DYQT01000441.1 GCA_020719165.1 Draconibacterium orientale | reverse complement strand
CTCCTGCCCGGTAACCATCGCTGAAAGTAAAGAAGTAACTCCAGTAAATATAACCGGCAATTATCAATATAAAGAAAATAAGCGTAATATTAAGATATTTCCTGAGCTTCCGTTTAAAAACATTCATCGGTTTAACTCCGGAATCTGATTTACTTGTGGCTTGGTCAATGGATGCCATGGCGTTACTTTTTTACAAAGATAGCAATAAAATGCAAAATCCAAATAGCGGATATTTGTTAAAACCTGAACTGAAAATTTCCAGGCCGAACTGCACCTTATTTCCTGTCGCATCGAAATGATAATTACATTTGCAGCTTAAAATGAATCACTCAGAATGATACTATTTGAAGAAGCGCTGGATATTATTACCCAATCGGCCGTTCCTCTCCCGACAGAAAGAGCAAGCCTGCAAAATAGTTTGGGCAGGGTGTTGAGTGTGGATATATTTTCCGATATGGATATGCCGCCATTCGATAAATCGGCTGTAGATGGATATGCCTGCCGCCGGGCCGACCTTGAAAAAGAACTGAAAGTGCTGGAAACCATTCCTGCAGGCAAAGTGCCTTCAAAATTTGTAAATGAGGGCGAATGCTCAAAACTTATGACCGGCGGAATGCTTCCGCAAGGAGCCGATACGGTAATAATGGTTGAAGATGTTGATGTTACAGGAACCAATACGATTCGGTTTGTAGCACCAAGAACATCGTCCAACTATTGTACAAAGGCCGAAGATATTACCAAAGGAGAAAAAGTACTGGATAAAGGCACGTTGATCAGGCCGCAGGAAATTGCTATACTGGCATCCGTTGGCTGTGCCAATCCGGAAGTTTACAAGCAACCTCGCATCGGAATTATATCAACCGGCGACGAACTGGTTGAACCTGCTGAAACCCCTGCCCTATCGCAGATACGCAACAGCAATGCTTACCAGTTGCTTGCGCAGGCAAAACGTGCTGATTGCCAGGCCACCTATTTCGGAATTGCCATCGATACAGAAGAAGCTACCCTTCAAATCATACAACAAACCGCTGCCGAAAGTGATATCGTTATTTTAACCGGCGGAATTTCAGCCGGCGATTTTGATTTTGTTCCTGCCGTAATTCAGCAAGCCGGTTTCGACATCAAATTCCGCAGCCTGGCAGTTCAACCAGGTAAACCGGTTATATTCGCTACCCGTGGCAATCAATACCTGGTAGCCTTGCCGGGAAATCCTGTTTCATCTTTTGTTCAGTTTGAATTGCTGGTTAAACATTTAATATGCCTGATAACAGGAAACAAAACTCCTTTATTAAACCTCAAAATGCCCATAGGAACCGATTATACCAGGAAAAAATCAGACCGAAAAGCATTCTTCCCGGTATTTCTTTCAGCTGAAGGAACTGCAATGCCTGTCGAATATCACGGCTCCGCACACATACATTCGTATATCCATGCTCAAGGTATTGCTACTATCGGGA
>DYQT01000440.1 GCA_020719165.1 Draconibacterium orientale | reverse complement strand
TGCAACCAGGGAAATCGTATTATTTATATGCAAATCAGGATTTTATTCTCAATTATTAATAAAACCATCATCAAAATTAAAAGGAGATTTAACAATGAAGAAAAAATTATTCTTTGTGGCCATATTCATATTGTCTGGAATTTCTTTCCTGGCAAATGCCCAAAAGAGAGTTGTTCATATTTCAGAATTACCAGAACCGGCCAACCTCTATCCTTGGGCGGATGTTGAAGGGTTTGTATTGATTGACGATCAAATGCATCAGCCTTATCAGCCCAACCTTTTCCGCGAAGGAGTTCAGGTGATGGAAGGCTGGCCTGTAAGTTTTTCCGGTACATCAAACCGGGGCGGGATATTTGCCAATTTGGATGACGACCTTGAAATAGAGGTTATTTATAATATTGGTTCCAAAACATACGCCTTGAACATGGATGGAACGAATGTTACAGGTTGGCCAAAACAGGTCGCAAGTACCGCCGAGTATGATGCTCCCGCGTATGGCGACATCGATGGCGATGGTTACGATGAAATTGTGATTTCCTGCGTTCAACCCGGAACTCAGAATTCAGGTAAGATTTATGTCTTTGAACTTGATGGAACCAATGTTACAGGATTTCCTGTAACACCTCCGGGAGGGCCAACCCGCACACCAGTTTTGTCTGACCTTGACGGCAACGGTGCTTTGGAAATTATTGTAGAGCTTCGTTCATACCCTGATGGAAAAGTGTGTGTATTCCATGGCGATGGCACAATCATGAACGGATGGCCGCAGAATATGGACTATATCCCGGCTTCAGCACCCGCCGTTGGCGACATTACGGGAGATGGCATCCCCGAAATTGTGGCAGAGTCGTATTACAAAGTCTGGGCTTTTGATGTAAATGGAGTTGTTATCGAAGGGTTTCCTTACACCCCGGCAGGTACTGGGAGAGTGTTTTCTTACTCAACACCTGTACTTGCTGATTTTGATGGTGACGGACTCCGCGAAATTGTGGTGGGCGATCACAACCTTTCTTCCGGGAATGGGGCTATTCATGTTATTAAAAATGATGGAACCGTTTATCCTGGCTGGCCAAGATTTACGCAGCAATGGATTTATGGCCCTGCATCGGTTGGTGATATTGACGGTGACGGAAGTCTGGATATTCTGGTTGGCGACCAGGTGCTTTCAGGCTCACCGGCAAGCAAAGTGTATGGATGGAAAAGCGATGGTACCAACCTGGCCTGCTTCCCGATTGGGCCAATCTGGTCGGTAAATTGCCAGATTATTGTTGCCGATATTGACGGCGATGGACTGGTTGAATTGATGTTTGATGATAATACCGGAAGCGGAATCATCAACGGATACAACCACGACGGAACCATGATGGAAGGATGGCCAATCAGCGTTACCGGAAGTTCGTTTTTTTGCAATCCTTTTGTTTTTGATGTGGAAGGAAATGGAACGTTGAATATCAGCGCCA
>DYQT01000187.1 GCA_020719165.1 Draconibacterium orientale | reverse complement strand
ACCGACAACACTTCTTCCACTGCTTCCAGTTTTCCAAGAAAGCGGATATCATCGCAATCGCCACATTCGCGGCACATGCTCTCAATGATTGACCGTTCGGGCCCGTCGCCTACGAGCAATAGTTTCACGGGAATCTGCTTTCGCATATTTTTGAAAACCATCACTGCGTCTTCAATTCGTTTTACCTTGCGGAAATTGGAGGTGTGAACTACAAGTTTTTCACCGTTCGGACAAATGGCTTTTTTGAAATGATCTTTTTTCAGTCGACGGAAACGCTCCAGATCGATGAAGTTGGGGATAACGCGTATTTCTTTGTTAATATTAAAATGTTCCAATGTATCTCTTTTCAAATCTTCCGATACCGCAGTGATGCCATCGGAGTGGTTGATACTGAAAGTGACCACCGGTGCGAAGGAAGGATCTTTTCCTACCAAAGTGATATCCGTACCGTGAAGCGTGGTAATCACGGGAATCTCGATGCCTTGCTCGCGCAAAATCTGCTTGGCAATATAGGCAGCAGAGGCGTGCGGTATAGCATAATGAACATGGAGAATATCCAGCTTTTCATACTTGATTACATCAACAAGTTTGCTGGCCAGGGCTGTTTCATATGGGGCATATTGAAACAGCGGATATGAAAGAATATCGACTTCGTGATAGAATAGGTTTTCATTGAAAAAGTCGAACCTGGTTGGCTGTGAGTAAGTGATGAAGTGAACCTTGTGGTCCTCCTTAGCCAGAGCAATACCAAGCTCTGTGGCCACAACCCCGCTGCCTCCAAATGTTGGGTAACATACAATTCCTATTTTCATTGTTGAGTTATTTGCTGAAGAAAGTTATTACTGAATAAGTTATTAAGGTAGTTGAAAAGCGCTTTAAGAAATAATTAAGCATGCAAGAAATGTTTGGTTCGGTTAATTTTCAAAGAATGATAACTTAGTTTTAGTATGATGTTTTATCGGTCTTAATTCACATAAAACCATAATACGATTCTTACCAATTAGTTAGAACAAGCAATCACTGCATTTGTTTTTCAAAACTCCAGATTGATTCATAAACCAAATCCTGTATTCGTTTTCGGATATTGAATGTGGTGAGTTTGGTGTTTTCTACGTCCGGATTCACCCGATTTGAAAGTAAAACAAAAACAAGATCGAATGTCGGATCTGCCCATACAATAGTACCTGTGAAGCCGGTATGGCCAAATGAAGCAAATGAGGCATATCGGGAAGCCGGATGCTCTCCGCGACCTGTTTCAGGTTTGTCCCAGCCAAGCCCCCGACGACTTTCTTTGCCGGCGGTTTTGGTAAACAGGTCGATTGTCTCTTTCGAAAAATAAACCTGACCGCCATATGTCCCACCCTGGAGCATCATCTGCATGAATTTAGCCGCATCATGCGCATTGCTAAAAAGTCCCGCATGACCCGCAACGCCGCCCGTCATTGCAGCCATCTGGTCGTGCACATCGCCCCACAGCAACATATTTCTGAATTCCATATCATTCTCAGTGGGCGCTATAATACTTTGAGAAACCTTGCATAATGGATTATAACTCAGCGTAGCCATTCCCATCCGCCGGTAAACCAGCGAATCCATAAATTTATCTAGTGTCGTATTTGTCGTTCGTTCGATGACGTGTTGCAACAGATAAAAGCCCATGTCAGTGTACTTATAGCCATACGGTTCCCTTGTATTACGGCGCGGGCGCAATTTTGTGTCTACGGTCCACCGCCAGAGTGAATCGCTCACCATAGGTGTTGCATACATTCCGGTGGCGACGGTATTATTTTCCGTTTCGTTGGGAAAAGGCATATAGTAATAATTCCGTAAGTCATCGTTTCGGGCTGTAAATCTCCAGAACGGATAGAATGCCCTGAGTCCCGAAATGTGAGCCAGAATATCGCGTATCTTCAGGGCAGCTTTATTCGTGCCTTCGAGTTCGGGAAGGTAATCTCCGAGAATCGAATCGAGGGAGACCACGCCGTTTTCGTACAAATTCATAAGTGCCGGCGTTGTGGCCAGGACCTTGGTAACGGAAGCGAGGTCATAGATTGTCCTGTTGTCCACACCGGTGAGGCTGTCATACGTAGTAAATCCATATGATTTTTCCATGACGACGGATCCATGGCGGGCAATTAATATCTGCATCCCTGGTGTGGCACCCATCTCTATGGCTTCCCTGGCGATGACATCAATTTTTGCCAGAACACCGGCATCCATGCCATGCATCTCCGGAAGGGAATAACCCAGCCGCTGTTTGGAGTTCACAGACCCGGTTGCACCAAATAGTAGTTGCGGTGCGATCTGCTGGGTGAAGGCACAATCTTCACGCATCAATACCCTATGTTCAAAGGTTTCGAAATCGGCTAAAACAGTGTTTTCATTCCCGAAAAAAACAATCACTAAATTAACAGATGTTTTCAGTTCAGTGAGAAATTGGATGATCGACTGATCAAAGGCTAATAAATCATCGGTAAAGAGTCCGACAAATACGTAATCAAAATTCGAAAGACGATTGCGGAGATTATCGAGGCGATCCTTGTCCAGCGTGAGTCCCGGAATGCTGAAATGGATCGTCGGGGCATATTTCTCCAGAACTTCCTGAAAAGTACTCTCACTTGACCGGCCAATCGTAAGGGATGCGAAGTTTTTATTGAGGATAGTATCAATGGGCAAAAAAGGATTGGATAATTCCCTGATTTCAGGGGCAGCGCTAAAGACTCGGTATGCAACTTCGCTGAGCGTGTGGTCGGACTGAAATTTTGAAATATCGCCAGGCACCATGCCCAGAGAATCAGTGTTCCAGTTGACGTCTGATTTTTGTCTCAATATGCGTTTTACTTTGTCCGTTATTTCATTCTGACGAAAGAAACGGTTGTTGATCCCTTCGAGAATCGCGTTTTGCACAAGTCCGGGATCGGCAGAAAGGATGATTTTATCAGCGCCACTTTTTAGCAACGCCCGTACATCACTCATTTTGGGTTGTGTGAGCCGAGCCCCACATATCTTATCGAGGTCGGCTGCGATAATTCCGGAAAACTGCCATTCTTTCCAGAGCAATGGGGACATCACTTTTTTTTGAAACAGAACCGCTTCATTTTCTGAAAATGCCGGAAAATCAACTATGTGCAGCACCGTAAGCGGTTGATTGACTTGCGAAAGCTTTGCCCGGTCTGTACCTGAAATTTTAAATTCATCGAAACCCATGCTCCTGGGCGAAAAGCCAAAACTGTCGTTGAACCGGAATCGTATAGGTATTGAAGCGGCGAGCTTATGTACCGAAAGAACAGTTGAAAATCCATCAGTAAAATTATTTTCTCCGGGAGATGTTTCGCTATTCCATTCCACAGAATTATCCATCACTGTCAATCCCACAGGGCTATTCACCACGCCATTCACTGATGCCTCGCAAAGCAATTCAGCCAATCGATTGATGCCACGGATGTATAGGTTAGGATCCCCGGAGGCAACAAACGTGGTGGATAATGGGACCACCGAACGCAGCCCAAAGGGAAGGTTGGAAAGCTGTCGTTGTTCAACGGATATAAAAACCGGTACCTGTGCCAGGTAATTCAACCGGTAAATCAATGTTACTGCGGCTTCCGGTTCACCGCCGGCAATAGTGATTGAGCCGATATTGTATTCGCGAATGGTGGCCAGGATCGCTTCCAGGTTTTTAGCCGTAGGGCTGACGCGAAGATCAATTAACTGGCCGATCCGCTCACTTATCGTGAGGTTTTGAAACTGGTTTTCGAAGTCTTTGTCTATCGGAACCATCGCCGCACTGGCACTGTAGCCACAAAAAATGCCCAGGCACCAAAGAATGAAAAAACACCGAACAATTTTCTTCCTCACAGGTTGGTGATTTGTTACAGAACCAATTTTAAACTTATTTTGCACAGATAGAGTGCATCAAATTTATGAAAATTCCATTGCTTTCGCGGAGGGTTGAGCATAAAAGGTTCAGTTACGAACCTCGATACTATGATCCCGTGAAAGAGGATGTCAAAAACCGAACTGCCCGCATTTCTGCGGAGATAAGACTGGAACGCTCGGCAGATCATCGCGAAAATTTAAAAGCGGCATTCAAATCCATAGAAAAGCGAGAAAGATCCATCGGCTTTATGCAAGTGTTAATCATGGTATTGCTATTGGGTACTGTATTCGGATGGATTTATTACGGCAACGTGGCGCTGTATTTCTTTGCGGCGCTTTTTCCTCTATACATCTTCTTACGAACTCGCAAAAACCTGCGGTAAATCGCCTGAATGCAAGACATCATCCACTTACTTCCTGACTCCATCGCCAACCAGATTGCGGCAGGTGAAGTGGTACAACGCCCGGCATCGGTAGTGAAGGAACTCCTGGAAAATTCGCTGGATGCCGGCGCCGCCGAAGTGACTTTGATCGTGAAAGATGCCGGTAAAGCACTCATTCAGGTTATCGACGATGGAAAGGGTATGTCCGAAACAGACGCCCGAATGAGTTTTGAGCGCCATGCCACCAGTAAAATACGAACTTCAGAAGATTTATTTACCGTAAAGACCATGGGCTTCCGCGGTGAAGCACTGGCTTCCATAGCCGCTGTTGCCCAGGTGGAATTGAAGACACGAAGGGAAAACGATGACCTCGGTACAGTAATTCAGATCGACGGCTCTATGTTTAAGGGGCAACACCACGATGCCTGCCGAAAAGGAACGGCCATCCTGGTCAAAAACCTGTTTTTCAATGTTCCGGCGAGGCGCAATTTTCTTAAAGGAAACCCCGTGGAAATGCGACATATTCTGGAAGAATTCCAGCGCATTGCCCTTGCCTGGCCCGATGTGTCGTTCAGTTTGTACCAGGAAGATGAGGAGATATACAACCTGAAACCTGGCAAACTCAGTCAGCGTATTATTGGTATTTTCGGTAAAAGCTACAAGGAACAACTGATACCCTGCCAGGAGGAAACAGATTCGCTCAAACTCCATGGTTACGTTGGCAAAGCAGAAAATGCCAAAAAATCCAGGGGCGAGCAGTTTTTCTTCGTGAATAACCGCTTCATTAAAAGCTCGTACTTGAACCACGCTGTAGTGTCGGCATTTGACATGCTGATTCCCGATGGATCATTTCCATTTTTTGTGCTCTTTATCGAAATCGACCCGGTGCATATCGATGTGAACGTGCACCCTACGAAAACGGAAATCAAGTTCGACGATGAGCGGAATATTTATGCCCAGTTGAAAAGCGCTGTGCGCAAAGCACTTGGCAGCTACCACGTGACGCCGTCACTCGATTTTGGAACGGATACGAATTTCAATTTTTACCAGTCAAAAATCGGCTCGTCCGGTTCACTGACCAGGCAGGAGCGGGACTACGGGCAGTTCAAGGGCGTGGAATCAGATTCCGGCAAAAACCTGCAAAACTGGGAAAAGTTATACGCCAGTGCGCTGAAAACCGAAACACTGACCGCCCGCGTCATTAACGAGCAGGCCGAAAAAGGTGATCCGCTGGCGGTGACCATGCAAAGCGCCGCAAATATCGATGGCATAAGTGAACTGGCTAAAAACACAGAGCAACAAGGTTCCGTTTTCCAGGTACAAATGTCGTATATCGCCACTCCGGTGAAATCGGGCCTCATGATCATTGATCAACAAGCAGCACACGAGCGCATCTGCTATGAGCGTTTTCTGGATTTATTGCATAATAATACCGGTACTTCCCAGCAATTGCTATTTCCTGAAACGGTGGAACTAAACCCTTCCGATCTATCGCTCGTTATGGAATTGGAACAGGAAATCAAAGGAGCAGGTTTTGCTTACGAACATCTGGGAAATACCACCATCGTGATCAATGGTGTTCCTTCGCTGTTGATGGATGAATCCGGCAAAAAGGTTTTTCTCTCCGTACTTCAGGATTATAAAACCAATTATATGGAGTTCAAGAACGACAAAGCGGAGGCACTGGCCCGTTCACTGGCGGTGAATGCCGCGATAAAGCGGAATAAGAAACTTGGTACGACAGAAATGAAAAGCATCATCGACAGGCTGTTTGCCTGTAAAAATCCGAATAATACACCGGGTGGCCGACTGATTTATTTTATATTGGACGGCGAAAAAATAGAAGACACATTTAATACAACTACATAATGTTTTCACGAATTACACCGATGGTGAGGAACCTGCTCATCATTAATATCGGACTCTACTTTATCAGCAGCCTCTTGAGGCTTGATATCAATGAAATTGGGAGTCTCCGCAATGTGAATGGCGATTATTTCCAGCCATATCAGTACTTCACCTACATGTTTTTGCATGGAGGCACCTTGCACCTGCTCAGCAATATGTTTGCGCTCTTCATGTTCGGGCCGTTGCTCGAACAGTTCTGGGGGCCAAAACGATTTCTGATATTCTACATAATTACGGGAGTTGGCGCAGGTGTGCTGTACAGCGGTATAGAATTCTATGAAACAAAGACCTTCTCCAATGCCGTGGAGCAATACTATGAACAACCAAGTCCCGGTAAATTCAAGCAAATACTGGAGAAGAAGGCAGGCATACCGGTAAAGCAAAATGCTGAACTGAACAGTTTCATCTACGAGTTCAATGAAAATCCAACTGATCCATCCATGATTGAGGAGAGTAAAGCATTCCTTCACTCCGTGCAGGTGCAACAGAGCAACTCAAGGATGGTGGGTGCCTCCGGGGCCATCTTTGGCATTTTACTGGCATTTGGGATGCTATTTCCAAATACGGTGTTGATGCTGCTGTTTCCACCGATCCCCATAAAGGCCAAATATTTCGTAGCCATCTATGGGCTTTTTGAGTTTTTTTCGGGCATACAGCGATCGCCTGGTGATAACGTGGCACATTTTGCGCACCTGAGTGGTATGCTGGTTGCGTTTATACTGATAAAAATCTGGAACAGTGATCGGAAAAAGTTTTACTGATACAGAGGTTAAAGAAAAGAAAATATGTTTTCAATATTCGACGAATTCAAGCAGGCATGGAGTAAACCCAATAATGGGCTGGCAC
>DYQT01000186.1 GCA_020719165.1 Draconibacterium orientale | reverse complement strand
TTTTCAAGACCGCCGCAATCGACCGCTCTGCCATCTCTCCGGGGGCAAAATTACACTTATTTTAGATTCTGCCAAAATTATCCGCCTTTTAATCTGAAACTGCCTAGCATGCCCGAACATTGAGCCTGTTGCCGCATGATGCAGCCAATTTAACCTGTCAACATTACAACTTGCCGATTTCACTTGCAATTTCAGCTCATCCACCCTATCTTTGTGCTGTTTAACCCAATTCTGTTTTTACTTAACCACGATCACCATGAAAAAGTTGTTTCCATTGGTTCTGTTTGTTTTTTTCCTGGTCCCTTCATCCGGCATACAAGCCCGAAATCTGTGGGCTTTTCTTACTTATGCCACATTCAATTCCCCTGAAGGATCCTACATTGAGACCTATTTGTCGGTAGCTGCCAACAGCGTAAAATTTGTCAAAAAAGACAATGGAAAGTACCAGGCAACCATTAATATCCTGATGACCTTCAAACAGGAAAATGATATCAAGGCATTTAAAAAGTATGAGCTGAACTCTTCGGAAATTGACGACACCCTGAACACAAACTTTCAATTCATTGATCAGCAGCGATTTGCCATACCCAATGGCACCTATGATTTTGAGATACAACTGGCCGATAAAAACAAGACCGCTCCGGCGGTACCATATAATCAAACCATTGCCATCGACTTTCCGGCCGATAAGCCCTCCTTTTCGGGCATTGAACTTGTAAAATCATACACCAAAGCGCCGGTTGCCACCGAGCTTACAAAAAGCGGATACGACCTGGTTCCTTTTAGTTTTACCTTTTATCCGGAAAATGAATCCAAGATGATCTTCTATAGTGAGTTATACAATATCGGAAAATCAATCGGACAGGATCAGAAATTTTTGTTGGCCTACTTCATCGAATCCTTTGAAAGCAATGTAAAACTTCATGCCTATTCAAAAGTTAAAAAAGAGACACCAAAAGAGGTGAATGCCTTGCTCACCGAGATATCAATCGCAAACCTCCCTTCAGGCAATTACAACCTGGTACTTGAAGCCCGAAATCAACAAAATGAGGTGGTGGCCACTAAGAAAATGTTTTTTCAACGCATGAATCCTGCAGCACAAATCAATCTATCCGATCTCGGGGCAACAGAGATTGCTAACACTTTTGCCGAAAAGATTACCAACGCGGATACGCTGCGGGAATATATCAACAGCACCTATCCGGTGGCAAATGGCCTCGAAAAAGCCTTTATCCGCGAATCCCTGAAAAAAGCAGACCTGAAAACAATGCAGCAGTTCCTTTACGGTTTCTGGTTGAACCGCGATGAGCGTAATCCGGAATTGGCCTGGAATTTTTACAAGGAACAAGTTTATAAGGTGCAGGTTAATTTTGGCACTCCGGTCAAGAAAGGCTACCAAACCGACCGTGGCCGTGTGTACCTTCAATACGGCCCGCCCAACACCAGGAGCGCGCAAAATATGGAACCCAGCAATTATCCTTATGAAATCTGGCAATACTATACCCTGAATAACAACCAGCGAAACAAGAAATTTGTTTTTTATTCACCCGACATGGTCACCAGCGATTTCATTCTGCTTCATTCCGATGCAACCGGCGAAATCATGAACCCACGCTGGAAAATCGATCTCCGCAACCGCATTTATGAAACCCGCGATCTGCAGGAAACACAGGTAATTAATGCCTGGGGCGACATGCAAACAGACTATTGGGAACTTCCGAACTAATTAAAAATTAAAAATTAAAAAATACTGACCTTTATTTGTAATTTTACGGCGGAAATGGTGTGTCTCACGTTACAGATCATGTGACATGTGGCAACTAATAAAGGTTGAGGTATTTTTTCATTTTTAATCTTGATTGAATGCATGTTGCGGTAATCATTCTGAATTGGAACGGGAGAAAGTACCTGCAGCAATTTCTTCCTACCCTTATCCAGTACAGCAAAGAGACCGCTGAGATCATTGTTGCCGATAATGCCTCCACGGATGATTCCGTAGCATTCCTTAAATCCGAATATCAGGAGGTCAGGATCATTCAAAATTCCGAAAATTGTGGTTTTGCCAAAGGTTATAATGTGGCGCTCAGCCAGGTAACCGCCGATTATTATATCCTTTTGAATTCCGATATTGAAGTTACTGAAAACTGGATCACTCCGGTTATCGAACTGATGGAAACGGATGAACTCATCGCTGCCTGCCAGCCGAAAATCCGATCATATCTTGAACCAAAGAAATTTGAATATGCCGGAGCTGCCGGTGGCTTTATCGATAAATATGGCTACCCCTTCTGTCGGGGCAGGATATTTCTTTCCATTGAAGAGGATCATGGCCAGTATGAAGATGCCATTGAGATATTTTGGGCAACGGGCGCCTGCATGTTCGTAAAAGCCAGTTTATTTCACAAGTTCGGTGGTCTTGATGAGGATTTCTTTGCACACATGGAGGAGATCGACTTTTGCTGGAGATTGAAAAATAACGGGTATAAAATTATGTACTGCCCGGCTTCAACGGTTTTCCACATCGGCGGAGGCACCTTGCCAAAAGCATCCTGGCGTAAAACCTACCTTAACTTCCGGAACAATTTTTTCCTGCTTTATAAAAACCTGCCCGACGACCGTCTGGTAAAAGTTTTTGCCGTGCGGTACCTGCTCGATACCATTGCAGCATTCAAATTTCTATTTCAAGCCGGTTTCCGGGATTTCTGGGCCGTAACACGCGCCCATGGAAGTTTTTACAGCTCCCTTGGCAAATTCAGGCAAAAAAGGAAGTCGCTGAAGCATGGCTCAATGCAAGATGTTTATGGGAAAAACATTGTTGCAGAATACTACCTGAAGGGAAAGCGAAAATTCTCCCAGTTGAATATGAAGAAGTTCTATTCCAATTAATTGGCTAACCTGCCTTGGTGATCAGGCTCTCAACAGCCAAACGGTATGATTCGAGTCCGAATCCAATGATGCTTCCCTTTACAAAAGCAGCGATGAATGAGGTGTGACGGAAGGGTTCCCTGGCGAATGTGTTTGAAATATGTACCTCCACAACCGGCGTTTTAATTGCTTTTACTGCATCGGCAATGGCAACCGATGTATGCGAATACCCCCCGGCATTGAGAATAATGCCATCGTATAGAAAACCGGCATTTTGAATGGCATTGATAATCTCACCCTCGATATTGGTTTGGAAATATTCAAGAGTCAACTCGGGATATTGTTTTCGGAGTTTCTTTAAATAGGCCTCAAAACTCAGGTTTCCATACACTTCAGGCTCACGGTTTCCGAGCATGTTCAAATTTGGACCATTTAAGATGAGAAGCTTCATTCTGGATAATTGATTGACAAAGGTAAGAAATTTCACTATTTAACCTCTTCGCTGTTCCTCTTTTTTATACTTTTGCAAAGATACTTCTCCACAGGGGGTGCCTTAACATACGGGCTGAGATTATACCCCAATAACCTGATCCGGATAATGCCGGCGTAGGAAAATGAAAATTATGAAAAATATAATCAAAGCCTGCTTCCAGCAAGGCCTGTTCATCGCGATGATGTTGTTATGTATGGCAATCATACCCGGCAATTTGATTGCCCAATGGTCGGTTACTGGCACTATAACAGATAAAGAAACAGAAACTCCGCTGCCAGGGGCACATGTATCAGCCGAAAACAGCTCATTGTCAACTATTTCAGACATCAATGGACTATTTAGGTTAAACCGGGTCGGCCCAGGAAAAATCACCCTGAGGGTTTCGTTTATTGGGTACAAAACCTATCTCAAAACAATGGTCATTCGCCGCGACACGGCAATTCAAATTAAACTGGAAGGAGGCGCGCTGCTTGGCGATGAGGTCAATATCATCGCCACCCGGGCGCAGGACAAATACCCTACTGCTTTTTCATCCATTTCAAACAAGCAACTCAGTAAGGTAAATCTTGGAAAAGACATCCCATCACTGCTGCAAACCAGCCCTTCAGTGCTTGGTTCGTCAGATGCAGGAAATGGGGTTGGGTATTCAAGTCTGAGCATCCGTGGTACCGACCTCACCCGCATCAATGTGACTATAAACTCCATTCCGGTAAATGATGCTGAATCGCAGGGGGTTTGGTTTGTTGATCTGCCCGACCTGGCATCGTCAACGGCCAACATCCAGATACAGCGCGGCGTGGGAACATCCACCAATGGCGCCGGCGCTTTCGGGGCATCCATCAATTTCCTGACTTCCGACCTTCAGCAGGACCCTTATGGAGAACTTAACCTGTCGGGAGGCTCCTATAGTACCTTTAAATCTACCTTGCGTTTTGGAACCGGGTTGATGGCCAATAAATTCAGCGTGGATGGCCGGTTGTCCTATATCCATTCCGATGGGTACATTGACCGCGCATGGTCAAATCTCAAATCATTTTACATCTCCGGTGGGTATTATGGTAAAAATACCACAGTTAAACTAATCACCTTCTCAGGTTTTGAACGTACTTACCAGGCCTGGGAAGGAGTGCCGAAAGATTCGCTCGCAACAAACCGAACCTACAACCCGGCAGGTGAATATACCGACAAAAACGGCAACATCGCCTACTATAATAATCAGACAGATAATTACCAGCAGGATAATTATCAGCTTTTATTTTCCCAACTGCTTGCAAAAAACTGGAATTTCAATACAGCCCTTCACTATACCAGGGGAGAAGGTTATTATGAAAATTACAAACAGGATGCCTCCTATTCCGATTACGGGCTGCAGGATCCGATTATCGGGAACGACACCCTTACCTCTACCGACCTGGTGAACCGAAAGATGATGAAGAATGATTTCTTTGGGATAACCTTCTCAACGAACTATACCATCCCCGAAAAGTTGAAAATCACCCTTGGCGGCGCCTGGAACAGCTATTTTGGCCGACATTTCGGCAAAGTCATCTGGGCCGAAAATGCCTCCGATGGCAATAATGACAGAAATTGGTATTACAACACCGGGCTGAAAAAAGATTTCAATGTTTTCACAAAGGTTAGCTTCACCGTGCTGAAAAAAATCAATCTTTTTGCCGACCTTCAGTATCGGTATGTTGACTATAAAATGGAAGGCACCCTCGACAACCTGAAAACGCTTGACCAGCAACACATATTTAACTTTTTCAACCCCAAGGGTGGAATCTTTTTCGAAATAGACAAAAAAAACGAACTCTATGGCTCATTTGGCGTGGCAAACCGTGAACCGAGTCGAAACAACTACAAAGATGCTGATCCTGGAAAAATTCCCGGTAACGAAACGCTCTACGATTACGAACTGGGATATGCTTTTAAAATAACGGATTTTACCCTCACGGCTAACCTTTTTTACATGGTTTATAAAAATCAGCTGGTGCTCACAGGTGAAATCAACAATGTTGGTGAGGCGATTATGGTGAATGTGCCACACAGCTATCGGTCCGGAATTGAAGTTTCAGCCAACGCCGGTTTTTTTCAGCGAAAACTGATGGTTGCGGTCAATACCACGCTGAGTCGGAACAAGATAAAGGAATTTACCCAATATATTGACACATACGACCAAAACTGGAACCCCGGACAAGACACCCTTTATTTGGGCAAAACAGATCTCTCATTCTCTCCCAATGTAATCCTGAACGGGAGTGTAACCTATTATCCATGGCCGCAACTCTCATTCATGCTGAATTCAAAATATGTAGGGAAACAATTTATCGACAATACCTCGAATGATGAGCGGGCGCTTCAAGGGTACTTTGTTACCGGTTTTGGTGCCGGATACAGCTTTAAAACTAAGATTTTCAAGGAGATCGGGTTCAACCTGGCCATTAACAACCTTTTCAACCGGAAATTTGAGACCAACGCCTGGGTTTACCCCTATTACCAGGATGGAGTTTACCATGAATACAACGGTTACTTTCCGCAGGCGATGATTAATTTTCTTTTCGGAATCACCGTAAAGATTTAGTTTTTGGACATCTGCCAAAAAATTGGTAAAATTGCATCTTATTCCTCTGAGGTTATCATAAACGCATCGTATGAAAAACACAACCTTCAAATCCCTGGCAATAACCGGCATGATCCTCTTTGCACTTTCGGTATTCAGCCAGCAATCTGTTGTTGACCTTACAACCCCACTCGCTGTGGATCCCGGCGTTAAAATCGGGAAACTCGACAATGGTCTGGTCTATTATATCCGCAAAAACAGCAAGCCTGAGAATCGGGTCGAGCTAAGGTTGGTGGTAAACGCCGGTTCAATTCTTGAAAATGATGATCAGCAAGGACTTGCGCACTTCATGGAACATATGAACTTCAATGGAACGAGAACGTTTCCGAAGAATGAACTGATCGATTTTCTTCAAAAAACAGGCGTGCGGTTTGGCGCCGACATCAATGCCTATACAAGTTTTGATGAAACGGTTTACATGCTGCAGCTTCCCACCGATGACTCATCCCTGGTTGAAAGCGGTTATAAAGTATTGGAAGACTGGGCCCATTATGCCGTTTTGGATAACAAGGAGATCGACAAAGAACGAGGGATCATAACCGAAGAATGGCGTCTCGGGCTGGGAGCACAGGATCGGATGATGAAGAAATTCTTTCCGATCATATTTAAAGATTCAAAATATGCAGACCGAATTCCGATCGGCAAAATTGAAGTGATCCAAAACTTCAAGTATGAGACTCTCAAAGAATTTTACCGGGATTGGTATCGTCCGAATTTACAGGCTGTAATTTTAGTCGGCGACCTCGATATTGCGAAAGCAGAGGCCCAAATTAAAGCCCATTTCGGTCAGATGAAAAACCCGGAAAATCCCAGGGAACGGGTCTCCTACGACATACCTGACAATACCGCCCCACTGATTGCAATTACAACCGACCCGGAAGCCACCGATAATTTTGTGTTGGTGTTCTACAAGCACCCGCTGAGTCCGGATAAAACACTGGGCGATTTTCGTGATAAACTTCTGGCCGAACTCTATACCGGAATGCTCAACAACCGATTCAATGAGATTTCGCAGAAACCTGAATCACCTTATGTATTTGCCGGTGCCAATTATGGCAGGTTTCTCTCCCGAAA
>DYQT01000185.1 GCA_020719165.1 Draconibacterium orientale | reverse complement strand
CTTTTTATCGACGATTCGGAAGATCTGGCGCGAATCATTGAAAATACCTATAAGAATTACAATGTTGATAAAATCTATTCCGATGCCTATACCATGGTTTCCACACCAGGGGGCGCCCGCTATCCGGAAGTCAATCAGGTGATCAATCAGCGGGTTGAGAAGGGTTCCCTGATGGTGAATTATGTTGGCCATGGCGGGGAAGTTGGCTGGGCACACGAACGGATTCTTGAAGTTCCCGATATTAAAAACTGGCGTAATATCGAAAATATGCCTGTTTTTATTACAGCAACATGCGAATTCAGCCGCTTTGACGACCCGGAACGTATTTCAGCAGGGGAGTGGGTGTTTTTAAACAATCAGGGAGGCGGCGTGGCCTTATTTACAACCACACGACTCACCTTTGCCGGAACGAATAAATCGTTGCTGGTTAATTTTTACAACAATGTTTTTAAAAAATCAGCCGGAAGTTATATGAAATTGGGCGATTTGCTTCGGGTTGCGAAAGTCGGGATGGGAAATTCGCCAAATATTCATGCATTTGTGCTGCTGGGCGATCCTGCCATGCAAATGGCTTATCCCGAACTCAATGTTGTCACCACTTCCATCAACGCATTTGATGCCACTTTAACACCCGATACCTTGAAGGCACTGTCGGAAGTTACCATTACCGGTGAGGTTCGTGATTTATCGGGCGAAAAATCGGTCAACTTCTCCGGAACCATTTTCCCGACGGTTTATGACAAAGCTTCTGAAATATGGACAAACGCAAATTACGGACAGGGTGCCCCGGTACAATTTTTCCTGCGCAAGAATGCGGTGTACAAAGGCCAGGTTGAAGTAACAAACGGATCGTTTTCCTTCTCATTCATTGTTCCCAAAGATATTGCATATAAATATGGTGTCGGAAAGATCAGTTATTATGCACGCAGCTCGGAAACCGATGCAAATGGATATGATGACCAGATTCTGGTTGGTGGGTACAATAACCAGGCCCCGGTGGATGACCAGGGTCCCGAACTGGCGCTATATATGAATAACCTGCAGTTTCGTTCGGGAGGGATCACCGACCAGAGTCCGGTTTTGTTAGCCGTTGTAAGTGATACCTCCGGAGTTAATGCCGTTGGAAACGGCATAGGACACGACATCACCGCGGTGCTCGACAACAAGAGCACAACTCCGATGATTCTCAACGACTACTATGTTTCTGACCTCAACACTTTTAAAAGCGGAGAGATCAGCTATCCGCTGAGTTCACTGAGCGATGGTCCGCACCAGATTACTGTGAAAGTTTGGGATGTTTACAACAATTCTACTGATGCAACCATTGATTTCGTGGTAGAATCTTCAGCCGAATTTGCCTTTGAGCATCTTTTAAACTATCCGAATCCCATGAAAGATCAAACAACTTTTGCATGGGAAACAAACCAGGTAAACCAGCCTCTGGAGGTTGAAATCAGGATATTCACCCTCAACGGGAGTCCTGTAAAAACGATTGAACAAACAATCTATTCGGAGGGCTATCGTTCGGCAACCATTCAATGGGACGGAACCCAGGATAATGGCCGGAAAATATCTTCCGGACTCTATGTTTACCAGGTGCAGCTGAAAATTCCCGATGGCACGGCAAAACGTTTGTCGTCGAAATTGGTGGTTATCCGTTAAATACGTAATTTTGCCAAGGATGATAAAGATGCTACTTAAAATAAATATGTTGCTTGTTGTATTGCTGCTGCCCTTTATGGTTGTTGCAGCAGTGCCGCATGCCGACTCTTCGGTACTGGCTTCGGGCCGCTGGTATAAACTGGCAGTTACCCATACCGGAATTCATCAGATTACCAGTAATGATCTGATATCAATGGGAGTTGATCCGGCCACAGTGGATGTTGCCAAAATCCGGTTGTTTGGAAATGGATCAGGAATGTTGCCGGAGGTTAATTCTTCTCCCCGAATCGATGATTTGCGCGAAGTTGCCATCCGGGTTGTGGATGGCGGCGATGGCCATTTTGACGCAAATGATTACATCCTTTTTTTTGGAGAAGGTGCTGATAAATGGACCTTCGACAGGTTAACCCGATTTTATTCCCATCAGCGCAACTTATATTCCGATTCTACCTACTATTTTCTGAATTTCGACCAGGTACCCGGAAAAAGGGTTCAGCCGTTGCCGATGGTTACTGAGATACCAAACCACCTCTCCTCCTCCTTCGACTCTTTTTTGCTCCATGAGCGCGACAGCCAGAACCTGATCAGGTCGGGAAAAGAATGGTTCGGAGAAACTTTTGACGTTCAGACAAGTGTTCAGCACTTCCCCTTTTATTTTCAGAATATTGACACCATGAGTTCTGTCAAAGTGAGGTGGTATGTGGCATCGTTTGTGCCTGTTCCAAGTTATGTTTACCTCTCGCAACACGGAACCGTGCTTGACTCTCTTAAAATTGACTCCACACTGCCCCAAGAACATACCCGGGCAGGACGATCAAAACTAAAACTGACCTCCATTGCAAACCCTTCACCTGATCAAACCTTAACACTTTCGTTCCCGATGCCTTCGACCAACTCAAAAGGCTGGCTCAACTATTTGGAGTTGAGTTGCCGTCGCTTTACGGCATGGGAAGGTCCGCAACTTTTATTCAGAGATGTGAATTCGTCGGGTGTTGGCAAAATCACGGAGTTTACCATGAAAAATGCCAATGCTGCAATAACAGTATGGGATGTATCGAACCGATCGGTGATGTTTGAGATGCCAACAGTAGTGACCAACGGAATCATGAAATTTAAGCAGAAAACCGACAGTCTTCGCGAATTCATCGCATTTGACGCATCTTACTTTTTTCCGATTAAATTTACCGGGGAGGTCGAAAATCAGAATATTCATTCCAATGAACCAACCAAATTGGTTATTGTTGCCAACCCGTTGTTTTTGGCCCAGGCAGAACAGCTGGGGCAATTTCACCGCGACCATAACGGTTTGTCGGTGCAGGTGGTGACAACTGTTTCAATCTTTAATGAATTCGCCTGCGGCCAGCCAGACCCTACAGCGATACGTGATTTTATTAAAATGCTCTATGATCGCGGCAACGATGACAACCGTCCGGAGTATTTACTGCTTTTCGGAGATGGTTCATACGATCCGAAAAACAGGATTCCGGGGAACAACAATTTTATACCTACCTTCCAATCGGTAGAGTCGCTCAACTCAACTGCAACCTATGTCACCGATGATTATTTTGGTATCATGGCCGATAATTCAGGGCAGGAGGCAAACGGCACCATCGACATCGGAATTGGCCGGTTCCCGGTCTCCACCCCGGAGGAGGCTCAAAACATGGTGGATAAAATTCTTCATTATTCCACAACGGGTTATCCGGTGTGTGCCGATTGGCGCAATACTATCACTTTTGTGGCCGATGATGAAAATCGCAATCTGCATCTGCAGCAGGCCGAAGATTTATGTGCCGTTGTTGCCAGCAAGTATCCGCTATTTAATGTCGCAAAAATTTATTTTGATGCCTACAAACTGATGCAGATTCCCGGGGGCACTCGTTTTCCGGATGCGAACCAGGCATTGAATGATGCAGTAAACAAAGGGTCGCTGATTGTGAACTACACCGGTCATGGTGGCGAAACAGGATGGAGTGTGGAGCAGGTGCTTACAACTTCTGATATACTGGCATGGAAAAATAAGGACAAACTTCCGGTTTTTGTTACCGCAACCTGTGAATTCAGCAGGTTCGACAACCCGGAAAGGTTTACTGCCGGAGAGATGCTGATATTGCAGCCACAAGGCGGTGCCATTGCGCTTTATTCTACAACCCGCTTAGCCTTTGCCGGCTACAATATTCTGCTCAATACCAGTTTTTTCCAGCATCTGATGGATAAAAAGGCCGATGGAAGTTATATTAAAATGGGTGACCTCATCAGGTTGTCGAAGAATGATAACAGCAACAATGCGCAGTTGCGCAATTTTGCGTTGCTTGGCGATCCAGCCCAGAGTATTGCATTCTCAGGATACAATGTTAAAACATTGACCATCAATGGTCAAAATACCAATCATCCCGACACTGCCAAAGGGTTATCAACGGTAACAGTCACCGGGCAAATCGAAGACTGGGGCGGGAAAAAGGTTAAAACATTCAACGGTGTTGTGAATTGCAAGGTTTACGACAAACCTGTTACCAATACAACCCTTGGCAACCGGCCTGAGGCTGAAGGTTCATATCCTGAAAATTTCAGGGTTCAGAGCAGTGTCTTGTTCAAGGGCGATGTGCCTGTTGACTCCGGTGATTTCAAGTTTTCTTTTGTTCTTCCCAAAAACATTTTACTCCAGTTTGGGAAAGGGAAGATCAGCTATTTTGCCCGCAGTGATGAAGCCCAGGCTTCAGGTTATACCGATCAGCTTGTGATTGGAGGACGTGATGAATCAATAGATCCGGTTAACCAGGGACCCGACATCAGCCTCTACCTTGATGACCGTACTTTTGTGAATGGAGGTCAATCAGGCAATGCAGCAATACTTCTGGTTGATCTTTTTGATACAAATGGCATCAACAGTCTGGGTTTGGGAATTGGTCATGAGATTGAGGCCATCCTCGACAACGATCATGCGCATGCCATGGTACTCAACGACTATTTCGCGTCAACCTACAATTCTTACACCCGCGGAACCATTGCCTATCCGCTTGATGGTCTGGCCCCCGGTACACACACCCTGAGCTTAAAAGCCTGGGACATGTTTGATAACTCTTCACGCAAAGAGATTACCTTTTATGTTGCCGCACCATCGGGGCTGACTGTAAAAAATGTTATGAGTGCTCCAAATCCTCTGGTCGATCAAACAAATTTCGTTTTTCAACCGGAACCATTCGGCGGCGGAAGTCTTGATGTGCAGATTAACATCTACAATTTGCAGGGAATCCAGGTACGTACGCTGGCCGGAACTTATGCTGAGCCACTGGTCACTACGCAGAAGATTTCATGGGATGGAACCGATTCTGAAGGAAAATTACTCGTTAACGGGATTTACCCATATAAAGTCATCTTTAAAGCAAAGGATGGAGCTTATACCCAAACATCACAGAAGCTGATGATCATGAGATGACCCATTAGCCCGCCTTTCTTTTTAGTTAAGGAGTTAGGGTTAGTTAATAGAAACCACATCTTATTTCAATTTGAAGCAATATCTGAAAGTTAAAAACGTTAATTTTGCAATCTTTTTTATTTAATCGAGTTATTTATTTAGAATTTAACAAATGAAGATCAGATTATCAATACTCTTATTGTTTTCATTGGCAATGACCACTGCTTTTGGGCAGGATACTGAGCCCGCGGATGGTAGCCGCGTAATTTCTACCGCTGTACCTTTTTTAACAATTTCGCCGGATGCAAGGTCAGGAGGGATGGGCGACGTTGGAGTTTCTTCAACCCCGGATGCCTATTCATTGTTCTGGAATCCTGCAAAATATGCTTTTATTGATAAAACTTTCGGCTTTGGAATCGGCTATGTGCCTTGGTTACGCAGCCTGGTGAACGATATCGGGTTGGCTTCGGTGGTTGGTTTTGGTAAAATTGGAGATAAACAGGCCATCGCAGGATCCTTGCGGTTTTTCTCAATGGGTGCCGTGATGTTTACCGATGCCGATGGAAACGAACTTGGTGAGGTTAAACCAAACGAATGGACGATTGATGCAACCTATGCACGCAAGTTTTCACCCGAATTTTCAGGAGCCGTGGCCGCACGGTTTGTTTATTCAAATCTTGTGCCGGTCGATCTGGCTAATTTAAGTGTTCGTCCGGGAACCTCTGTGGCAGCCGATATCGCCATTTATTATCATCATCCGATGGAAGTTAAAGGACTCTCGGGTGCGGCAATCGATTTTGGACTCAATATTTCGAACATCGGTTCAAAAATGTCATACAGCAGCACCTCGATCGTCCGCGATTTTATTCCCACCACCTTACGCCTCGGACCTACCTTCACCATGGACATCGATGATTACAACCGTGTTTCTCTTTCCCTGGATGTGAGCAAACTGCTCGTTCCAACTCCTCCGGTATATGAATACGACAGCAACAACAATGTTGTGACCGGCGCAGATGGGAAAAAAGTAATTGCCAAAGGTATGGATCCTGATGTTTCACCGATAAAAGGCATGATTCAGTCTTTTTACGATGCACCCTACGGTTTCAAGGAAGAGATGCAGGAAATCATCCTTGCCGCCGCCGCCGAGTATTGGTATAATAAATTGTTTTCGGTTCGCGCCGGATATTTTTATGAGTCAAAGTATAAGGGCGATCGTCAGTTTTTTACCCTTGGTGCTGGTTTACGCTACAATGTTTTCGGACTTGATTTTTCATACCTGATTCCAATCAAAAGCAACAATCCGCTCCAACATACCTTGCAATTCACCTTGCTCTTTAACTTCGACAATACGAAAAAAGCGGAAAAAGCCGGCGGGTCGAACTAATTCTGACTGTTCACCTGTTCAAAGTTTCACCCGTTTCATTGCTATGTTCCGCATCGGTTTTGGCTTCGATACTCATAAACTGGAAGATAACCAGGAGTTTTGGCTCGGTGGAATTCTGATTCCCCACCTGAAGGGTGCAATCGGCCATTCGGATGCCGACACCTTGATTCACGCCATTATTGATGCGCTCCTAGGCGCAGCAGGTTTACGCGACATTGGAAGTCAGTTTCCCGATACAGCCCCCGAATTGAGCGGAATCGACAGCAAAGTACTGCTTTCGCGTACCATTGAATTGATTGGAGCACAAGAATTTGTGATCGGAAACATCGATTGCACCATTGTGCTTCAGCGTCCCAAAATCAGCATCCACATCCCCGTCATGGTGAAAACACTTTCAGCGGTGATGACAATTGCCCCGGAGCAATTGTCCATCAAAGCAAAAACCAGTGAAAAACTCGGTTTCATCGGTCGTGAAGAGGGAATCTCAGCCTACGCAGTTGTACTGCTCGAAAAAAAAACTAATTAACCTTGCCACATTGTTTTCATTGTTTTCATTGCCAGCATTCAGCAATTCAGCATAAAAAAAACATTGTTGATAATTAAATAGTTACAAAGTGT
>DYQT01000439.1 GCA_020719165.1 Draconibacterium orientale | reverse complement strand
CCTGTCGAGAACCCAGATCCATTCACCGTTTTTGTGCCTCATCCTCGATTCAAACGCATAGTAGTCCAGCTCACCGTTAAAGTGCTTTTCCAGCACTTCGACCGATTGCTTAAAATCGTCGGGATGGGCGAATTTGGCCCAAGTTTCGATGCTTACCGGCGAGATTTCCTCCAACGAATAGCCAATCATTTCCGCCCACCGTTCACTTAAAATGGCTTCTCCCGTCGCGATGTTCCATTCCCATGTCCCAACATCGGTGCCTTTGATAATATCTGCCAGTCGTTGTTTTTCAATGGCAAGTTCTGCTTCTGCATGAATGCGGTTTTTTATCTCTGCTTCAAGATTCTCGTTGGTTTCGGTGAGTTGTATCGTCCTTTCCTTAATTTTCAGCTCCAGATCCGTGTTTAGTTTGAGAATTTCGTTTTCAACCCGTTTTCGTTCAGTTACGTCCCGAACAACAAAAATCATCATGACCGGGGTACCGTCAGAATCTCTGATGAAATCTCCATTCACCTCTACATCGAAAATAGAACCATCTTGGCGGATTGCACGATATTCTCCGGGGATCGTGACAATCCCCTCATGCATTCGGACAATTTCAGACAAGGCCCTTTCGCGATCTTCCGGAACGAGGAACTCTCTGACTGGTCGCCCCTGAACCTCCTCAAAACCTTTGTATCCAAACATTTTCCATGCGCTTGGCGATGACATTACAACACGGCCATCCAAATCGCTGATGGTAATGTCGTCGGGTGAAGCGTTCAAAATGGCACGATAAAGTGTTTCGCTGTCGCGCAGGGCTTTTTCTGTCTGTTTGCGGATGGTGATATCGCTGATGCTGGAAAAAACATATTTTTCATTTTTGAGTTGAATGATCTGACCGGAAAACAACCCGGTAATAATTTCACCAGACTTTTTACGGAAGTGATATTCTTCAGAAATTATCTCTTTTCCTTCCATCAATGATTTAACCACAGTGGCCCTGTCGTCGATATTGGCCCACAGGTTGAGCATGATGGTTGAGTCATTAACAGCCTCTTCTTGACTGAATCCGGAAATCGAAGAAAATGCTTTGTTGACTTCAACAATCTTTCCGTCGTTTGCCCGGGAAATAATGATGGCATAAGGGGATGTTTGAAATGCCCTGGAATATTTTTCCTCGCTTTCAGATAATAAACTGACAGTTTCTTTTAATTCAAGGAAATTACCAAGGCGTTCAGCGACTGATGACAATAAATCAGATTCTTCCGGCAAAAACAATGATGCATCAGCCGGCAAATTCTCGCCGGGTATGCCTGCACTGATAAACCCAAGTATCCTGTTTTTTATTTTTATCTCCTGATACAGCGCGTTAAGGCTTGAATTAAAACCGTTTGTTTGATATTGCTTATCATCAAGTTGAATACGCGCTTCTGTAATTACAGGAAACTGCTTATCCCTTTCGGTCAAGTTGGTTTGATTAAGTCGTTAAATGGCACA
>DYQT01000438.1 GCA_020719165.1 Draconibacterium orientale | reverse complement strand
GATTTTCTACCTGCGTTTCACAGCCTTTGGCGCTGATTCGTGGAATATTGATGGATGGTTTATTGATAATATCATGGTTTCTGGCACACCACCTGAACCGGGAAAAGTGGCTGGTTTCGTTACCGACCTTGCCACCGGGTTACCCGTCGAAAATGCAACTGTGACGCTGGATGGCTACCCATACAGCGACCTGACGGATGAAACCGGTGAGTACTCAATTATTAATATAAATCCGGGTACTTACAGCGCTACAGCATCAGCCACAGGGTATGAACCCGCACAGGCAACCGGAATCGTAGTGATTTCGGGCGAATCAACCTTTCAAGATTTTTCACTTAATCCAATACCTCCTGTTTATTGCACCGAAATACTTTACACGTATGGATGCGATTATGGCGATGGTTTCGACACTTTCCAGTTGGCCGAAATCAACAATTCACCGTCGGGATGCAGCCCGGGTGGTTACGGCGATTTTACTGCAATGACCGCAACACTTAGCCGCGGCTATCCGTATGCAACTATCCACTGCAATTTGTTTCGGTTTGGGTTGATTTTGATGATGATTTTGAATTTAGTAATTCCGAAAGGATTATTACCGATTTCGTCCTTGAAAATGCAGCCGAATTATACACGATCGCCTTCACAATCCCCGAAACAGCCCCAACCGGCACTCACCGCCTGCGTGCACGCACCAACTGGAACGAAACTTCAGGTGATGCTTGCGCAACGTACGGTTACGGCGAAACCGAAGATTATTCTATTAGTGTGGCATCAACACCTGTAACCAGTTCGCTTAAGATTTTTGTAACGGATGGATTATCAAAGGGTGCAGTTGAAAATGCTATGATTGAAATTGTTGGAACCAACTGGATGGGTTTCACCGAGGAAGAAGGTATTTGTATTATCAGCGGCATTGTGCCCGGTAGTTACGACATTCTGGTTTCGGCAGAAAATTATGAAGATCTACTTTTGACGGAGCAAATGATTTTTGCCAAAACAACAGTAAATCTTGAAGCAATCCTCACACCAATGGCTTCGCAAACACAGCCAATTTCTTTAAGTACAGGATGGCAGGGACTTTCGGCGTACCTGATGCCCATAAATACCAACATAGAGCAAATATTCAGCCCGATTATTTCCAACCTGATTATTGTACAAAATATGGATGGCGTGTACTGGCCCGGACAGCAAATCAATACTTTACTAAACTGGGAGCAACACTCAGGATATAAAGTAAAAATGGCTGCCGATGCCACTTTGAGCATTTCCGGTAATCCTGAAGAAGAAAAAACCTGCACGCTCCCATTGGGGTGGTCCATTCTTCCGGTAATTTGCAGCTTTGATGTTCCGGTGACAGAACTTTTTGAAGGCGCTTCCAAAAATGACGACCTGGTGATTGTAAAAGAAATAGCCGGCGTTGGTGTTTACTGGCCTGAAATGTCAATAAACACACTTGAATTTTTAGAATCGGGCAAAGCATACA
>DYQT01000437.1 GCA_020719165.1 Draconibacterium orientale | reverse complement strand
GAGGTTTACAACCCGGGAATAAAGTGTATTTGGGGCCATTCCCTGCCAATACGGGCATAGGTCTTGTTTTATTGGTGAGAGGATGGAGTACAAGCTCTCATGTGGTTGGAATGGGTGCTTACCAGTTATATTCCAATCCGGATTTCAACCCACAGATGGGCACGCCTGAAGCAAGTCAGCGTCAGCAGTTTGTGATGGTTTACGATGATGTGAGAGATATTTTACTCACCGGTATTGAAGACCAGCAGCGTCCACAGGGAGACAAAGATTTTAACGACCTTGTTTTTTACATTACAGCCGTTGAAGTTGACGGAATTGACACCACCGATTATGGAGGACCTACACCCGGCCCAACGGATACAGATGGTGATGGCGTTCCGGATGATGTGGACGAATATCCCACCGATCCCGACAGAGCTTTCAATGTATATTACCCGTCACAAAATACTTTTGGAACACTGGCATTTGAAGATTTATGGCCTGCAAAAGGCGATTATGATTTTAATGACATGGTGGTTGATTATAACATGCAGCATGTTACAAACGCACTCAATCAGATAGTTGAAGTTTTTGGAACCCTTCGACTCAGGGCAATGGGGGCAGGATATCTGAATGGTTTTGGATTTCAGTTGGGTGCTATTCCCAGTGATATTTCCAGCATTGTGTTTACTTACGAAGACAACACCACCATCAATCAACCTTTGGAAGCCAACCAGTCGAAGGCAGTGTTTATTACCTGGCAAAATGGTTTCAACCTGCTGCCAAACCAGGGCGGTGAAGTTGGTGTAAACACCTCACATCTGGAAACCGGAAGCGATCCGTATCAACTCGAATTTCATATAACAACCTCACAGCCTGTTAGTTTAAGCGATTTTGGTGTGCCACCCTATAATCCGTTCATTTATGTTGATCAGGTGCGTAGCAAGGAAGTTCATTTGATAAACTTCGCCCCCACCAGTCTTGTCAATCCATCATACTTTGGAACATTAGACGACGCAAGTAACCCCGGAAGTTCGCTGTATTACAGGACATCCAACGGCCATCCCTGGGCAATTCATATTGCCGAATCGTTTAGTTATCCTATCGAGAAAGCGCTGATTATTAACGCCTACACCCATTTTGCAGAATGGGCACAATCAGGCGGAACTAATTTTACTGACTGGTACATGGATTTGCCAGGTTACAGGGTGCCAGGAAATATTTATTAAAAAATATTGGTTTTAAGGAGGAAAATATAGCAGACCCGGCCAAAGCGCCGGGTTTTTTATATGAATTTTTTGTTATTTTTTATGCTGCAAAGCAATGAAATGCCTCACATATTAAGACAACCAAGTATCTTTGCCCCGGAAAATCAAGAAAAATGAAACAAGACTTTGCTGACTTTTTATTGGTATTTTCAGAAATTCAGAATTTTAAACGGATCTTTTATGAATCTAAAAGTTTGTCTTACCCTTTGCCTTGCCGTCGTTTTATTGTCTCCAATCCGGG
>DYQT01000184.1 GCA_020719165.1 Draconibacterium orientale | reverse complement strand
TCGGTATGGACACGGCTGAGGCTTCTCCCCGAAAATCGATGGAATAATTTCCATCAGGCTTCACCGTATATAGGCTGGGAGCGGTTTCGTAAAAGCTGAACATCTTTCCGGCACCGCCTTGAGCAGTTGGATGGCCGAACTCAATTACAATTTCATCGGAATAGCTGTTTGCATTGCCTGCAACCTTCATACGGAGTATGTTGGCCTCGCCTGATTTAAGCCACTGCTGCTGATCGTGTACCCGAACAGCATCAGTAAATCCAAACGTTCCGGCTGAGGCTGCCTCGACCATAAAGCCCTGGCCAACCGGTATATACTGCGAAACCCCGTTTGTTCCGATTGATCCAGCACTATTGAAAACACCATAATTGCCCGTGCTCAAGGCATCGTTCCAGATACTCATTACATAACCGCCTCCGCTTTCAACCAGTGAGCTTCTGGTCCAGCCGCCTGCAGCTTTCCAGTCGATGGCCGAAGGATAAGGATTCCCTGCAAGGTTATAGGCTTTATATACTCCTGTGCCGCTATAAGTAAGGGCAAAAGAAACGCTTCCAGCGTTCATGTGCCCCTGAAATTGTTTTGTTGGGTTGGTTTCCAGGTACTCGATCAAATAACCCTTCCCGGCTGTAAAATTTGTAGTTCCGTTTGCTGTCGTCCAGGAAGTACCGACAGTGGTT
This sequence comes from Draconibacterium orientale, assembly GCA_020719165.1. GTDB lineage: Bacteria > Bacteroidota > Bacteroidia > Bacteroidales > FEN-979 > CAIVAT01. The sequence goes on along the minus strand of DYQT01000184.1, from coordinate 6,478 downwards.
TTAAAATTGACCCATTCGCCGGTTGGTTCGTACCAGGCAAAGAAGTCGTACGACGTTGAAGGGTCAGCGGTAAAAGCAGGACTGATGGCCTGTGCCTCAACAGGAGAAGACAGTAAATGCCATGCCTGGGATACGCCGCTGATGTACCGGGTTACCGTTGCCGGCACGGAAGCCGTACCGTTGATCAGCGAACCTGCGCCGGTGGCATCGGAATTCACAATCAAACCGGAATTTCCGGCATTGTTCGTCAGCGTTCCGGTAACAGACAGGTAGTTGAGCGGCCCGAGGGTGAGTGAAGCATCGGCTTCAATTTTGAGGTTAGCCATTGAAGCCGGGTTAGCTGCTCCCGGGCTGGTAAGGGTGAAGGCGCCATTATCAACCACCCAGTAGCTGCCTGTTTCGCTCTTGATGTAAGCGCCCGTTTCAGCATTTATTACCCCTTGCGCGAAAGATGATAATTGAATTAATGCCGGTATGATGCACACCAGCAGCCGGATAATTGGTTTCTTCTTTGTTTTCATGAGTTTGAATTTCACGGTTAATGATTTAATTATCTATTGGTCAAGTATAAACTCCGCGTTGGATGAGGTACTGCTCAATAATGGTATCCAACTCATCAGGGTCGACCGGGTTTTGCAGCATCCGGGTGCAGCCCACCAGGATTGAAAGGCGCATGGAATCGGTATTTACGTAATTAACGAAAAGAATAACGGGAACCGTTGATGACAACTTCCTGATTTCAAAGGTGGTGTAGAACCCGTTCAAACCGGGCAGTTCGGCATTGATCATCACGAGCGATACAGCGGGAGTGGTTTGAAATACGCGCAGCGCTTCATTCCCCGATCCAACCCGGATAACCTTAATGCTTTTATTCAGCAGCAAAACGGACAGGTCGTTCTCTTCTCCGGGGATTTCCCTGGCGATCAGAATGGAGGATTTGATGAAGTTGCCGTTTGTCAAAATAAACCTTGTTAAATCAGGTCCGGCAAATGTATGTCGGTTCTTTCCGGTTCAATGCGTCCGGGAAGCGCTAAAATCTTTACATTATCTCACAAAAAAATGTATCGCACTATATATCAATGCTATAAGAGCGGAATGTGGAGGGGCTACCGTGCCTGGAAGCCTTCCTTTCGAGGTTTCTACTCACTGAATATCAATGGATTAAAAATGAATGAAAGAAAACCGAAAGATGCCCGGGAGGGGGGGGAACGAGTAATATCGCTCCGGAATAGATTCTGGAGTTCTCGTAAAAGGAACCATCATTGAGCTTGATAAATGCAAATTCGGAAATCTGCTTTCCTTTAATCCGTTTTTTTGTACCTTTGCTCATGAAAATAGTTTATGAGGTTTCAACAGAAATGCTCCTCATTGAAGGGCTTGGTCTAAAAGAAAGTAAAAATGGAATTCACATCTTTCATTTCAGATTTTGAGAACTTACCTAAAGATATTCAAAAACAATTAATTGAATATGCTGATTTCTTAAAATCAAAGTATCGGACAGGAAAAAAAACACCTGCCTCTAAAGAGAATTTCACTTTCACTTGGGAGAATGGATTAAAAAACTTAAAGAAAGAATATTCTTCCGTTGAGTTGCAACACAAGATTAATGATTTACGTTAATGGCATTTCTTTTTGACACAAATGTATTTCTTGAGATTCTCCTTGACCAGGATAAAAAGGAAGTTTGTAAAAAGTTACTATTTGATAATCCTGGTAATATTTACCTATCTGACTTTTCACTGCATTCCATTGGTGTAATCCTGTTAAAACAGAAGAAATTGAGAACATTCGATCAGTTTCTGAATGATGTTTTACCAAATGCTACAATCCTTTCCCTCCCAAATGGAAAATATTCTGAAATCATAGGCATTGCTTCAAAATATAAAATGGATTTTGATGATTCTTATCAAGCCTTGATTGCCATTGAATTTGAATTAGTTATCAAAACGATGGATAAGGACTTTACTCAAATTTCAAAAGTGATACCGGTAGAAATATTTTAAATTTACACATCCACACACGAGTTGCCAGCTGCCTGGGCAATCGTTTGAAGATCGTGAAAATACATTCCTTGTGTTTTTCCTCAATCCCAATCCCATTGTCTTCAAATGCAAATTGCCATTCCATTGGCAAATTTTCTGCAGAAATGTGCTTTATTTTGTTCTATGGAGTAAGTCAGGTCGGCCAGGACTTCAGATGATTCTGGCAATGTGGCAAAACAAACGACTTTTCGGATTGGACTCAATAATAGTGTTCAAAAAAGACAGAAACAGGAATTATTGTCAACATGATTATAACTTTTTGTATTTTTGACAAGAGTTATAATCATATATTTCTCCTGACGGTCTACTGGTTTCTGGTTGCTGGCGGTTCATTCCGGTTCAATGCGACCGGGAAGTATTCTTCCATTTATAACTGCCAAAAATGTGATTTATATTGCAAATACAGTACTTATTTATGCATAATTCAAATCAGTCCTAAAATAATACCAACCATTCAGCAGTTTCATTTTCCCTTGTTTGACTGGCTGAATAAAAGCAAACCTATCAGAGATCTTTTTTACTACGCTCCATAGGAGCGAAATTCTGGTAGCACGATGATTGACGGGAGCGTTTCGCGCCGTAGGTGCGATATTATTTGCCGGAGAATTTGAATCAAAATTGAATTGCGCACCTACGGCGCGCAGGGATCGGGGTGGTGGCATACGTCTACCAAAATCGGACTCCTACGGAGCCGGGCGGGCCCAATGATACATATGTTTGGAATTTCGGAAGGGGTTTGTAAAAAAAAAGCCTTTGGACAGGTGAGATCATTGCATAAGGACCCCTAACCCTAAAGCGTAATCAAAAATGATGTAAGATTATCCTTTGGGTCGAGTCCGAGCTTTGTCCTGACGCGATGGCGGCACATATCGACACTCCCCACGGAGATGTTCAGCAGGCGTGCAATATCCTTGGTTGACAGGTTGATTCGCAAAAGCGAACACACCTGCAATTCCACCCGCGACAGCGAGGCGCATCGTGCCATGAGCTGCAGGGTGAAGGTGGCATGCAACTGTTTGAACATGAACTCGAAATCGGCCAGCGGATCTTTTTCTGCATCCCGGGTGAGCTCCCTGAGCACCATGAGAAATTCATTCTGCTGGGCTTTGGTAGAAAATTTGTGTTGAAACGGCAGCAGTTTCTCCTGAACACTGCGGTTCACCTGGGTCAGGTCTAACCTGAGAAGCGTCTGGTAAACCAATTCCTGTTCCTTCATTTGAAGTTCGACCTGGCTTTTTGCCAGTTCTTCTTCCTTCAATTTCTGATCAACCTTCATCTTTTCTATCGGAACATCAGCAAGAAGCTTTTCATTCTCCGCTTTTTCCTTCAGCAGCCGCAGGTTCTTTCTTTTCTGGAACATGATGACAATAATCAGCAGGCTGATCAGAAATCCCAGGATGACCACACCTGCCAGAATCCATTGCTGTACCTTCCGGGCTTGTATATCCTGTTTAAGCATGAGGTTCTCCTCATTCCTTTGTAACAATTCAATACGGATGGAAAGCTCTTCTATCATCTTCGATTTTTCTGCCGACATGAGCGTGTCGTGCAGGGCAACATATTCCTTAAAATAGGCGAGGGCCTGGCCTGTTTGCCCAAGGGTGTCATACACCCGGTAACAGGCATCGGCCAGCTGCATCTGAAGTTCCTGGTCACCTGCCTCCTGGTTTATCTGCTTGGCAGTGGTCAGATTTGAAAGCGCCTGGTTCCAATTCCCCTTTGCCCGGTCCATTTCGGCCAGGTCGTAATAAAGACTTGCCTCTGCCCACCTGTTGCGAATCATCGTGATGTATGGAAGCGACTTACTGTACCAAATCCTTGCGTTTCGAAAGTCGCCTGCAGACTTTTACATTTTCGCAATGTTCGTGGTCGTAACAGCAATCCCGAAATTATTGGAATCTGCTTCATAAAAATTCAAAGCCTGCGTTAAAAAGTCCATCGATTCCTTGTATCGTTGCAGCGAAGTCAGAGATAACCCGATGTTTACCGATATACTCGCCAACATTTTGTTGTCTTTTTTCAAAGCAAAAATGTAGCGTGCCTTGATGGCTGCATCATATGCCAATTGATATTTCATTAAACGATCGTATACCAGGCCGAGGTTCATATAAACTCTGGCGAGGTTGCCAGAATCGCCTTTACTCTTATAATATGGCAGAACTTCAAGATAGCATGACATGGCATTCTCCATGGAACCATTCTGTGACCAGGCAGCTCCCAGGTTGTTGGTCGCCCTTGCTTTTCCGGCCAAATCGCCCAGCGAATCAAATATCAGTAAACATTCCTGCAGCAGAATAATACACTTCCGGTTCTGCTGCATCGTGATCATGGGGAAGATCATCTGGATCATGGCTTCGGCTTCCAGCGAACGGTTGTGCATGGCCACAGCCTGCATCTTTAACTGTTCGGCGAATTTCAACGATTTTTAGGGTCGGTTGACCGGTAAAGTTTACTCAATGCCTTGAGGGCATGATACCGTGCCTCCGCTTTACCGTTTTTGACCACGGTTAACAAACTGTCGGCCGATTGCTGCGCTGCGATGTAAGATGGGCAAAACAATAGCAATGTGAACCAAAATGAAATAGTTATCTGGTTTCTTACTTATAATGTTGATATATCTGGTTAAATGCAATGAAATAGAAAGTTCAAATCTACTTCTAATTTTTAGATTTTCAAGCTAACATTCGCATAATGCAGTCAGGTTGTCGCGGGCCTGCTATGGTGGCAATGGTGGTCAGTCGCACCACATTGCCGCCGTCATCCAGTTTCACGGCATAGCTCACCATCCCGTTGGCCTGGTATGATTCTGAAACAGAAAGGCTGAAATTTACCGTGTAATTATTGGAACGCTTCAAACCACCGTTTGAATGCAGAAACACGTTCTTTACTGATAAAAATGGCTTCCGGGGTTTTGACTTTAAGGTTTAAAAGGAGCCGTCCGTTGAAGTGCACAGCCATGTCATGAATCGACTTACGCGATACAATAAATTGCCGGTTTGCCCTGAAAAATTGTTGCGGATCGAGTTGCTGCTGCAGATCATCCAGGTTCATATCAACAGGGTATTGCTTTCCGCTGCCAAGCAACAGGTAAACAATCCCGTTTTCGATATAGCTTGCCATAACCTCATCGGTTGAAACCGGCAGCAAACGGTCCTGGTATCTCACCAAAAAGCTAAGACGATAGTTTGGTTTGTCGAACCGGCCAGCCAGCATAAGTTCCGTGATCGTTGTACCGGTAAGCAATTGCTGCTCCCTGAATTTTTTCAGACTGAAACGGATCGATTCCTCATCAATGGGCTTGAGCAGGTAATCGATGCTGTTCAACTTAAATGCTTTTATTGCATATTCGTCATAAGCAGTGGTAAAGATGATGGGAGCCCGGGGCCTGACAATATCAAAAATTGAAAACGAGAGCCCGTCGGCAATCTGAATATCAGAAAAAATCAGATCCGGTTCCGGATGCCTGTTGAACCAAAGAATTCCCTCTTGAATGCTTTCCACAATGGCCACGATTTCAATGTCGGGCTGCACCCTTTTCAGTAAAGCAGAAAGATGGCTTGATGCGGCAAATTCATCTTCTATGATCAGGCAGTTTGACATCAGGCAGAAATTAACGGTATTGCAACAGTAAATTGGCCATCCTTGCTGAAAATTTCCGGGCTTCTGCCCGCCAGCATCCTGAAACGCTCATCGAGATTTTTCAGACCAATTCCGCCCCCCCCGGGAATCAACTTTTGGCTGGAGATTGTTACTTATCGCGAGAGATTTATGTTCTTTATCAAGCACAATATCAATCCTCAATGGTTGCCCTGTAGCAACGATGTTGTGTTTGATGGCATTCTCGATCAGCATCTGGAGGGTCATTGGCGGCACCATATACTGCCCTGCATTATCAGCATCAATATGAAGCACCACATTGCCACCAAATCGGATCGAAAGGAGATAAAAATAGGCCTCCGCCAGTTTGATCTCTTCGGTAAGCATGACAAGGGCGTTTTGCTGCAGGTCAATTGACGTTCGCAGAACATAAGAGAGTTTATTCAGAAATAACTGGCTTTTTGCCTGGTCCTGGCTGATGAGGTAACTGAGTGTGTTCAGGGTATTGAAAAAGAAATGGGGATTTAACTGGTTTCGCAAAACTTCGATCTGATTCTGCAGGTTCGATTCTTTCAGCGCCTCATTTTCATGAAAGATCTTTTCCCGATGCACATGAATTTTCATGTAATTGGTGAGGAAAATGCATGAAATCAGCACCAGCAACCCGCGCGTGGCCACCGAACTGATAATCCATGAGACCTCATGGATGGTAAAAAAAATCAGTCCCGCCATCAGGATAAAAAAAATGGAAAACTGGCCGGCTACCATCAGCAGGATTTTCCATTGAAAAATCTTTTTGTTACCGGCAGTCCATTGATGGTTCCGAAGATAACGGATAA
>DYQT01000028.1 GCA_020719165.1 Draconibacterium orientale | reverse complement strand
TCATCAAGCTATGTGTTGGAAAAGTAAAAAAATATTCTCGCTGAATCGCTGTTTTTTCAATTTGGCTTTTAGATATTTCCAATAATTACGAGTCTTAGTATTGTCGTCTTGGTCTGTAAGTACGGCTACAACATCCAACACACTAAACCACCACTTGGTGTTTTGCTCATCCCAAAATGCTCTCACTTCGCGTTCGTCAAAGAAACGTATGGATATTTTTGCCTTACTCATCAATATTATTATTCTATTTGATATTTTCTTTTAACGCTTGGCCTGTAGAACAAACGCACTACAATGTCTTGTAGCAGAAAACTGCTGATTGCGTTGGTTTTACAGGCTTGTTACCACTATGTGCTTTATTTTCAGAGATCGACATTTAAGCTTAGCCTGAATTATTCAATATTCATTGTTCAATATCCGACATTCCTTGTTTAAACTCCCCCTCCCATTTCGCAACCACAACCGTTGCCAGGCAGTTGCCGATTACATTGATGGCTGTTCGGGCCATATCCATTAACTCATCAATTCCCAGGATGATGAAGATGGGCCAGGTGGGAAGTCCGAAACTGGCGGCAGTTCCCAGCAGGATTACCAGTGAAGCACGGGGAACTGCAGCCACTCCCTTGCTAGTTAGCATCAGGGTAAGCATCATCACGATCTGGGTGTCGAAAGCGAGATGCACTCCCGCCATATTGGCCACAAAAATGGAGGCCATCGCCAGGTAAAGCGTGGTGCCGTCGAGGTTGAAACTATACCCGGTTGGCATAACAAATGATACAATTTTCCGGGGAACGCCAAATGCCTCCATATTTTCCATGGCCCGTGGAAGCGCCGATTCGCTGCTGGTGGTGGCAAAGGCAATGGTAGCCGGTTCAGCAACGGCTTTGAAAAATTTCCTCATCGGGATCTTCATCACCAGCATGATGGGCAGCAATACCAGAATGACAAAAGCAAGAAGTGCCAGGTACAGAGTGGCCAGCAACTGAAAGAGATTGATCAGGACGTTGAGCCCCATGTGTCCGACACTATAGGCGATGGCTGAAAAAACAGCAAAAGGTGCAAACAGCATGATGATGTTGGTAAATTTAAACATCACGGCGGTAAGCGATTCGGTGAAACGCAGCATGGGCGAGCGGTACTGCTCCTTTACCATCGCCACCGCAATGCCGAACAGGATACTGAATACCACAATTTGCAACACTTGTCCTTCGGCGATTGATTTCGCCAGGTTTTCAGGAAAAATATGAAGGACTATCTGCTGCCAGTTTTGTGGTTGCACGGTCGGAAGTGTTCCCCGGGTCATTTCCGGAGGCACAACCACCCCAATTCCGGCTCCGCTGATGTTGATCGCAGCCAACCCGATAAAAAGCGCTATCGTTGAAACGATCTCAAAATAGAGCAGTGACTTCCACCCCATCCGGCCAACCTGTTTCAGATTGGCATGCCCGGCAATACCCGTTACCAGGGTTGCAAAGATCAATGGGGCAATAATGGTTTTAACGAGATGGATAAATATCTGGCTTACCAGATTCAACTCTTTGGCCACGAGAGGCAAGTCATGTCCGAACTCCACCCCCATCAGCATGCTCACAAAAATCCAGGTGGTTAACCTCTTTTTACCTGTGGCATATAAAAAATAACAGCAAAGTGGAATCCATCGCGCGGCAATAAGTACCCCATCAGGAATTTTGAGTGGTGTAAGGTGGCTCACCAGGTGAAGTACGATCGCCAGGGTAAGAAATATAAAAAAGGCCGGAAGTGTGTTTTGGAGAATTTTTTTCATGCAGAAAACAATTAATACCTCAGTCCCCGGCCCCCTCTCCGAAACGGAAGGGGCCAGGGGGAGGAACCCTCCAAATTTAATACAATTCTGATTTCATGCGGGATTAAAACTTGACCAGTTTTATTGTTTCGGCTTTAGCACCCATGTACACTCTGATAAAATATAATCCCAATGGCCTGTCTACTATCGAAAATTCCTGTGACTTTATGCCTGCGACATCGGCCGACTCGATTTTTTCACCCCTTATATCGAAAATTTCAACCCTGACGTTACCTGGCAAATCAGTTTCTGACAGTTCCAGTGTAAATTTTCCGGAGGTCGGATTCGGGTATATTTTCACCTGGTTACTGTTAACAGGAGCAAGCATTTCCGGGATGTTTCCGGTAACTTCAGCCCCATGGTTGGCCATAAAACTCGGGTTGGTACAAAATGGCCCGGAAGGAGCAATATATCCCCGGAAATAACCATTCGGAAACACCTTTGTGCCCGGTAGCATATCGATGGAGTACCCGGCGATCAGTGTGGTGCTACCACCTCCCTGAACAGTAAAAAAGCTACCCGAACCCGCGGTTGTGATGGTTTGCGAAGCGTTGTAGCAATTGTTGGCACCACCGGGCACATTGAGATTCGACAACTGTCTGTTGACGGGCAAACCAGTGACCTGAACATCATCGATTGCCCAATACCAGCCATAGTTCGCAACAAGGTTCCATTTGAATATAACCTGCGAATGGCCGGCCACCGCGGCAACTGCCTGGGAAAAAACTGCCGGGTTGGCCGAACTTACAGTAAATATCTGTATCGGAACCCAGTTTACACCATTGTCCACACTGTAGGAAAGTGTCCCTGTTTGACCTGAAAGTGACCGGTAATAATGGTTGAATGAAAGGGTCACGGATGCATAACCGGAAAGATCCAGTACCGGTGTTACAAGGTCGGCATTCTGCGAATTTCCGTTAAGGTAGGCATCGCTGTTCAGGAAAGCATAATTTCCGGTGAGCAATGGAAGAAACCCGGTATAGCTACTGCCAGTGATTGTCCCAAACTGCCAAACCTGTCCATTCCCTATGTAATCAGCCTGACTCCAGCAGGATGGGATGGTGGTATTCGCAAAAGTTTCCAGGAAAGGCAAGCCATAGACAAAGCCGCAGGGGGTTGAAAAGTTTAAATCGTTGCCATAGGAGGGTCCGTTGCTGTTGGTGGCAACGAGCCTGAAGTGGTAGGTATATCCCGGCAGAAGCCCGGTGAGGTTCGCAGAAACTGGAACAGCCAATGCACCGGAACCGGCAGAAATAACAGGTGTAGATTGGCCATACGATGCAGTGGTTCCATATTCGAAAAAGTAATTGGTGGCATCGCTGTTTGGATTTACCGTGCCATGCAGCGTTGCTGTAGCGGTTAGCATGGCGCTGGCAGGCAACGTGGTAACCGCAGGCTCTTCCGTAAATTTAAAAGAAGCGATCCTCGTTTGCCAATTCTTCAATCCACTGGTTTGAATATACTCGGTAGTGTACCAAAAGGTAATGTCATCTGTTGGATCAACAGACATCATGCTGTAATCCCCCCACCGGCTGGCAGAACCGGATTGGTATCCGGAACCATTGATGATGGTTTGTTCGGGCATGGTCATCGTTCCCAGCGGATCAGCAGCCTTGCGACCGGTATAACGGATGCTGGGGTAAACGTTGGGCACCGTAACATCGTCTGATACGGAATATCCCAGTGCGATGTCGCCGATTGAATTCATCGCGATGCTGCCCATCCAGCGGTGCGCGGCATCGGGAGCATAGGTACCCTGCTGGTAGATGCTCCATCCTGATCCGGTGTTGCGAAGTTCATACCATCTCACCCCGGCATGGTCGGCACCATTCACATCAAGGGTGTGATTTGTAACCATAGATTGGTGATCTCCGAAATTACGGTATTGCAACCGGTACATCAAACGGTCTGATAAGGTTGCAAGTAAGCGGGTAGTCCCGGGTTGGGGGATGCAGTTATTTCCGCTCCAACCGCAAAAGGATGCATCGGCGGCGGCTGTAGTCAAACTGGCAACCTGGCTGAATGTGGAATTGACCGGTGTAACCCAGTCAACTTGAAAATCCCAGATTCTGAGGTACTCACTTGCACCAGACCAGTCTGTAAAGTATGTAAAATGGTTGGGTTCCCCTGCCAGTGGAGTAACCAGTCCGTCCCAGTCTGCCGGCAGCATGCTTCCGGGATTGCTGGAGGCACCCAGATCGAAATAAACCATGCTTGCAGTCGGATCACCTGTAAGCATTTTTGCACGCTCAAAAGCCGATACCCCAACCCCGGCCCAATTGTAGGCTGATGTTTCAAATTGATTTGCCGACATGTAGTATGCATCGGGCCATACCCCGAATTTTGGATAATCGGGCAACTTGGTCCCATATTGAAACACATAACGATACCATGACCCCGTTGGATCGTTGGTTACTGACACTGCAACTGTTTCGGCATACTGGTCATATATTCCTGAGGGCAACGAAAACTGTGTGATCAGCCACCGGTCAGCAGCCTGATCATACAAAACAACCGGATCGCCGCTGTTGGTGCCATTCCATGGAGCTGGAATTCCGGCCCAGATGGTCTTTAGATCAAGTGGCCCCAGTAAAATGGCACCAGTTTTTGAATAAACTGCAAATTTCATGTTTACAACCTGGACATATTTGTCAATGCCGACATCACCCTGTGTATCAGGAGGATATACAGAAGAAAGGTTGCTAACCCCTTCAAAATTCGCCAACGGAGTAACATTGGAAGGCAAACGGGTACCATCTTGCTGCTGTATCACAGGATCCACCGACAACATGCCATCCGGTGACTGGTTTTCCCGGTGTTTTTTGAAACCGAATTTGTTTTTTACCTCAGGATTTACTGCGGGCAAGCCCTTTCCCCTTGTGAGGATGGCATGAACATCGCGGATGGGGGGAGATATATCAAAATAAATCGCCTTTTCTATCTTGGTCGGGTGAAGCTGAGGTGGTACTTCCTGTCCAAACAGATGTGAAACGGATGATAAAACAGATAATAAAATCAGAAGGAATAATGGTTTTTTCATATGTTTTTCAATTACATTGCTTTTTTTATCGAATCATGCTCCATTTCATGCAGCATTAAAAACTGAGAAAATTCTAATCTTTATTTTTAACCAGTCTAAATAATAATGAAGCTGTAAAAATACCACTATTTTTACGTGAATCAACATTTGTGGAACTATTTTTTTAGACTGTCGCGTGATAATACCATTGTTTTTGGGATGGTTTAGGATAAGATTACATTATCTTTGCCTTCGGTTATTCCTTCCACCTACGCCGGTATGAACATCATTGAAATAAACCATCTTACCAAATCCTATGGCCGTTCGCGGGGCATCAACGACCTCAGTCTGAAAGTTCTGCAGGGCGACATCTTCGGCTTTATCGGCCCCAATGGCGCCGGGAAATCCACCACCATCCGGATCCTGCTGAATCTTATTTTTCCAACCTCTGGAAGTGCCACCATTTTCGGGCTTGACGTGGTGAAAGATTCCAAAAAAATCCGCAGCCGCACCGGCTATGTCCCGTCCGATGCAAACATGTACGACCGGATGACTGTGTTGGAATTTCTGCGGTTCGGAGCCGCATTTTATGATGCGCATAATAATACCAAACGGATCAACTACCTCCTCGACCTTTTCGATCTCAATCCCGGAAGGAAGATACCGGAACTTTCGATGGGCAACAAAAAGAAGGTGTCGATCATCCAGGCGATGATTCACCAACCTGAACTGCTGATCCTCGATGAACCCACTTCGGGGCTCGATCCACTGATTCAGTCGCGCTTTTTTGATCTGCTGCACGAAGAGAACAGGCAGGGAACCACTGTCTTTTTTTCATCGCATACCCTTAGCGAGGTACAGGTATTCTGCAAAACCGTGGGCATCGTTAAGGACGGCAAGATCGTCAATGTGGAAGAGATCGCCTCCCTGCGGAAAAAACAGTTGAAAAAAGTACGTATTCTCCTGGCTGAATCGGGCACCATTGCTCAACTTGGTCTGGCAGGCATCGGCCCGGTGGAATCTGATGCCGGTAAAAACCTCTCGTTTCTCTATTCCGGAGATATCAATTTGCTGGTTGAAAAACTCGCCGGATTACCTCTCCACAACCTCTCTATTGAGGAGCCATCGCTGGAGGAGATTTTTCTTCATTATTACAAATAATTGAACACCGGCATGAACAGAATCCTTTTTTCCATGGAAATGCGCCGTAACATCAGCAGCCTGCTGTTATGGTCGGCGGTGATCGGGGTGCTCATATTTTTCACCATGTCGTTTTTCCGTACGGTGTTGCAATATCAGCAGCAAATAGCCGGAATGGTGCAAATGGTTCCTGCCGTTGCCATGAAGATGCGCGGATTCTCCAATATTAATGACATCTTCTCCGTTATCGGTTTTTATACCGCCAACAACCTCATTTACATGATGCTCCTTGGAAGTATTTATTCCATTGTGCTTACATCGAATATCCTGCTGAAGGAAGAGTACGGGAAAACTGCCGAATACCTGATGTCGCGGCCCATTAGCCGTTCCGGGATTTTTACCACAAAAATGGCCACTGCCTTCCTTAACATCTTTATGCTGAACATTCTGGCCACCTTTATCGGATTTATTTCTATCCAGATTTACAAGAAGGGGGTATTCAGCCTTGAACCATTTCTGGTAATTTCGTTTTATACGATGCTGCTCAACATGCTGTTTGGTGCCATCGGACTGTTTATTTCGGTAACGATGAAACGGGCAAAACCAATTACCTCTCTGTGTGTGGGGCTGGTTTTAGTGTTGTATTTTCTCTATACCATCTCCCGGATGTCGGGGGTTGATGGTAATTTTGGCTACCTAAGCCCTTTCAAATGGGTAAACATCGATGTGCTGTCTCCTTCCTATGGAATTGAATTTCTGCGTCTGGCCGCTTTTCTTGGAACCACAGGGCTGCTGATCATGGCCTCAGGCCTGATTTACAGGAGGAAAGATATCCTTACCTGAAATTTTCACCTGGTTTATTTCAACCTGATCAATCTGATCGTTTGTGTTTGCCCACCGGCTGTCAACCGGCAAAAATAGAATCCGGGAGAAAGATTTTCTTTTGAAAAGTTGACGCTATAAGTGCCGGCAGCTTGCAATTTCTCAACCAGGGTGCCAATCTCCGTTCCGGAAATGTTGTAAATTGAAATTTTCACCTCACCTTCCTGCGGCAACCTGTACCGGATGACCGTGTTATCCTGGAAAGGATTGGGAGCGGCCGACAGAGAAAGTCCATTGCCCGCGCGCTGTTCATCAAGGCCGACAATGGTGGGAATGATATGGGTGTAATAAACATCCTGCTCTCCGTTCAGTGTATTGGCCCAGGCAAGATGTGCCCCGGCATTGTCGGAAACCATATCGAAATAATCACCCATTTTGGCCTGCTGGGGATAACCCACTGTTGGATCGAATTGACCGGAAAGCCTCTTGTTGATCGACCAGGTTTCTCCCTCATCATCGGAATAACAATAATAGAGTGAGGATAAATATCCACCGGCAGGATCGTCACGGGTGTCGAGCCAGATTACATCAATCCGCCCGTTTGGCGCTACCGACATGGTTCCAAACCATTGATAGTTGCTCGTGCTGATATCGGTATTGAGCCGTTGCGGGGAATTGAAAGTGGCGCCGCCATCGGTGCTTTTGGCAAACATCACATCGGCAGGATCAAAAACTGAAATCCGCGCCACGGAAGCAAGCACGTAAACATTGCCACGTCCGGGTCCGGTTGAGCGGTCAACATCTACATCTACCTGGCCAAGAATGCCCACGGGGTTTATGGGATCACTGCCAACAACATATCCATCCATATCGACAAATGTGGTGTAAAGCCAGTTAATGGTGGAGCCCGGGGCCTGCGCATTGGTTGATTTCACTACCGTTACACCATCAAAAGATCCAGCGCCGGTAATGTAAAGTTCCCCTGTGGGGCCCACCGACATCGTGCCCCAATAGGGGTTCCCGTCAACCTCAATACAATCTTCATAACTTGCTCCTGCATCAGCCGACCGGGTGAAAAACCCCGGTGAACAGGAGCTGTAATTGGAATTCCAGCACGAGTATATATTTCCACTCCCCGGGCCATCGGTTCGGTCGATGGTCATCCATTGTTTGTCGCCGCCGTGGGCATCGGCACCCAAATCCCAGGCAGCGCCACCATTGGTACTTTTATACACATTGCAGGTGTATGCTCCTGTGTAATTCGTAAGACTATTGTAATAAAAATTGCCAAACTTATCAAAATCGAGTACAGGATCAGACCTGAAAACACCGGGTTCGATCACACCCGGGAATGTCCAGGAGATACCAGCATCAAAAGAATAGCCATATCCGGCCTGTCTGAAACTGTTGTTCACATCATCAAACTGACGCCACCCGATGGCCATTTTGTCAGGATTATTCGGATCAACGGCAATGGAAGGCTCGTTGGCAGCATCTCCGAGAATATTGTCTCCGTTTGCATCAACATTCACCTGCGTGGTGAAAAAACCGGGGCCGGCATAATGAAATGCCGGGGAGGTTTTTTTTGGGCCTGGCGAAGGGGTACGATATGGTTGATCGGCTATTTCATGATGCATCTTTACTTTTTCGGCAGCCGGGATGTTTTTATTCTGGCCTGTGAGGGCGATCGGGCAAATCAGCAGGATTGCCAGAGAGGCGATGACATTGTTCGTATTTTTTTTCATATGACAAAATTAACAGGATTTCGCATTATATGCTAATTTTGCCTGAAACTCACCATCCATGTTCGCGATATTTTCTGTTTACCAAAAGCCGGTTGAAGAGGTTGACCAGTACCTTGATGCTCACCGGTCATTTTTAAAAACCCTTTATGCCAAAGGCATTACCATCTGTTCAGGCCCTCAAATCCCACGAACGGGGGGATTCATCCTGATGAATGCAGCCAGCAAAACGGAGGCGCTTGAAATAATGAAAAACGACCCGTATGTTCTCCACGGGGTGGCACAATATTCGGTCATCGAATTTGAATGCAAAAGTTTTGCCGAAGGCTTCAGGGAGTTTGTGAGATGAAGCTGCGGTTCAAATTTGGAATTTCCATCCTGCCATTGACCGCGACTGTTTTCCTCTCCCCGGCTTGCCGGCGGGAACCTGCTGCCCTATCGGTATCTCCTTACCGTTACGACACAGCAAGTTTGCCCGCTTCGATCAAAGAGCGTGTTTTAAAACTCGATTCTCTTGTAAACTATTATTACACTGCCAACGCCGATTCATCGATCTTTTACAGCCAGATGATGCTTCATCTTTTTGACTCAGCGAATCTGCAAAAATATTCGTTTAACACCCGGTTCTTCCTTTCAGAAATTTATCTTTACCGTAAACCCGATGATTACAAAGCCATCTATTACTATGCAGAGGCACTGAAGACCATGCTCAGTGAGCCGGGAGCGACTCTTCATAATCCATACTTCCTCATTGATCTGGGGAATGTACTCTACCGTTTAAGTCTGTTTCAACATGCGTTGCCGGAATACCGGCATGCTGCACGGATTGCCTCCGGAATCCATGACAATCATGCCCTGGCTGTCGCCCTCAACAATCAGGCGCTTTGTTATCAGCAGCTTCAACTGCCCGACACGGCAAAAATTCTTTTTCTTCATGCTCTAGCCATTCGCAAAACGCTCATGCCTCTGCTCGTTGCACACAACGAACTATACCTGGCCCGACTGGCTTTTGAGATGAACGAACCCGATACTCTTGAACACTATCTCGCATTGACCTTTCATTCGGCTGGTCAGCAAAAATTCGACCAGCAGTTCACAGGGGTTATGAGCCTGGCCATGGCACGTGAACTTCATACCGGAATCCTGGCAGAAGCAACCTACCTTGCCGGCCGCAGCCAGGAGGCGAAAAATACTGAAAAAGCCAGGCAAACCTATATTTCAGCCGCAACTACGGCTTCTGCAACCCACCTGGAATCACTGAAGTCTGATATTTATCAGGCCCTTGCGAACCTGAGCCTGCAACAGAACAACCACCGGGAAGCGCTGGCCTATGCCGATTCCTCTTTGCACCCTTTGCTGGTGTGCAACAACCTGCGCCAGGCATCTCAGGTATTGTTTTTTATTGCACATCGATGCATCGACCCGCATGAAACTGCAAAAGTCAACCATTATTTAGGACGGGCATACCTTTACGCCGACAGTCTGATAAGAAAGGAAAATTCTGCCAGGGTCCTTTCAGACAGGCTCATGCTGATCACATCCAGGTCGCAGCAAACCCTGCAGGAGTATGAAATGCGTCAGAAAGCAAGCCTGGCAAGCTTAACGCGGCAGAAGTTGTTAATCGTGATTCTGATCGTGGTCGTGCTGGTGATCGCGGGGCTGCTGGCGATGGTGTCTCATCAGCGGAAACTTACACTCCAGGCATACCGGAACCTGGTGAAGCGTATGGCAGAAACGGTCACTGAGGAAAACAACCAGAATCATACAAACTCCTATATTGCAGCTTCGTGGGAAAACTCACCCATTGCCGAAAAGTTAAACAGGTTAATGAACAGCCAGAAACCCTATATCAACCCCGGGTTGACTCTGGGCGACCTGGCCAATCAGCTGGATACCAACACAGCGTATCTGTCGCAATGCATCAACCAGAAAATGAAATGCAATTTTCATGATTATGTTAATGCATTGCGGGTCAAGGAAGCCTGCCGGGTATTTCAGTCTGATACCGCCCGAAGCCTGTCGGTTGACCAGGTCGCCGACCAGGTGGGGTTCTCCTCCAGAAGCACCTTCTATATTGCCTTCAAAAAATTTACCGGTATTACTCCTGCATTTTATCAAAAACATGTTACGGCAGTGACGTGTAACTTCATACCCAGTGCTCCAGAAAACATCAAAAACGTTGATACCGCAGGCTGAATGCTTTTTCCGAAATAAAAAAGATGTCCTGAATCTTCAATTTTATAATTCCGGACACAATTCCTGTTGCTTTCTGGTTGCAGCATGATGAACTTTGGTTTAAAATCTTTTCATCTAAAACACAACGTTATGAAAACTTTTAAATCATGTTCCATTCCAAAATGCGGGATTTTAATTCTGTTGACAATCTTTTTGGGCAGTTCCATAACACTCTTTGCTCAAACATCATGGCAGGCTGTTGGAGAAACGGTTTCGTCAAGCGAAGCAAGGTACATTTCCCTTGCCATGGATAATTCGGGGGTTCCTTATCTTGCTTTTTCAGAGATTTCATCGTTGTTGAAAGCCAATGTTCAGAAATTTACAGGAACCAACTGGGTACAAGTTGGCCCTTCTGGTATTTCTGAAGGCGCTGTTGAGTCGATTTGTTTAAAAATTGATGCACAAAACACGCCCTATATTGTTTACAGGGATTTTGGCTCTTCAGGCTTTGGCATGAACACCATTGTTAAAAAATTTGATGGCACCTCATGGACCGAACTCGGACCGGCAGGGTGGTCGGGCACCGGGATGACCACAAACCAGACGATGGCCATAAACACAACAGGAATTCCCTATGTCGCTTACAATGATGGCCTTGAAGCATTTGCCGTTGCTGTGCGAAAATTTGACGGAACCAACTGGGTAAATGTGGGTGAGGCAACTGCCACGCAATCGGGTGCTGACTTTCCTTCGCTGGCAATTGACCACCAGAATTTCGCATATCTGGTTTTCCGCGACGGCATGAACGGGGATAAGGCAACCGTTAAAACTTTTCATGGAAGTTCCTGGGAGGTGGTTGGGGGAGAAGGTTTTACTCCGGATTCGGTAGGATGGCCGCAGATTGCTATTGATGCGTCTGATGTGCCGTATGTGCTTTTCAGGGATTGTGCCAACGGGAACAAAGCCAGCGTAATGAAATTCAACGGATCGGTATGGATTTATGTGGGTACCCCCGGATTTTCGGCAGGAGCCATCTCCTTTCCCTCCATGGCCATTGCCCCAAACGGAAACATTCTGGTTGCTTTCAATGATGCCGCAAACTCAAATGAGGCAACCGTAATGCAATACACCGGGAGCAACTGGGCTATGGTTGGCGCTTCGGGAATCTCGTCAGGAGCAGCAAATTACATTTCGCTTGCAATAACAAATTTGAATAAACCATACATTGCTTTCAGTGACAATGGTGTGCTTGACAAAGCCAAAGTTATGAATTATGACGGGCTTTCCGGAATTGCACCGCCTGAACAATCGAAAGTTGTGGTTTATCCCAATCCTTCTTTTAATGGCTTGCTAAAAATCGTTATCCCCAGGCCTTCATTGCTGAAGGTATGCGATGTGTACGGGAAAATTGTTTACGAACGCCAGATTGTGACAGCAGGAAATTCCAACTTTAATCTCAGCCATATACCAAATGGGATATATTTGCTTATATTTACCGGCGATGATTTTAAAGCCTCCGTGCCTGTCGTGATCGCAAAGTAGCCTTTATGATCGTCCAATCAAAGTCCTACAATGCATAAGTCGGTTATTTTTCTGCTGACAGGTGTGTTTCTTTGCATCAATGGCCGTTCTCAGATAATGACATTTTACAAGGATGGCCTTGATACATTGAAAAAACATCAGTTTACCGGCAATCTGTACCTTGGCTTTTACTTTAGTCAGGATGCACTTCAATACCTTTATTTATCATCAACCGTTGCAGGACTTTATGTTGACATCCACAACACATATGAAATTTCCGGTGTGGTTACCCTTAAAGGCATGGAAAAAAGGTCAACGAGCAATAACGGATATGTGATTTCGAGGGCAAATTTCTGCCGATTATCGCATTGCCTATCCCTGTATCACCGTTGAATCGATATTGAATTTCAGGTTACTTAAATGGCTTTCGCTTAACATTCGGTATTACATGCAACACGACAGGAACCAGCTTACCTTTTACCTCCCGTATTATGTGTATTCCATTACAACCGGCTTAACATTTTCAATTTGATGATGCATTATTAATCTAAAATCCAATTTACCATGAAAACAACCTTTTTAATGATCATTTTATTGCTTGGGTCTTTTGCTTTAAAAGCCCAGATGGATACTATTTACACGAACCAAGAAAAAATCGTGGGAACGATCAGGGAGGTCGGCGCCGATGATGTAAAATTCGTTTATCAAAACGAGGATCTGGTTAACTCGATTTTCAAAAACACCATACAAAAAATTGTTTACAAATCGGGACGGATTCAAACATTCGCTCCTGTAACAAGTTTAAAAACTGTGAGGAGTGCCGATGACTGGGAAAATGTTTCAGTTACCCAACTTGAATCAGAAACAAAAGGTCTGTTTAAACTGGGTGAGGTCAGTTCAAAAGCTAAAGGAACCACTGAGCTCGCCAACCAGGAGAGAGTCAAGCAACGGGCCCTTCGTAAACTAAAAATTGAAACGGCCATGCTGGGAGGCAACCTGGTGTACACGATCAATCAACGATCGCAGGGAAATATCATGGGCACTAAATATACTTCGGGGCAGAGTACCGAAACCAGTTTTACCGGCATTGCTTATAGCAATTCACTTCCCGATTACAATAAATTTATGAGCAAGATTGGCGACAGAAAGGATTTTATTGTGTGGTCGCTGACGAAATTGTGGAGCAGTGGCTCCGACATGTCGTATGTACAGGAAGAAAAGGCCATTATCATTGAAAAGGTTTACCAGGAAGGGGGAAGCATCATGGTTAATGCTTCGTCGAAACTTGCCAAACAGCCAACTTTCAGGGTCACCTATTTTGATGACGAATACTTTACGCTGATGTACCGCGACAAAAGCACCCTTTACAACCTGTATATTTATTGGGAGAATTAACGCTCAGGAGTTCTGTCGGGGCTGTGTCGCTGCCCACCTCTTAACATTTGCCGGCGACCGTCCCTGCTGTAGTTCGGTGGCCATAAAATCAAAGTATGGCTCGGTGTGTTTAAAGAATTTTTTCAGCCCGGCGCAAAGGTAGTTTAAACCGGATTCCCCGTCGGGGGTGGTGATGATCCGGTGTTTCGGGCATTCGCCATTGCAGAGATCGAGGAATTCGCATTTTTTGCAGTATGCAGGAAGCAAGCTTCTCTTTTCCTGCCCAAACCTTTGTTGTCGCGGATCGTTCATCAGGGTCAGGAGTGATTTCGCTGCAATGTTCCCCAGCCGGTAAGCGGGGAACACATAATGATCGCAGGCATATACATCGCCGTTGTACTCCATCACTCCCGCGTTCCCGCAAGTCGCAGCATAAACACAAATTCCGGGCTGTACCCGCATCCAGTTGGCCAGGATGCTGTCGAAGGTAAGCACAAAAGTATCCCCGACATCCTTACGCACCCATTCATCGAAAACACTATTCAAGAAATTCCCGTAATCGAGGGGATCGACCGACCAATCGGTTACTTCTGCAATTTTGCCGGAATGGGGAGGCAGAATTTTCAATTCTTCCGGCCCTGCCGCAGGATCGATCGCCTCAACCACCGGGAGAAATTGGATATAGCGACTGCCGATGCTTTTCAGAAACCGGTAAACCTCCAGAGGATACCTGGCATTATAGTCGTTCACTACCGTCAGCGTATTGAACTCCACCTTGTGCTTCACAAGCAATTCCAACCCCTGCATGCATTTTTCAAAACTGCCCTGACCGTTCCGGTAGGTCCGGTAATGATCATGACAGTGTTGCGGTCCGTCGATCGAAAGCCCTACAAGAAAATGGTGATCACTGAAAAACCGGCACCATTCATCGGTAAGGGTGGTGCCGTTCGTTTGGATAGAATTTTCGATGACCCTTCCTCCGCCATATTTTTTCTGGAGTTCGATGACCTTCATAAAGAAATCCATCCCCCGCATAACCGGCTCCCCGCCGTGCCAGGCGAACTCCACTTCGGGGGTTCGGCAGGAATAGATATACTGTGCAATGAAGGTTTCCAGTACCTTTTCGCTCATGGCCCACCGGTGCTGATCGTCCGGATAAAGTTTCTCCTTTTCCAGGTAATAGCAATAGGTGCAATTCAGGTTGCAAACCGCACCGATGGGTTTGACCATTATGCTGAATCGGTTCACGATCTGGGTTGGTCAGTACTTTGATTTCCAAACAAATCGTGGGGTGTTTCACTTATCATGTCTTTCATCACATAGCCCGCGGCGAATATGAATACCGCAAAGACCAGCATCACCAGAATTTGAGTTACAGAGGTTTTTTGTATATCCTGCCTTTGTTTTATATCACACACTTCGCCAGGACAATATTGCACTTTGTCCTTAAAAAAGATGGGATACAACATACATCCCAGACAAATACCAAAAGCCGATTCAAAGAAGAGAAATATCAGGCATACAAGACAGATGATACCTGTGATCACGCTGTAGGCATTTATCACCACTAAAAAGAGAACCATAACAGCGGCCAATACAAACCCAATGATCCAGGCAAACTTTTTTTGTGCAGCGCCGACATATTCAGGTGTTTGGTTTCTGACAATCAGACGCCCTAAAATCATTGTTGGCGAAAAGGCGGGATTGATAAAAACCCGTATTGCAAAATCGGCAAAGAAACTGATTAACACATACTTGAACGGTACAAAGTTCCCTTTAAAAAGGATGAACATCAATGTAGTGAAAGTGGCTAAAAATAGAATTCCGGCAGCGGCCCGTATTTCCCGCTCATTTAAAACCGGGATGTCAAATCCCTCCACATCTTCACCGAATCTGATTATATTTTTCATTTTTGTTTTTTCTAAATGTTTAAATACCTTGATTAGCGTGCAAAGGTAACTATTTCGACATACATATACTGAAATACTTCTTCAATCTCTTTTCCATGTTATTGGTGAGGGTAATCCAAAACAGGCAACTTCCGCAAATTTCCACGAAAAAGGGAGGACAATCGGCTTTGGAAAACAAATCCACTAATATTTTAAAACAACGTAATAAATTGATTTGAAAAGAGAAGGATTCTTTTTGTATTGATCTATTTCTTTTATTTCGTTGATAAATAAATTCCTTAAATGGGTGTTTTCGGGTTTATTTATTTCATTCTCAAGTTGACCGTAGAAATCTCTCCACCAAATGGTTTCATCCAAATAAAGGCTATTCACAATTTTGCAATTGTTTTTATCAATTATCGCAATTTTTGAGTCATGATCCTTGTATTCATCATGAATAATAAAATAGCCTCCAATTTTGATTTTTTCTATCACCCTTTTAAAACCCATTTCAAAACCAACAACATTTAGAAACCCTTCAGCAAGTATAAGATCATAACATTCGGACGCAGTTACAAGGTCAAAAAATGAAACATTTTTTGTTTCGATTTTGCTTGAAGTTTTTTTTCTTTGAATCTTGTGTTCAAGAAAACCGAGCAGATGTTTGTCGGTATCAATTGCCGTTATTGTTCCTATATATTTTTCAGCCAGCCAAAGTGTTGGCACTCCGCTTCCACAACCTATATCAAGTATTTTGGGATTATTAAATTCAGTCAGGTCGTTCAGTACTTGTTCTAAATACTTTACAATCCGCATTCTGCAACGATCCCTTATGTTAAAATATTCATATTTCATTTTTATATCCATGGAAACTTAACTTTTTTGCTGTAGTTTTCCCATTCAACCCCAAATATTCTTGAAAGTAATTTCTCCTCTTCGGGAGCGTAAATTCGAGACCCGATATAAACAACAATTCCAAGTACAACTCCCAACCACGTATTAAACATAAGCCCAACCCATGGTAAAATCAACAATGCCACACCTACATAGAGAGGGTGTTTGACTATTGCGTAGGGTCCGCTTGTAATAAGCTGCTTTTGGGGGATTTTTGTTAATATCAATACCACTGTCCAAATCCAATTGATACTTCCGATTATTAAAAACAAAATAGAAATCCAAAATAATAATCCAGAGGTGTCATTTACCATGAAAAATTCAGGGAATATAATATTCAGAGGAATTCCGATAATTAAAACTGGTAAAGTAAAAAGCCCTATTTTTCTTCCATTACCTACAAGTATTTTTAATTTCATAGTAGTTCTCAATTAAAGTTTAGTTCAATTGGTATTGCAAGCCAAGGCTTAAATAAGGAAGAAATTCCTATCGATGTCTGATTAATGGGGCTGAAGCCCTTGATTCGCATATCTTACCAATTATGTTGTCTCTGTCTTATAGCCTGCAGCACAACACATGGATAACTTCAATTATTGAAACCCTTGAATGGCAGGCTGCATATGATCCCTGTAACCTTTAGTTTTTATCCTGGCTCATCACTCTTTCCGGATCTTGAACATGTAGTTGATCGTGTTCAGATCCAAAGCATTAAAGATGGTTTCAACCTGATTGGTATATTGGGCGTCATGGCCGATTATAGCATCTTTAATGAGAAAAACCTCATAGTCATAATTGGCAGCGTCCGTGTAGGTTGCCAGAACGCATCCGACCGAACTCAGCCCGCAGAGAAACAACGTATTGATTCCCTTCTCTTTGAGTATGTTGTTGAGTTCTGTCTTATTGAATGCACTCGGATAGGTTTTAATCACTTTCGGGTCTGATTGTTCGATTTTCAATGAATCATGGAATTCAAAACCAGGCGAATCCGGTTTTGGTCCCCACTTTTCACTGGTGTGGTAAACCCGTATAACAGGTAATCCATATTGCCTGAAAAGCCAGATAGACCAGTTCATCATTTCGAGTGCTCTTTCCTGGTCTTCCCTGGACATCATGGGCACAAATTGTTTCTGGACATCGATCACCAGCAATGCAGGTTTCATCAGAACCTTCTCCGTTTCGCCTGCCTGTGAATATACACATTGAAATGCAAGTGAAAGTAAAACCAGGGTGAGAATCTTTTTCATGGGACAAAATTTGTGCAAAAATATTGATGATCCGCGTTCATGTCAATAATAATCGGCAAAATGGGCGAATATTTTGTTAAAAGAGATAAATTTAGCTTGATTTATTGGAATTGTGTAACATTTATAGGGGTCAACTGTCCTATTTTTGCAGTACAAAAAGGGATGATCAAATCATTCCGTCTTTATCTAATCCTCAAACACCAATAAAATGAAAACAATCCCCAGAACAGTATTTTTACTCGCAGCCATTTCAGCCCTGATCTTTGCCGGATGCGGAAAGGAGGGTCCTCAGGGGCCTCAGGGACCCGAGGGACAAAGCGCCCCGGTTTATTATTCTGAATGGTTCTCCCCCGTGGCCTGGTCGGGCAATTCGGGCGACTGGTATTTCAGCGCCAGCGCTCCCGATCTAACCCAGGACATGGTTGAAAACGGCGTTGTACTTGCCTATGCCTGGCTTGCCGGTGATGTGTATCAAAGTACGACCACACGTCCCTTGCCTGCTTACGCTGTTGGTGCAAACTGGAGCTTTCTGATACATGAATATGGATACATTGAATTCACCTCCGATATGTTTTCGCCACCGCTCACCAATGGTAACAAGTTCCGGTTTGTAGCCATCCCTGGTACCATCCCTGCATTAAAATCAGGAACACCCGGATACAAAAGCAAACAGGAGTTGAAAAGCATGTCGTACCAAGAGATATGCAAGCTGTTCAACATTCCGGAATAAAACACATATTTTGCATCCCCTTTTATACCCCCCTCTTACTTGAAGCAAATTGCTGGAATAGGAACAAGGGTACTGGTTCGCAAAATTCGTTCATGCCCAAGCTGGTCGGTAAGGGGACGAATGATCTCCTGTTTTTGTGCTTCGGTGATGTATTCATCTTCCACCCTCGACTGCAGTTCATCTTCAAGGTTTTGCTGAATCGCGGCAGCATCGGTTGCCTTTCGTGTTACCATGGTTCTGAAATGATGAATTTCCATTCCCTCTTCGGGATGAATCATATTCAAGGCAATTGAATCCTCACTTCCCGCACCTTTAGAACGATTGACTGACCGTTCGGGGCTGTAAAACTTATCATAGGTCGGAAACATCTCAACTGCCAGCACACTCAAGTGGCTTGTTTCAGGCAACCCGTATTGCTTAAGCATCTCCCTTACATCACTATTTCTCCATCCGGTGATGCCATATTGAACAGCATCGGTATTGATATCGATACCTCCTTTCTTGCCAGAGGTTGTCCGTTGCCTCAGAAACAACTGATCGTCGAGCAGGATGTTCCTGTAAGCCTGATCATCTGCACGTTTCACCTGTGCATATAGAAGCGCCCATAACTGGGTTCTTGGAGGAACACTGGTAACGTCGGCTCCATTGAAGACCGTTTGAGCAAAAGGGGCCGTCACCATGATGTGCTTTTCATTCCGGTTCACCGTGCAGAACAACTGAGGAACCGGGTGCTGAACGCCTGTTGTTCTCAATGCCCGGCCATAGCGGCCCTGTGCGGTGCACCACCCAACTTTGTGCCCAACCCTGACTTCATAGGTGAAAAAGCCAAACAGCTCCGCAGAGGCCATGTGAAGGCCCGGGGGTAATGGAGCAAGATAATGCACAGCGCTGTCGGTTGCCGGTATCATTTGCTGCATTGCATTCAATCCGCTCTTGTCATCTGTATGGCCGGGGGTGATCATCCTGATCGGTTCCGGATCAATTGGCAGAGCAGGTTCTTCGGGCGCCTTAAACATGTCGAATTCCCATTTTGCCAGCAACGGATCGGGGCCGTAAGCCAGCATCCGGATACCGTAAAAATCGCCGGGATTCTCCAGGGGTTTGTCAAACTCGAGCCATAAAAAACGTTTACGAGGTTCGGTGCTGCGGTAGGCATCATCGCTGATGTATTTGCTCTGGGCGATTCCTGCGCTTACGATCCTCGGCACCTGCGATGGCTTCGTAGTGATCGGCAAATGCAGTTCAAACACCTGGTCTTTATCTTTTTTAACAACAGGATGATCCGGAACAGATTTGAAACATGCTTCAATCCTGTATTTTACCATCATCTCCTCCGGGAATTTTTTCGTGAATGGTTCAACCGCATCGATAAAACAGAGATAGGTCTGACTTCTGTCGGGATTGTACAATGCCTGGATGTTAATGGCCTGTTTCATTTCAATATCACCTACCAGCTCCTCTTTTTCCCATGGAATTGCGAAACGGTCTGCTTCCGGCAACCCTGTCCCCACGGATTTTTTCTGCCGGTGAATCTTAAAACTCACCGGGGCGGCTCCGTCCCAACTCCAGTCGCGGTTGAGCAACAATGTAACCGGAACAATCCAGTGATTCAGCAGATCGCTTTTTGTAGAGAAGGTAACATTGGTGCTGTCGGGGCTCATGCTGTGCCTGATGAACCGGCTGATTCCGAACTGAACACGCGCTCCGGGCTTACCGATCAGGCTTAATCCGCGGGCTTCGATATCAATATTTTTGTCGATGGTGGTTGCCAAACGTTCAATGATGCTGCTGGTGTTGCCTTTCTGATAATTTTCAACGAAAACCTCGCCGATGTTTGCCCGAAGAAAGGTATCGGTGTCGGGCTGAAGCCAGATTCCGCAGATGGCATTGACCTCCGAAACCGGTTTGAACAATCCGGTTTCATCTTCTCCGGCCCTCCGGGTAATGAACACAACAGGTTTGCCAGTTCGTGGAAGCCAACTATCTTTTGCGTAATACTCCGCTTTTTTCTCTGCCACAGGCCGCAGGGTAATCCTGATATCCCGCGATGTTGGCAACACGATGTTTGAAATTTCATCGATGTTTATGCTTGCGGAATTCAATCCAAGGGTAGAAAGATCCTGTGAATCGGTGAAATTTAAAACCGGAGCATCCACAAAATCAAAATCCATCTTCAATTCACTTTTCAGGTCGGGAAGAAAGTTCCGTTTGGTAACATAGAGTTTAGCCCAACTTTCGCGGCTGTCGGGATCATGACGAAGGAGTGTATCCATTCCCAATGCTTTCACCTCAACCAATACCTCCACCGAATCAACATCCGGGTCGGGAAGCCCAACCTCTCTTTTCTGTTTTATGGCCTCTTCTGCATCTTTGATCAGGTCGTCAACGGCGTTTGGGTATTTTCCCGTAAAAAGCACGGCAGGATAACCAAGCAAAGGCCTTTTCATGGTAATGCTCTTAGCTGTGAAATAGTCGTCGTTTGTGGGCAGGGTTTCGTTTAGCCTGACTGTTTGCGGCTGAACATGTCTTCGGAAATCACAAAATCCCTCCGGCGCCGGAGCATCATAAATTCTGTCATCCCCGCAATCGGGTCCGCCGCCGGTTATATCGGCAAGGCGAACGCGAAAATCATATTTTGATCCATATTTCAGCTGAAAACCATCAAAGCCTGACGCAGCATACATGTTGTTGTTTTGCGCCCGTTTATCGGGATTGGTATTTTCTCCTTTGCGGAAAATCTTAAAGGCATCGCCATCAGATAATACAAGGCTTTTCCCAACCCAGTTGGTAAAATATTGCGGCAGCCAGAAGGGTTTTTTATTGTCTCCATCCAACTGGGCGGGATAAACTTCAACGCCCAGTTCCGTTTCGTCATTCAGCAGGGCAATTTTGGTGGTACCCAGCTGAATATCACCTTTATTTCTCACTTTACACAGGGGTTTCCATGGGTCAGGATTGGGTTCGATGTTGCTGTGCAGCCGAACATCAATCCTGTACTGAAATACACCCATCGGCGCATCTGTTCTTCTTTTCTGGGGCAGAAAGGTCTCATCCTGCTTCATCTGCCGATTCATCCAGATCAGCAGTTGCTCATCATCCCATCCCAGGCGGATACCGGCTTCCGTAATAACCGGCATCTCTTTATCCTCTTTTTCGCGAAGCAGATCGCCGCTTACCGGTTGATTGGCATGAACGATCTTGCAGAAGCCATCGTCGTACTGGGCTGTTTCGTGCATCAGATCGTCAAAACAGGATGGCTGCACGGGAATGTTGTCGTCGGAGAGGTTGGCAGGCAGATCGAGCAAAACCGGGAACTGAACGGCGGCGAAGAGCGCACGCTCATCATTCTGCTTTAATTTTGGAATTTTCGCGGCATACCGTTTGACAAGGGTCTGATCTGCTTTCATCGCCGTGAAATAACTGCAGTTGGTGTCGAGATCAAGGTACAACCATCCACCGTTTTTCACAAGGTCGGGGTTGACACTGAAAGTCTCTTCATAAACAAAGCCCACGCTCTTTGCCAATGCCGGATGACGCAGACAGAAAGCAAACACTTTCCCCCAACTCAGGCTGTTTACAGAGGAGGTAAAACCGGGAACAACGCCTGTGTTATCTTTAACTGCACAATGGTAACTGTCATCGATGGCAGCATCACTGGTGCGCGGCGAGGTGAAATTGAAACTCTGGCGATAACTTTCGGGAAGGTATTTCCTGGTACGGTGATATGATTCTGCCGGCTCCAGCTTTTTAGTGCTTTTTATCCCGCCAAGTTGTTTCTCTATATCCTCAAAAATGGCGCGGGTGTTTGAAGGCATCGAAATTCCCGGCAATGCAAATGGCTGATCCGGCTCCGAGATGGAAGGATATTTTTCGGGATCGGAGATTAAACGGGCCTTCAATGCAATTTTGGCCTTACACCAGGAGGGCGACCCGGGGGCAATCTGGTTGTCGGCTCTTGGATCGAGATTTCGCGGAATGATCAACACACGAACCGTCAATTGATTGTTTTTCCAACGCTGGGGAAAGGTGAGTATGGATAATGTGGCTTTCATAACTTCATTTTATTAATATTCAATGTGATAAATTATTACGCGATCTGCCTTTGCTCTTCCCATGATTCACTAAAGCTGATGTTGATAATGAAACATATGCTGATGTCGAGACTGAAAGTGACCTGTGCAATCATGGTGGTTGATGCACCGCTTCCCGATCCCAAACGTTCCTGCACCTTCCCGCTGGCCTCAATCTGAATGGTTACAGTAACAATACCACCCAGTATTTCTGCCCTGCCTTTGAAAAGAACGAATGCTGCAACAGTGATTTGGGTGCTGTCGAGGTTCATTTCAACTCCTGCGGCTAAATATACACTCACGCTGCCAACAACCGGTAAAGCCACAACAGCTTCAACACCAAAACCAAACTTCATGTACAAGCCAGGTCCGGTAACAGTGTCGGCGCTGAGGCGAAGCGTTACCTGACCCACGGCATAGAGGGTTCCAACCCCTACGCTCACACACATCACGCTGAGTTTTC
Source organism: Draconibacterium orientale (assembly GCA_020719165.1). GTDB lineage: Bacteria > Bacteroidota > Bacteroidia > Bacteroidales > FEN-979 > CAIVAT01. The sequence continues at coordinate 2,333 of DYQT01000028.1, read as the reverse complement.
CATAAAACTCGAGGAATGCGCCGGCACTTGGAACCGGAAAACCACCGGCAGGGGGTAAGGGAATCGCTACATTAAAATATACCCCGGCCTTTAATCCGGCTTCGAGACGCAATGGCGCTGCAGCGGTATCCAGCAATGGCGGCGGGAATTTGACCAGCGGGATCTCCTTGTCGGCCTGGAATTTATATTCCCAGTTGTTCGGACTGTTGCTCATCGCGATCTTCAGTCCGTTCTTCAGGATGTTCGCATAGCTTGGATCAATGGCAATTTCGCTGAGTAAAACCAAAATGTCAACGACCGGTTTCAGCTTTTCGCCAAACTCCATCACGGGTTCAATGAATGCCGGCGAAGATCCTTTTTTGGTGTCAAATTTTCCACGGATCAAAATCAGCCGCTCCATTTTTCCCAGGTCAACCACCATGGTCACATCATTCATCTTGTTGACCCATTTATTTGCCTGGCTGTCAATGTCAAAATCAAGCAGCGCATCGCCCGGTAAAACAACCGAAGGATCTGGTTTGGTTGGTTTATATTCCACGTACACTTTTACAGCATCTGTTTTAACGATATACCATGGGCCAGGAGGCAAAAGCTGTTTCAATTTTTTCGCAACATCCGTGTTGTGAAGCAGTTTATATCCTTCATCGATGATTTGCAAACCAAATTTTGAGGGGTCATCGCCAATCTGGTCGAGTTTGGGAAGATTTTCAACATTCGGAAAAATCCCCTTGCTGTTCATTAACCGGTAAGCATCGGCCAGGTCGGGGATGCTCCCTTTCAACTTTGCTAAATTTTTCTTAAAAACCGGATTTCTGAAAAGCACCTTATTTTCACCGGTACTTTGCAGAAAACAATATTGTTTTGCACGGTCTTCAAGGTCGTTGAATAATTCGGATGCCTCTGCGATAAACACCGGATTGGGCGGAGAAAGGTTGTAATCAAGGGTTTTTGGATCGGTGAATTTCCGCTCTCCCTGTCGAATCAACGGAATGACATCGTTATGAATCAGCGGGGTAACCTCTTTGCTGATGGCGTTGTGCTGCACCACGCTCCAGCTCCCATCTTTGGGCAAAACGGGAGTTCCTTTGGCAGCTGCAATAAACAACCGGTTTCCTGCTGCATCCACGGCTCCGGGATTGACTTCAACCCGCGAAATACGCATCATCTGCCTGCTGTTGTTGATATTCAGCGTGCAATCAACCGGCCCGCCCAGTCCATGCATCATGGTAAGCAAATTGGCAAATTGCTCCTGATCGATAAACACACCTTTCGGACTCATTTGCAGGTAACCGAGCATCCGCTGGCTCGAAACCCGTTTATTTGGTTTGTCGGGCACCGCAAAACCTCCCTGCACAATATCCTCGATCTCCACATCGGCATCAAAATAAACAGGAACCAGTTTCACTTCGAGGTCCTGACCCGAAGCTCCGACCTCCCTGGGATGGCCGAAATTATCAATGTAAACACCATAATCCTTATGCCAGGTTTTGATGGTGAATGGTGCCAGGGTGTTATCTTCTTTGATGTTATGAACGTTGTAAACCCCTTCCACCATTCCGGGGTGAAATTTGTAGGTATGCTTGGTTTCATCAATTTTCGCTGCTTTCAGGGCCGGAGAATCGGATGGATCCGGCTTGATCGGGGTTCTGAAATCGTAAATCCCGTTGCTTTCAGCCTTCCAGCCGCTGTCGACACGCCATTCAAAACTGTTGCTTCCCCTGTATATTGTGATGGTTCTTACCACGCGGATTCCCCAGGGATAAAGCACGCTTTTTACCTGAATTACCTCGTGGGCCGTTCTTCCCCGCCAAACATCGAACATGGCCTGTGAAGTTTGCGCCAGCGCAGCATTTTCATTTACCCAATGGCTGAAAACATTGGCGCCGTATCCGGTGAAGTCATAGCGTTCGAGGGGTACAATATAATCCGGATCCAGACCTGAAACAGATCCAAACTCCCGGTTAAATATCTCGGTAACGCTTCCTGAAAGAATACTTCTTTTTCCGGTTGCCGGGTACATTAAGTTATAGGCATTGTCTTTTTGATGAGCGCTCCCTTTAAAGACTCTGTTCCTGTAGATCGGGTCATAAAGTCCCTCGGTTTTTATCTGTAATCCCGTGTTTAAACCACCGGCAAATTTTTTCTCAATCAACTCAAACACGGGTTTTTTCCCATCCGCTTCCCTTACATACTTGGCCAATGCCTGCATTCCGTAGGGCAGCGTAAAATAACTCCACAAAGCAAAATCACTGATTCGGGCGTACCACTCAGCGAGTTTGCTGGTTAACGGAATGGGCGCTATGTTAACCCGGTCCATCCCCCTGTTGCCACTT
>DYQT01000436.1 GCA_020719165.1 Draconibacterium orientale | reverse complement strand
AGTGTGGTATCGGGGGCGTTTGAAACCCTTGCGGCCTATTATAAACAATGGACACCTGAAAGAGCCAACGACTATTGCATGGTTGGCTACCGCGTTGCCAATACATTATCAGAGTTTGGCGCAGTATCGAGGGGTGTATGCCAGCCCGATGCAGATTCATTTCTGGTTGATGTGGTCGAACGTACCCATATTGAACGATCCGACACGGGAATCGCCTATAAAAACGAGCAAGATGTTAATGTGAAGATTGCCGACGATACTTTTGTTTCGATGAATTTCTGGGGATTTACCCCCTCTTTTTTCCATTATCTGAACCAGGGATTTGAATTGTTCATCCAAAAAAATGCGGATAACCTTAAGGCGGAGTTTTATATCCCGAGTGTTGTGAATGAGCTTATCAAGTCGGGGCAGGCCACTGTGCGCATTTTGCATTGCGATGAACAGTGGTTTGGGATGACATACAAGGAGGACCGCGAAACAGTGGTAAAAAGTATTCGCAAACTGGTGCATGAAGGCGTTTACCCGGAAAACTTATGGGGCTGAACCAATTTTCCGCTATTTTAATCGTTATATAGCCTATAATAGCTACTTTTGTATCCGGTAAAACCCAAATGTATGAAAATATACAAGAAAACTCTGATCAGCCTTTTCGCAGTCATCCTGAGCATTATGATTCTGGCTCCCCGCCCTGGCGTGGCACAGGTTGTGAATGCGGCAACCAAAAAGCGTATCAGCATCGGTGTCGGCCTGTTTACCGACATCTGGATGAATTCCCCCTCAGGCATGAAAACCCGCACCATCAACCAGGGGGTACAGCTGTTTGGCACCTATAATATGCCCTTTGGAAAAAGCAACTTCAGCTTCGCCATCGGGATAGGTATCAATGTGCATAACCTTTACTGGAATTATATGTTTCAGGGTCGCAACGACTCACTGCAGTTCGTGAAAATTCCCGATACCCTTAGCTATCAGCGCAGCAAACTTACCCTTCCCTATGTAGAGCTCCCGCTGGAGTTCAGGTTTAAAGCAAAGAGCAAATTTGCCATGGGCATCGGCTTCAAGGTGGGCTACATGATTTATGGACATGCGAAATGGGTGGGAGAGGATTACCTTTTCAAAACAACGAATACGCTCAGGGCATCCTTCAAGGATATCAAGAACATTGAGCGGTTTGCGTATGGCCCCACCCTGCGTTTTGGATACAAATGGTTTCATGTAAACGGATATTACGCTTTGTCCAGCATATTTCAAAAGGACAAGGGACCCGACATGTATCCGATATCTGTTGGGTTCGTGCTGATGCCCTTCTGATCAGAGAAGTGTAATTAACCCTGCAATCACAACAACTCCCATCACGAAGCCTGAATATATTTCGGCCGGTTGATGGGCGTTTGATTTTAACCGGGCAAAACCAACGATACCGGCCAGCAGGATTCCGGAGAAAATTTCCGTATTCAGGTTGATTCCGAAATTCAGCGAAAGACCGAGAAATAACC
>DYQT01000027.1 GCA_020719165.1 Draconibacterium orientale | reverse complement strand
TCCACGGCGAAGAACTTTTATCGATCAGATTACCAAAGTAATTTTAAATCATATTTTGAGGAAGAATTAGTTGGCAATATTAAGAACAATGCTTATCAGCTATGTGCACCAAAACCGAGAATTGAGAAAACCATTGATACACGTTCTGTTTACGCGCGTGGTGCCTTTAACGAGTACGGGGATGTAATCAGGCACCTGAAGCAACCACCGCCTGATCACCTGGATGATCGTGTGACGCTTTCCTATAGCAAGTGGGAAGGAATCAATTATTTAAATGCATTTGCCGAATATGCCAGGGCAAACAACATCAGGCTTTACTTTATGTATCCGAATTATCCGGAAACGCAGTATGTTGTTAATAAGGAAGTTATTCTCAAATTTGCATCAGACATGCGGCGTGAATTAAAGATTCAAATTATAAACAATCCGGAGGATTTTGTTTTTTCCGACAGTATGTTTTTTAATACCATATATCATTTGAATAAAACCGGCAGAGACCAGCGCACAAGTATGCTCGTTGAAATATTGAAAAATCGGGAAATATCCGGTATGAAGAAGGCAAAGGATGACAATAAAAAATGATAAAATAATTTTCTGATGAAGAGATCTCTGGGTTTTCAATTGGCAATGTCATCTGTTTTACCGTTTTTGCTTTTTTTTTCGGCTCCGCTTTGTTTTTATTTCGATAATTTCATCACAGTTAAATTTTCACTGACATCCGTGCTTTTACCAGTAGCGGCAATGTTTGCAGGAATTTCATGCCTCTTTTTTTTATTATTTTATTCCATTCGGAATAACCCTCGATTTTTTAAGGTACTTTCAGGATTAATTATTGGTTTTTCTGTCGCTATATGGGCTCAGATACAACTTCTTGGCTGGGGATTCAAGGTTGTCGAGGGTAAGGTGATCGAAATATCCCAATGGAGAATTCCCATGATAATTGAATTGATCATATGGGGGTTAATTATTACCTCATTTGTTTTTTTTATTTTCAGGGGAGGGGAGTCCCGGACAAAAATGACGCTCCAGGTGATATTTCTGCTGGGCTTCATTTCCATAACCACCAGTTTCCTTTCAGCTCCTTCTAAAGCCGCTCAGATCGACAATCAAAAAGATTTTGATGAAGTGTTTTCTTTCCATGAGAAGAATAATGTCATTATTGTGCTTTTACAGGGCTTTCAGTCTGATTATTTCGATTTGATTAGAAAAGAGCATCCCGATGAAGTCTCTTTTCTGGATGGTTTTACATTTTTTAAAAACACAATGAGTCACTATCCAACCTCAACGCTTAATCTGCCGGCCATTGAAAGTGGAAAACTTTTTAAAAATCAGGAACAATTCATTAATTTTTCAAGTGATGCATTTTCCGGATTCAATTTGGAGAAGTACTACCGGGAAAAGGGCTATAATTCAACGTTGGTGTCACGATTCCCTGGAAATGTATCTTTAAATGAATTATTGCAGCACAGCTCTGCTGCTTTTGTTGCACCATTGAATCAATTTTTGGATTATGGAATTTTTAAATCTGTTCCAACGGTATTGAAAAAATACATTTACAACAATGGAACATGGCTGTTGTCTTCCCTCTCCAAATTGTATCCGCCTGTTCCATTTGGTGATGATGTTCGCTTTGTGGAGTTGTTTGAAAAAAGCGCTGAAGTAAAAAGCAGCGCCCGGGTTGGTTCTTTTAAATTCATTCAATTGTATTCACCGCAACTGCCTATGTGTGTGGATGAGAAAATGCAGTATAATGACTCACTTTCGGGAAAGGAGGGATATCTGAAACAGGCAAGAGGGGCGCTCACGCTTGTTAAACGAATGGTTCAAAGAATGAAAGAATTAAATCTTTACGAGAATTCAGAAATTGTTGTTATGGCCGATAATGGCACGTTGGAAATTCCCTTGTTGGGCCGGGAATCAGGTTTGGTGCCAAATAGAATCATCTCATCATCATTGCCATTGTTCCTCTATAAGGCTCCGATGGCCAAGGGAGTATTAAAAGTTGATAATGCACCACTCTATAATTCAGATGTGGGCTGCCTGCTGAAAGTTAAAAATGCCAACCTTGACTATACAGGTTTTAACTCAGCAAGAAATGGGGAGAACCGACCACGTACCTTTATTTTTTATGATGGGAATGCAGGGTATGATAATATTCCGAAAATGACCGAATACATCGTTGCAGGCCCGGCCTATGAAAGTGAGAACTGGAGATTGGGAAACCGCTTGTACACCCCAACGGGCATTGTGGATGTGACATCAGATTGCCAGTATGTTATTGGAACAACAATTGATTTTTCATCGAAAGGTAAGGCAAGTAATTATCTTCTTGCGGGGTGGAGCGATCCGGAACCTAGTCATCGCTGGACTGACAGCCGGTTAGCCGGGTTACATTTTCAGATAGCAACACTATTCAAAGGCGATTTGGTATTACGATTAAAGGGGTATGGATATTCGGTCGAAGGTAAAATTGATAATCAAAAGGTCAATGTCCTGATCAACGGTCACCAAGTTGCGCAGTGGATGGTGAAAAACGATATGTGGTATGAGGCCACTATACCGAACAGTATTGTGCCGGATGGCCAGATTAACATGGTATTCGAAATCAGCAACCCTGCCGCCCCTGCTGATTTTGGACAGTCGGACGACAAACGGATGCTGGGTATGGCTGTGCGTGAATTGGAAATAAAGGAAAAGAAACCGGAAAAGATGAACTGAAAAGTAAAATCTACGCTTGCATTTTCCCTTTTGGTGCAAATGGAATTTTTCCGATGGCGGAAAAAACAGAGTGGCCAAACCTCCAGGAGTAGGAGCGAAGGATGGCCGATAATTCGTACTGTACATCCAGCAACTGTTTCTCCTTTTGATCAAGCGTTTTCTGGCAGTTCAAAATTGCCTGTTCACGGGCCATGATTACCTCCTCCTTGTGCCTGATCAGACTAACTGCCTGATCAATGGCCTGCTCTTTTTCCTGAATGAGATGCTCTTTTTTCTGTATGATCTGATCCTGCGCATTACCATGCTTTAGGGCTTCAACCATTGCCAGTTCCAGCAGATAGAATTGCTGGTTTTTTTCATCAATTATTCTTTTCTGCTCAGAAAGCACAAGATCCTTTTCTTGAATAATCTGGTGTGATTGATTGATTATTTCAGCATGTGAGTTCAGTTTCTGAATTTGGTCAGCGATTATCGCCTCCTTTTCGACAATCACCAAATCCTTACTCCTGATCACCTGCTCTTTTTCAAGCAATGCCGGCATCGTTTCATCCAGGCACCTGATATGTTCGTCCAATAAAAACTTTTGATCCCGTATGGCAATATTCAACCTGAATGACTCCTCCTCTTTTTCAACAATGAGGTTTGAATAAGATTCATTGAATTTCAAAATCAAATCAAACAAGGGGTTTACCATTGAACCTGAGTTTTTACCATCAACTTGATTGTAAAAGGCTGCAAGTTCTATCTTATTTGCTCTTTTCAACAGATTGTCGGGAAAAACTACGCCATTTTGTTTGAGTCTTTCTTCCAATGCCCAGGACTCACTGTCTGATAGCAATGAAGGGGGCAGCAAGTTTTGGTCAGAGTTTTTTTGTTCGCAAACAACGGTATGGTTGTCAACCACCTTTACGCTGAACTCGAGCATTGATTTTTTCGACGACCATTTTTCATGATGATTTGAAACGTACCGGTTGATCAGTATATTCAATTCTGCCCGCTCATTATCGCTTAAATTTTTAAAATAATCGGCAGAATCCTGGAAAGTTGTGCGGTGGGCATGTTCAATATGAAACAGGGTGTTGATATCAAGGTCCTGTTTTTTCAGACCCAGTGCCTCCATTCGGGTGAAAAGATCATCATCGTCCCAACCGTAAAATTTTATGAATTCACTGTATCCATTGACGTTAAAAAAATCCTGCCGGTAGTAAAACGCATTGCCATTCAGATGCCTTTCGTTTTCATCTCTTCCCAGGGAACAATTGCCAGTATAAAACATTCCTGGCTGCAAAACATGACGATCAAAAAATCCGGGTAAAATTTTCACGTCGGCATCAATTTTCAGAATTTTATCTTTTGATGTTAAGCGTGCCGCCAGATTGTAGGCGTGCGATAAAACCCACTTTTTCTGATCTTTCACAACAACCAGATGAATCTTCCCGTTTTGATATCGTTTTACAAGCGGTATAAGAGATGTTTCAGAAGACCAATCGACAATGATTATTTCATCAATTTCCTTCCAGGTTATCCAGGTTTTCAATGCCTCTTCAAGGGTATTGCTTCTGTTCATTACCGCTGTGCAAAGGGAGATGCCCGGAACGATTCCATCCTGAAATGGATTGAGGTTTATTTTACTTAAAGTGCTCATCTTGCGAAAATATAATCGTACTGTGTTGTTTTAACTATACCTGCAAAGGTAATGGATTAGGAAACATGCTTGGGATGAAGGTTAAATATTTTGGTATTTACAGTTTAATATTTACCTTGCAAAAAAATGTAATTTTGTCGATTAAAGCCGCTTGTTGACTTAGGAAAATGTATTGAAAATGACTCTGTGAATGTAACCAAATCTATGAAAACTGTCAAGCAATTATTTTTTTTATTCATTATCCTGATAATAACTGCTCCGTCAATACAAAGAGTATACCCGTTTATCGCCGATGAACCGCTTCATGGTGTGTTTGTTCCTGCAGTGAAACCTGTTTTTTCAAAACAGACCTTCTTATCAGGTGCTTACCAACCGAAATTTAATAAATATACAGAAGAAAATATTGGATTCCGGTGTCATTTGGTAAGATTGAAGAATCAAATGACTTATTCCCTCTTTAATTTTGTAAATCCCAAAGGCGTGGTGATTGGGAAAAATCAGTATTTATATGAGCCGGGTTATATATTGGAATTTACCGGTAAAAGTTTTAAGGGCAAAGAGTATTGGGCGGAAAAAGCAAAAATGATCAAAGCTGTGCAGGAAGCATTACAAGAACATGGAGTTGGTTTTTTGGTCGTTATTGCACCCGGAAAGGCCACCTTCTTCCCGGAATTCATACCGGACCGGTTTCAACCGGCCCGAAAATATATTACCAATACCAATACGGCTCCAGGTTATTTAAAAGCGCAGGGGGTCAATTTCATCAACTTTGATGATTATTTTTTATCAATGAAAGACACCTCACAGTACCCTTTATATGCTCAATGCGGAATTCATTGGAGTGATTATGGAGCTGTCGTTGCGATAGACTCTATCGTTCATTATATCGAAAAGCTGAAAGCGCGAAAAATGATTGAAATCGAAATCGATGGATTCGAAATTACGGACGAACTGAGATCAACGGATTATGATATTGGTCATTTATTGAACTTGTTCACCACCCTTTCACATTATAAAATGGCATATCCAAAGTTCTCGTTTCATTCGTCCCCGGATGTGTTCAAACCCAAAATCATCACCGTTGCAGACAGCTATTATTCGAATATTTTTTTCCAGGGATTAACCTTCAATGTGTATTTTACTGACAGGTTTTGGTATTATTTTAACAAGGAATTCACAAAAGAAAAACCGGGCGGGGTCGAATTAAACAAAGCCAATCTGAAAAATGATATTTTGTCTCAGGATGTGATTGTTGTTTTTTGTACCGATGCTAATTTTGATAGGCTCGGGTTCGGATTTATTGAAGAGGCGTATAAATTATTTTGTGAACACCCCTGATTTTATTCATTCTAAACAACTGCTATTTGTCCATGAAAAAAAGGTGCGCGTATATTGATCATTCGTTCAAAATTAAATCTCAGTCCTCGAGGTTTTTAATTGATATATTGGAAAAGCACTATGATGTTGAGCAATTCTGGGACGACAGCTGGAATAATGGTCCACGCGTTGATCTTGAGGTGATCGCCGGAAAAACCTTTGACATCATTGTGTTCTTTCAGCAAATCAACTATGAACCGGATGAACTTCGAAAGCTGAATTGTGAAAACATTGTCTTCATACCCATGTATGATGGCGCACATTTTTTTCCTGATTCGTTTTTTCAAAAATTTCAGGGGATTAAGTTTTTAAATTTCAGCAAAAAATTTCATGACCGACTCCTTGGTTTGGGTCTTTCAAGTGAATACTTCCAATACTTTCCGGATCCAAACAATTTCAAGGTAACCAATTTGCAATCAACTGACCTTTCCGGTTTTTTCTGGCAACGCTACGATTTAATCAATTGGGGTCATATCATAAAATTAATCGGTGATTTTCCTTTCAAAAAATTTCACCTTCATCTGGCCATCGATCCGCCAGGCTATCCGGTCATCATGCCGGAGGAAGATGAAAAATCAAGATTGAATCTTACGCTTTCAGAATGGTTTAAGACCCGGGATGAATATTATCAGGCGCTGCAGAGCGCTGATGTGTTTTTTGCTCCGCGGGTTTACGAGGGAATAGGCATGTCTTTTTTAGAAGCGATGGCGATGGGCAAGTGCGTTGTTGCCTCAGATACCCCCACCATGAATGAATATATAACCCATAATGTCAATGGCTTTTTATATGACATCGACAATCCACAACCTCTGGCTTTCGATAATCTGGCAGAAATACGAAGGAATGCGCGGTTGGATATTGAAAATGGCTATGTTCAGTGGATTCATTCAAGTCAGCGTTTATTCGATTACTTCGAAACGCCGATTCCCACCCAGATAATTTCCAAGCCGCCCGCGAAATCCGTGTTTAAAGCACAAACCGGCATCTTGATGCGTTTTCTAAACAAACTGATGGGAAAATAATAGTCATTGAGTATAAGCACAATTTCATTCAGACAGGTTAATTGCGACAACATGAATAAAGCCATTATTTTAACAATTACAACGCCTTCTTTTAATCAGGGGATTTTTCTCGATCAGACGATCAAATCTGTTGTGTTTCAACGGGGGTCATTTTACATAGATTATATTATTGTTGATGGAAATTCAACCGATCATTCCGTTGAAATTATTAAGAATAATGAGCGTGAGTTATTACAACATACCCAATCGAAGGAGATTGAAAATTTGACTTTTCGCGTTAACATGGAAGGGCAAACGCCATATTTGAATTGCCTGGGAGTAAGTTATCGATGGATGAGTGAACCAGACAAAGGTCAAATAGATGCCATCACCAAAGGGCTTAAATTGGCCAGGGGGTCTTTATTTGCCTATCTAAACAGTGATGATTATTATTACCCTGATACATTTGACAGGATCACGAAAATAAATTGGCAGGGCATTGATTTTGTTTATGGAAAGGGAATGTGGGTTGATGTGAAAAGCAATGACGTGCTTCCTTACCCAACATTTAAACCCAGTAAATACAACTTCTATTATCAGTGCACCCTTTGCCAGCCAACGGTGTTTTTTACAAGGCAGTTATATGAACAATTAGGCGATTTTTCGCAGGAGTACCAAATCATTTTTGATTATGAATATTGGATGAGGGCAGTGTTTCAAAACAAACGATTTCATTACATTAACCAGTTTTTAGCTGTTTCCAGGGTCTATTTTGAAACAAAATCGATGGCCAATAAAGATAAGGTATCGAAAGAGGTTCCGGATTTGATTCATGATTATTACCAGGCAGAAATTACTTTTTTTAACAGATGGATTTACTGGTTTAAAAGGTATACCATTCACAAAAAAACACACCAGCAGGTAAACAAAATGCTGGCTCATTTAAATGCAGATTTCAGATATGAATTCTAAAAAGATTCCGCTCGTTTATGATATATCTGTTTTAGGTATTGGTTCCGTTGATGTAAAGTCGAGAACGGGTGTTTTTCGCGTCATCGAAAGCCTCTTTGATGAACTGAAAACCAGGAGCGATATCGAATTATATCCCTCCCTGTTGCCAGAGTATAAAAACTTAATAAACAGCTATTTTCTTTCATTGTCAGAAAAGGAACACCGCAAAAACGGTCTCGGATTTCTTAAATCTGTTCCTCCCTTAAAATCTTTTTTCGACCGGTTCATCAACATTCCGGAGGCAGAAAAGGGTTTTTCGACCTACACATATGGTGAGGTTGAACAAACCGTTCCTGCCGGGGTATATCACTCGCCCTGGTTTCCTATTCCGGATCAGGTTGTTAAAAATGGCAATTATTCCAATTTTCTGACCGTACACGATCTGATACCCATATTATTCCCTCAATTTTTTGAAAAAGACAATGTTGATCAGTTTGTCAGGAACATCAAGAGTATTAACGAGTCAACCTATGTGATCTGCAATTCTGAATCTACGCGGTCCGACCTGCTCAATTATCTCGGACATGTTAAACCTGAGCATGTGTTTGTCACACACTGGGCTGCCTCCTCTCTGTTTTACCAGGTTAAGGATGAACGGCTGATCCAAAAAGTTAAACAGAAATATAAGATTCCGGAAGGGCCGTATTTATTGAGCGCTTCAACCCTGGAGCCCAGGAAAAACATCGATTTGCTGATCAAAGCATTTCAGTTGTTTATTAAACAGGAGCAGAATCAGGATCTCAATCTGGTATTGGTTGGCTCTGAAGGGTGGAAATTCGATTCCATCTTTAAAATATCGAAAAGTGATTCATCGTTGCAAAACAGGGTGTTTTTTACCGGGTATGTTGAAGATAAAGATTTGGCTCCTATTTATTCAGGGGCCAGGGGATTTGTTTATCCAAGTTTTTATGAGGGATTCGGACTTCCGCCATTGGAAGCAATGCAGTGTGGCGTGCCGGTAATCACTTCCAATACATCATCGCTGCCTGAGGTGGTTGGTGAGGCCGGGATTCTTTTTGACCCGTTAAACATTGAAGAGCTGGCTCAGGCAATTCATGTATTTGCGACAGATTCAAAAGCAAGAGACGATTTTCGTAAAAAGGCAGTAGAGCGAGCAAAGCAATTTAGCTGGAGCAGATGTGCTGACCAAACCATTTCTGCCTATCTATGTGCCATTGAAAGAAGGTAATGTAAGCTATATTTTTTTTATCCAGATTGATATTCCTGTGTTTTGATAGGTTAACGGAAATCTGGTTACCATTTTCTCTTCGAAGTAATGTTGTAAGTATGAGATAAATAATACAATTTTATATTGAGAATTGTGTTGCAAAAACGCTCTTAAAATATATTGCTCATTCCAAAACCTCCCTTCATCCAGCCACACTTTCGGGTATTCAAAAGAGTAAAAAACATCATGAATATGGACATGCACGCCGGTGGCCAATACAGGCAATATTTCATGAATGAGGTAATTTACGTCACTGTCTATTTTCGAGACATGTGTTGAGTCGATAAACAAAATATCATTAGCCAGCAGTTTTTTAAACGTTTCAATCGGGATATCCTGAAGGTTCGATTCATGGATGCGAATTACGTCGTGGTCTGATTGTTTTAATAAACTTTTCAGGAGCCCCGGATAGGGTTCGATAAATTCAATATTGATTGAATTATGAAAAAATAGTTCATTGGTATCCAATGAAACACAGGATGAATAACCTGAACCGATTTCGATAATGTTCCTGGGCCTGAGATGCCTGATCATGCAGTATAAGAAAATTGCATCAGCATGACCATAGGCAGGGTTGAGGTAATGATATCGTAATGCATCTGTCTTTTCATCTGCAAAGGGTAATTCCTGATAGAACCCTTCAAAATCGTCCAATAATCTGAATTGCTCATCAATGCACAAATCGATACCCGGGAAATTTGGTTTTTGCTGGTTCCAAATTCTTTTTTCATTTTTTATAATATCTTCCTGTGACGGAATTGGAGAAAAAAAATGACCGTGAGGTACAAACTTGTTGTAGGGGTCGCTTTGTGTTTTCAAACGGTCTGTCTCTGTTGCCAGGGTGTCCATTTCTAATCTCAGCGTAGCTCTATCCAGTATTAAATTATCTTTTTCCAAGGTTATTTGATCCCTTTCTGCAGCTAACCTATCTCTTTCTGAGGTTAAATTATCCCGTTCGCTTAATAGAGTAACTTTTTCTATTAACAGTGTATCCCTTTCTGAAACAACAAGAGAAACAAATGGGATCTTTTCAACAATCTTTTGAAAGAAGGTTTTCATGGGGCTGATAATTATTCATACAAAACTACCAATTTATTGGTTGGGTACAAGAAAATTATGTTTTGAAAATACCGTGTAAAACCTTAAAAAAGTTACATTTGCAGTTTAACAAAGGAGAAAAATGACCAGCGGCCAACCGAAAATATCCATCATCACGGTTGTGCGCAACTCGGCAATTGAATTGGAGAACACAATTCAAAGTGTTCTCGTTCAGAATTATCCCCACATAGAATACATCGTGATCGATGGCGGCTCAGACGACGGGACGGTGGAGGTGATCAAAAAGTATTCAACACAAATTTCTTCCTGGGTCAGTGAACCAGACCGGGGTATTTATGATGCCATGAACAAAGGATTGGCAAAAGCAACAGGGGAGTGGGTGAGTTTTATGAATGCCGGGGATCTGTTTTTTAATGACAAAGTGGTTTCAGCCATATTCAATCAGGATTTGCACGATGCTCAGGTGCTTTTTGGAGACAGCATTGCCCGGTATCCTGCATTTGATGCCAGGCGGAAGGCGTTGCCTGTAGAAGATCTGTGGAAGGGAATGATCTGCTGTCACCAGGCCATGTTCTTTCGTACCAGTGTGATCAGGGACAAGGGATATCGGCCAGAGTTGTTTTTTAGCGCCGATTATGAAATGATATTGAGACTATATCTTGATGGGAAAATCTTCAGGCATGTTGCTGAAACAGTCGCCATTTTTGACACCGGCGGAATTTCCAACCTGAAGATGGTTGAATCGGCACAGTCAAACCTGGCAATATTGCGTTCAGCCCGTACCCTGACACGGGAGGAGGAGCGGTTTCACCAACGGGTTATCCGGAAGGCCCGTTTTACCGAATGGTTATACCGGCTGGTGCCCGCCGATCTCATGAACTATTTGCTCAGGTGGTTGTATCGAAAACAAATCGTTCACAAATCCGACCAGCCATGAATAATCAATTGCGAAAAATACTCTTTGTTATACTTTATCCGTTCTCCCCGGTCATGCGCATGGTGCAGAACAAAATGGATTTTTTACGCACCTACAAGTTAAAACTAATTATAGCCAGGGTTTTGCGTATCGTCAGGCTGGTGAATGGCAGTGCGGCTTCAGTGCAGTTTCCTGATACTTTTTTTCAGTCTCTTAACCCTTCCGGAAAGAAAAAAGTGGGAGTCATCGACCATTCGTACCATAATAAAACTGTTTCTTCCGCTTTTTTTATCAATCTGATGCGACAAATCGGATCTGTTAAGGTTATGTGGGACAGCAAATGGAATGGCGGGAGATCACCCTCCTTCAGCAGGATCAACGGGGAGGAATTCGACATCCTGATTCTGTGGCAAATCATGATCTACTACAATCCGAAAAAACTTAAGAAACTTAACTGCAAGCAAATCATCATTATCCCAATGTATGATGACATCCATGCCGATCCCGACAAGTTGTTTTTCGGCTTCAACAATTTCCGGTTTATCTCTTTTTGCCATGACCTTCATCTGCGCTTTGAACGCCTTGGAATCCGCTCGCAGTATTTTCAATATTATGCCGATCCGGCCTCTCTGCCATATGCCCGGGATCCTTTCACAGAATTGAATGGCTTTTTCTGGCAACGCACCAACGATATCACGTGGGATCATATTAAACAGTTGATCGAAGGATCAGATTTTGCCACCTTTCACCTGCACCTGGCGCTTGATCCGATATGGTATCGCGAAATTCTTCCAACGGAGGAGGAGATAAATAAATACCGTATTACCATCTCGCGGTGGTTTGAAACCAAGGAGGATTATTTGTCGGTTTTATCGCGTGCCAATGTGTTTTTTACTCCCCGGTTGTATGAGGGGATCGGCATGCCGGTAATTGAAGCCATGACCATGGGGAGGCTCGTGGTAACTCCCGATCATCCAACCATGAATGAATATATCATCCATGGAAGGAACGGGTTGTTGTACGATATGCAAAGTTTAAGACCTTTGGATTTTTCAAATGCAGGAAGAATGGCTGCCCAGGCTCGAAATGATTGCATCAGTGGGTTTGAGAAATGGCAAAGAGATAAATTGGAAGTGGTTGCCATAAAACCTTATTTAACAATATGAATCCGATAAAACTTTCGATCATCACCCCTTCCTTTAACCAGGCAGAGTATATCGGGCGGACACTCGACAGTGTGGTGAAGCAACAGGTGGATTTTCCGGTGGAGCACCTGGTGATCGATGGCGGCTCTACCGATGGAACCATAGCAATCCTTGAAAAATATTCAGTCAGCATCCGTTATATTTCAGAACCTGATCAGGGAATGCAGGAGGCGCTCAACAAAGGGTTTGCCATGGCAGCAGGTGATATCATGGGTTGGCTCAATTCAGACGACACTTATATGCCGGGGGCTTTGCAAAAAGTGGCAAACTACTTTGACCGGCATCCCGATTGCCTTTGGCTTTATGGAAATTGCCGCATGGTGGATGAGAACGATCATGAGGTGAGAAAATGGATTACGGCCTATAAAAACAGGTTGTCGAAAAAATTTAGTTTTAGCCGGCTCTTGATGGATAATTTCATATCGCAACCGGCAGTATTCATGCGCAGGAATGCCCTGGAAATGGCTGGCCCGATTGATTTGCGATTGCCAACGGCCATGGATTATGATCTTTGGCTTCGGCTTGCGAAACTGGGAAATCCCGGGTATTTAAACGAAAATCTTGCCTGTTTCAGGCTTCACAGGCAATCGATTAGCGCCCGGAATTATAGAAAACAGTTTGAAGAGCAATATCAAATTCACGCCAGATATGATCATAATCATTGGCGACTGATGCAACACCGTATTAAAATAAAGCTGATTGTATTGATCTATGGATTGCTGGAAACAGGCAGGTCAATAAAATAAAGTCGATTTTGGTATCAGCCACCAGCCATTGATGCACGTTTATGCATGCAGGTTTCGGCGGATAAGCGACAGTTGCTCAGCGATCAACCCGAGGAGGAACAGCAAAATTCCCAGAATTAAGCCCAGCAGGCTGGCGGTACTTAAGCCTCTTCCATCAAGTATAAGCGGGATTCCCCAAAAACCAGTGACAACGAAACTAATGATGGAGAGCGGCAGGAAAATCTTCATCGGGTTGAAGAGGATTACGATGTGGAGAATTTCCATGACTGTTTGGAATGCGGTTTGAAAACCGATGGTACTTTCGCCGTTGGTTCTCTCCTGGATCCGGATGGGCTCTTCAATCACCAGGTGCCGGTTATTGATGAAAACGAGGGTAATAACATCGCTGAACGACATGGTGTCGGGGGTAAGATAGAGATATTTCTTGGCCAGATCGGTGCGGTAAATTTTCATTCCTGAGTTGATGTCATGAACCGGAACGGTCATCATGATGTTGGCGATCAGCCGGATGATGCTTTTACCGATTCCCCTCACATGCGAAGATGACTTTAGCCCCCGGCGTGAACCAACAACCATGTCGGCATCCTTTTGCAGCAAACAGCAGCGCAGTTTGTCAATATCTTCCAGAAAATGCTGGCCATCGGCATCGTATGTAATAAGGTACTCCGTTTCACATGCCCTGATTCCCGATTTAATTGCGGCTCCATAGCCCTTGTTCAGCTTATGATGAATCACCGTCAATAATGGATCCGATTCGTAATTTTTCAGGTATGCCCTGGTTTGGTCGTGTGAACCGTCGTTCACCAGAATGATCTTCCAGTTATTCTCCCTGCAAAAACTGATCAGCGGCGGAAGGAAAACTTTCAGATTTTTTTCCTCATCGTATGCGGGAATAATGATGGTTAGCTGGTTGTTTTCATTCATAACCGGATTTTTTCTACCATTGATAATATCTCAATAAAATAGCAGCGATGGTTCTGACCATTGTCACAACAGCAAACAAAATAATAGATGCCTGGAGATATTTCATAAAAATCTGATCTCCTTTGATTTCGGCAAGGATCTTGGGTTTTTGCAGGGGTTTTGCTGCAAGATAGGCTTTTCGCCGGACACTGAAGAGATAATTCAATTTTGTCGAAATCACCGAATTGTAAAAGAGCAGCAGAAACAGGGGGGCCAATGGAATAAAATACCTTCCCTGAACGCCAAAAAGTCTCTCCTGTCCAACATAGGATGAATAAATGTACATGGCTGTTTCAATGGCCAGAATGCATCCGATGAAAATGAGGAACAGGAATAGTTTTCTTTTCCAGTCAAAACGGATGGACTCTTCGGCAATGAACAGTGCGGCGATCAGCAGGACAAGCAGATAGAGGTTGACCAGTGTGTCTGGTAAAAAAGTATCAAGCCACCCCATGGTGCCAACGAAATTGTTGAGCATGCTTGCCCGCATGTGATCAAAATTTGTTGCCACGATGAGTTTTAAAAATGTTGGCAGATTATTCCGGATATACTGAACTTGTTCTTTCGGGTTGATCATGGGTGGCCCGGGCGTTTGCGCGGCGGCGGCATTCAAACTGTCGTTGCTTGCTGTTGCAGGGCCGGTTGCGGATGGCTGCTCGGTTTTTAAAGTTTGTTTTGGGGTGAAGAGTTCTCCACCAATCTTCCAAATACCAAAAGCCAGAGCCAGGGATACCAGAATTGCCGGAACAATCAACAGATATTTTGACAGCGCCTTGATTTTTCGGAATGGAATTATGAGAAAGAGGAAGCCGATCATGAAGTAAGGCGGTTTGCAAAGCCCCAGCAATAGCCAAAGAAACAGTAGGAGCAGCAGATCTTTCCAGTAAATTTTCTCTGCTTTAAATGCGTAATAGAGAAAAAGTGCAATCAGAAGGAAGGAGGCGCTGATAATGAAGGCATCGTATGACAGGGATGCCATCAGATAGATTGTTTTGGGCATCAATGCAAGCAGAAAGAAAATCCATTTTGAAAACGGCGCAATTCGGATTGCCATGAAAACAAGGAGGATTGCGAAAATAAGGTTGAAAAATCGTCCGAAGTACATCAACATCCATGGAGAAGATGTGAACATTTTTCCAATGACAACTCCAATTGTTTGCGGCAAATATGGAACAATATAATCGGGTCCCATACTCTCCTTCCTGACAGAAGGCTCCAGTTTAATCGTTTCCAGGGATAAAATTTCCTTTTTGCTGGTTTTTGCATCGGGATTAAAACGTAACCGGTTCGCGATTGAGTCCAGTTTAAAGACAGAGGCCGGGATGGTTTTTGCGGTATTGGCAAATTGCAGTTCGGATAATTCGAAGGTGCGATAGATGTGCGATCCTTCGTCGGGAACCTGCAATGGCGGATTCAGGAAAACAATCAACGATCCGAATATCAACGCTATCGGAGCAAATATCATCTCGGGGCGAATATTCAACCGCCCAAGAAAGGGCTGGATTTTCTTTGTAAAAATGATCACCAAAGTGAGCAGGATTACCAACGCATACCAGAGCCATTTAATGGGGTTTGAGAAGGAGACATCAGATTCATAGGTGCGAAGAATCAAACTACCGGGATAAAGCCTGGCTTTGTTGGGTATTGATCGGATTACATCATCATTAATTATCAGCGAGGCGTAAAGGTTGCCAATTTTCAGGTCGTTGTTAAACAGCATGTGGATGCTGTTGGCGCTGTCGCCGTCTTTTGAAAAAAGGCAGATATAGATTTTGATACCTTTCCCCACTTTCATGCTCTCTTTGAACTGAAACGCATGGTATTTGGCATCCTCAATGATTTCGGATGAAAACTTTTCCTGGTGAAGCAGATTATAGTTACTGTCAAGAACAAGGATTGTGTTGGTGCTGGTATTCACTTTCCCCATGGTGGCAAAGCGGATTTCCAGTCCGTTCAGAAAATCTTTGGTGAGGGTTATCTCCTGCACTGCAAGGTTTCCATTGCCAATCGCTTCATACAGATAGGGCGTTTTCGTAGCCGTATTTTGTGTTATCCCAACTAAAGGAGGTTTTGGTTCATAAAACCACATCAGGATAAGTGCGATAATTAAAAAGCCTATGCCAAAAAACAGATACTTTTGCTTTGCCATTTGAGAAAATAAAAATCATTTTGTAATGAAAAACACACGGATTCCTGCAAATTTGAGAAAAATAATCATAAAACGAAAAAAAACTTCCATTTCATGTATTACCTTTTGCCATAAAACCGATTAAGCATTATAATTGAGTACTTTTGTTCACGGAGTTTTTAACTTAAAATTATTTATCATGGCAACTGGAGTAAACAAGGTGATTTTGATCGGAAATCTGGGCAAAGATCCGGAGGTTCAAAATTTCGAAAACGGTGTTAAAAAGGCAGCATTCACCCTGGCCACCACCGAAGCTTACAAAGGCAAAGACGGGGAGAAGACCACTCACACCGAGTGGCATAACATTGTAATGTGGCGCGGATTGGCTGATGTGGCTGAGCGTTTCCTGAAAAAGGGCAACACCATTTATGTAGAAGGCCGCATTCGCAAACGTGAGTATGAGGACAAGGAGGGCCAGAAAAAGTTTATGTATGAGATCCTTGGCGATTCAATGCAGATGCTTGGTTCGGGACCGAGAAAGGATGAGGGCGCCCCCGTACAGCAAGGTGGTGAAACACCAAAAGAGGATGTGCCGATGGTGAATACACCGGAGGATGATCTTCCGTTCTAAAAAGTGCAGAATACCAGTGTAAATGGCTAATGGCGAAATTTCACCAAACCGCCATTGGCCATTACACCAATTCGTTATTTCACCCATTGATTATGCGTATTTTATCACTTTTCAGTATTTTGATTTTGCTGGGCTCTTCGTGCAGTGATTCGTATGCACCAAAACCCAGGGGCTATTATCGCATTGACCTCCCGGAAAGAGAATACCGGCATTTTGATTCAACTTTTCCGTTCACATTTGATTACCCGGTATATGCCGGTATTTCTGCCGACAGCAGCAAAATGGCAGAACCATATTGGATCAACATCCGATATCAACCATTTAATGCCACCCTTCACCTGAGTTACAAGGTGGTATCGGGCAACCTTACAAATTATCTGAATGATGCTCATACCTTGGTTAACAAGCATATTCCAAAAGCTACTGCCATCAGTCAGCGGGAGTTTGTTGACCCTGAAAACCGGGTGTTCGGACTGGTTTTCGATATCCGGGGTGCGGATGCAGCATCACCTTATCAGTTCTATCTTACCGATAGTATTTCGGAATTTGTGAGGGGAGCGCTCTATTTTAATCATGCTCCCAACAACGATTCCCTTGTGCCGGTAATTGAGTTTTTAAAAAAAGATCTGGAGCATATGGTGAATACCTTTCGATGGAGAAAACCCCGGACGTAGGCGATCGGGGGAGACAAACAATCAACTATAAAAACACTGCCATGATCGAAACCATCAAATTTGGCACCCTCCGGTGGTCGCACATTGTCAAACCAACCGAAGAAGACCTACTGGCGCTGCAGGATCGGTATCATTTTCATCCACTCGACCTTGAAGACTGCCGCACGGAGGTGAATCTGCGACCGAAAATTGATATTTATGACGATTATCATTTTTTCATTCTTCATTTTCCTGATTTTGGTGTAACGGAGCAATTTGTTGAAATCCGGGAAATAAAATTCTTTTGGGGTAAAGATTATCTCATCAGCATCGGTAAATCACAGTGGATGCTCAAGGACCTGTTTAACCGGGAGAAGGTTAAACAGCCTGCCTCCGGGCGGATGCAGGTTGGCAGCAGTGATGCTTTGCTTTATGAAATACTGGATCACCTGATGAAGGATACGCAACGCCTGGTTGAGCGGGTGGATAAAGATGTGGATGATTGCGGGAAATCGCTCTTCTCGCGGAAAGCCGAGTCGATCATTGAGAAAATATCCATGACCCGCAAAAATGTAATCCTGCTGAATACCATGTTCAAGCCTCAGATGGTTTTATTTAACAAACTGCAGAGTGGCGCAATAACCGGTTTCGCCGAGAACATGGAGGATTACTGGGGCAATATCATGGACTATTACCAGAAGATTTGGGATATGGTGGAGGACGACGGAGAGTTGATTAAAGGTTACTCCATGACATTTGATTCATTGCAGGTAAACAAAACCAACGAAGTGATGAAAATTTTAACCCTGGTCTCCTCGGTGTTGTTGCCATTGACATTTATTGCCAGTCTTTATGGAATGAATATCAAACTGCCGATACAAGACCATGAATACTCATTTATGATCGTTGCCGGGGTTATGACAGCGATTGCCATTGTGATGTTCATTTATTTCAAATTAAAGAAATGGATGTAACCTGGTTCATGACTCATCGCGGTTCATGACATTGATCTGACGTTGGATTCCTTCCTCATGGACCGATTCGAGCAATTTCAGGATAAATTCGCGGCTTAATCCCATTTTTATTCCTGTTTCAATCCGATCCTGAGTGAGCTGCCGCCATCTTTTTAATTGGAGAATGGTTATTTTATTGGCCTTTTTAAAATGGCCGATCTCCTCAACAACCTTCATCCTGCGTCCCAGGATGTCGATAAGTTCTTCGTCAAGTTTGTCGATTTCCGACCGTAATTCTTCCAATTTATGGGAAAATTCATTGTTGCCGGATTCGCGTCTCAGGATCAGTTTTGATAGAAATTCTTCCAATTGAGCCGGGGTGACCTGCTGATTTTTATCTGTCAGGGCTTTCAACGGATTTATGTGGGTTTCAATCATCAGTCCGTTCATTTCGAGATCAAGGGCCTTTTGCATGGTACCCGGTATCAGCTCCCTGTTGCCACAGATATGGCTGGGGTCAACAAAAATGGGGAGGTTTGGATACATCCGCTTAAGTTCAATGGGGATTTCCCACATGGGGGCGTTGCGGTACTCGGAGCGGTTGAAGAAAGAAAAGCCGCGATGCACCGCGATAAGTTTTGCAAATCCCATCCGGTTTAATCGTTCAATGGCCCCCATCCAAGTCTTCAGGTCGGGGTTAAGCGGGTTTTTAATCATGATCGGAATGTCGGTATTCCCGATGGCTTCACCGATCTCCTGGATTGCAAAAGGATTGACCACAGTACGGGCCCCTATCCAAAGGATGTTGATACCATGATCAAGCGCCTCCTGAACATGCCTTGGGTTGGCAACCTCAACGGTAACCAGCAGGCCGGTTTGCTCCCTGACCTGTTGCAGCCATTTTAACCCCTTGGTTCCTACCCCTTCAAAAGCGCCTGGCCGGGTTCGTGGTTTCCATATTCCGGCGCGGAATATTTTCACCTGCGGAATCCGGGCAATGCCGAATGCCGTTTCCATGATTTGTTCCTCCGATTCGGCACTGCATGGGCCCGCAATGACGACGGGCAGAGTCGATACCGGTAACCATTTTTCAAGAGGCGTGATATTGAGGGATAATGTCATCGGGGGCAAAGGTACGGAATTCAGCTTCGCCAGAAAATCAATTTCCAGAGATTCGACACGACTTTGAGCGCCGACACCACCATGCCGATGATGAGTGCGATGGGAATAAACCAGTTAAGCCAGAAAAGTCCGTGAAAATGCGAGAAATCAAATGGAAAAATGTAAAAGAGAACCATCTGGGTTACGAAACTTGCTGATTCGGTGATCATCAGCGTAAGGTGACGGATAAATGGAAAGTCGAATAACAGCATCAGTGCATTCCCTGCGATCTGAATGAGAATGTTCAGATTGAGAATCCATAGAACCACCGAGAAATTATCCTTGATAAAACCAAGATTCCATTCCTGTATGTTGTTGACGATCCATAAAAAGAGGAGGTTGAAAATGATGGCTCCGATATATTCACCACGCCGCGATTTTGAAATTTTTTCTTTATGCCAATGATTACGGCCATAATTTTCAACACGTTTTGCCCATTGAGGCATGTTTTCGTTGTGATGGTGCTGCATTTTGTGATAATTTATTTTCTTTGACGAATGATTCTTAACAAAGTTACATAAGCAATCCTGAATCTTTGGGACGTAATAAATTCAAACCACTAAGGCATATAGAACACTCAGGGTCACTAAGATTTGATTTTCCCTAAGTGTTTCTAAGTGATCTTAGTGCCTTAGTGGTTATAATTCCTGACATTTAACTAACTTTGCAACTTCAATAATTTAAATCCATGGAACATACAAGAAGGAATAAGGTTGTCGATTTGTTGAAGTCGAAAGAATATGGCGGTGAAGTTTTTGTTAAAGGTTGGGTACGAACAAAAAGAGGCAATAAAAAGATCAATTTTATCGCACTCAACGATGGTTCGGTAATACATCATATTCAGGTTGTTGCAGAGGTGGCGAATTTTCCGGAAGAGGTGTTAAAACGTGTAACCACAGGAAGTTGCATTGCGGTGAAAGGCATACTGGTTGAGTCGCAGGGGCAGGGGCAGAGTGTTGAAATTCAGGCCACCGCGATCGAAGTTTATGGGGTTGCTGATTCGGAATCCTATCCTTTGCAGAAAAAAGAACACAGCCTGGAGTTCTTTCGTGAAATTGCCCATCTCCGTCCGCGAACTAACACTTTTGGCGCTGTATTGCGCATCCGGCATGCCATGTCTTTTGCCATTCATAAGTATTTCAACGACCACGGCTTTTTCTACCTGCATGCACCCATCATTACCGGATCCGATGCCGAAGGAGCCGGCGCAATGTTTCGGGTGACGACGCTGGATGATAAAAATCCTCCCCTTTTACCTGATGGTCATGTTGATTACAGTCAGGATTTTTTCGGGAAGGAGACGAAACTCACGGTAAGCGGGCAGCTCGAAGCTGAACTTGGCGCCATGGCACTTTCACTGGTGTATACTTTTGGCCCTACCTTCAGGGCTGAAAATTCAAACACACCGCGGCATTTGGCTGAATTCTGGATGATCGAACCAGAGATGGCTTTTTATGACATCTATGATGATATGGACCTTGCAGAGGATTTTCTGAAGTACCTGATGCAATACGCACTCGATCACTGTCATGATGACCTTGAGTTCTTGAACAATAAGTACGACAATGAATTGATCGACAGGTTAAAACAGGTGATCAGCGATCAATTTGAACGGCTCACGTATACCGAGGCTGTCGAGATCCTCAAATCCTCGGGGCAAACATGGGAATTTCCGGTTGACTGGGGAACCGACCTTCAGGCTGAGCATGAACGGTATCTTGTGGAAAAACATTTTGGGAAACCGGTAATTCTGACAGGTTATCCGAAGGACATCAAGGCTTTTTACATGAAGATGAACGAGGATGGCCGGACTGTTCGCGCGATGGACGTACTTTTCCCCAAGATTGGCGAGATCATCGGGGGAAGCCAGCGCGAAGAAAACCTGGATGCATTATTGGCCCGGATTCACGAGATGAAGATCCCGGAGAAGGATGTGTGGTGGTATCTCGATATCCGCAAATTCGGTACAGCGCCTCATGCAGGTTTTGGCCTTGGGTTTGAGCGGTTGATTCTTTTTGTTACCGGCATGTCGAACATCCGCGATGTGATACCATTTCCGAGAACACCGAAGAATGCAGAGTTTTAATTGGAAAAAATCGTAATTTGGCATTAAGAACTGAATGATGGAGAAGTGTTGGGTGCTAAAACCACCGGGGGATCCCGAAAAAGTTAAGGATTTATCAAAAGTTCTGGGCATAGACCTGGTTTTAGCCGATCTTTTGGTGCAGCGTGGAGTGACTACCTTCGATGAAGCAAAAACCTTTTTCAGACCAACGCTCGAAGATCTGTTTGATCCTTTTTTGATGAAAGACATGGATAAAGCCATTGCCCGCATCAAAAAAGCCATTGATCAAAAGGAACAAATTCTGGTTTACGGGGATTATGATGTTGATGGAACTTCAGCAGTATCGTTGGTTTATACTTTTCTGCATAGTTTTCATTCAGAGATTGATTTTTACATTCCCGACCGTTACAATGAAGGGTATGGCATTTCTGTCAGGGGAATTGATTTTGCTGCCGAAACAAATGTTAAGCTGATCATCGCCCTCGACTGTGGCATTAAAGCAGTGGAGAAAGTTGCATATGCCACGGCCAAAGGCATCGATTTTATCATATGTGACCATCATCGCCCCGGCGCTGAAATTCCGGGAGCGGTAGCAGTTCTTGATCCAAAACGAAGTGATTGTCTCTACCCGTACAAGGAGCTCTCTGGCTGCGGAATCGGGTTTAAGTTGATACAGGCCTATTCAAAATTGCATCATCTGCCGTTCGACGACCTTACCCAATATCTCGATCTGGTTGCCATCAGCATCGCCTCCGACATTGTCGATATCACCGGCGAAAACAGGATTCTGGCCTATTTCGGATTAAAACTGATAAACACACGTCCGAGACCCGGGCTGGAGGCGTTGCTTCGCTATTCTGCGATGATGAAAAACGATGATGGGCAGGGGGGGTGTGTGTTTATACGTGAACTTACCATCACCGATCTTGTCTTCATGATCGGTCCGCGCATCAATGCCGCCGGAAGGATCGAAAGTGGAAAAAATTCGGTCAGACTGCTGATTACCAGGGATCTGGATGATGCAAAACGGGTGGCAGTAGAGATTAATGCCCATAACACCGAGCGGCGGGCACTCGATTCGCTGGCTACCCAACAAGCACTTGGCATGATAGGCGCCAATGAACGGTTAAA
This sequence comes from Draconibacterium orientale, assembly GCA_020719165.1. Classification (GTDB taxonomy): domain Bacteria; phylum Bacteroidota; class Bacteroidia; order Bacteroidales; family FEN-979; genus CAIVAT01. The sequence goes on along the minus strand of DYQT01000027.1, from coordinate 2,730 downwards.
GTCAGCCAGGTCGACGGTCATATATCATCCCGACTGGCACAAAGGAGTTATTGGCATTGTAGCGTCGCGTCTTACCGAAACCTATTACCGGCCCACCATCGTTCTGACTCTGTCAAACGGGTTGATTACCGGTTCGGCGCGCAGTGTAAGGGATTTCGACATTTATGAAGCCGTGGATGCCTGCAGTGATTTGCTCGAACATTTTGGCGGACATAAGTTTGCGGCCGGGTTATCTTTAAAGCCGGAGAATCTGGAGCTATTCAGTGCCCGTTTTGAATCTGCCGTGCAGGAAAGGTTGGCAGGCATTGAACTTGTTCCGGTTCTGGAGATCGATGCCTTGCTTCCGCTGAGTAAAATAAGTTCCCGGTTTTATAGTCTTCTCAAGCAATTTGCTCCTTTTGGGCCGGGCAACATGGCCCCGGTTTTTATAACCAAAGGGGTTGTTGATGCCGGAGGGTCAAGAATTGTCGGAAAAAATCACCTGAAACTCTCAGTGGTACATCCGGAGATTTCGGGTGGCCCTTTTTCAGCGATCGCATTTCAGCAGGGAGAACGATTCGGTTTAATTGAGAAACAAATACCATTCAACATTTGCTATCATATCGAAGAGAACGAATGGAATGGCAATGTGAATCTTCAACTCAACGTCAAAGATATCAAGTTCTCTGATTAGCGGGTCTCTTTACCAAAGCAAACATCCATGCGTCGCGCTTTTACAATCAGCGGATGATCTTCAGGAACCAGTCGGAGTTTGCCTCCAACTTCAGCAAGTGGCACAGAGGTTACAACATCTCCTTTGAGTGAAACCATTTCACCGAATCTTTTTTGTGCAATCAGCTCAACAGCGTAAGCGCCATACCGGGTGGCAAGCACACGGTCCATTGGCGACGGGCTGCCACCGCGCTGGATATAGCCCAAAATGGTTTCTCTGGTTTCGAGGCCGGTGAGCTCCTTGATGCTGTTGGCAACATACCGGGCGGCGGGCTCGCCTTTCGGGGTTGGGATTCCTTCTGCTACCACAACGATAGAATATGGTTTTTTATTAATCGCCCTTTTTTTCAAACACCTGGCTACTATGTTAATGTCAAAATCAATTTCGGGCAAAAGGATAACATCTCCACCACTGGCCATGCCCGAATAGAGCGCGAGCCAACCGGCATGATGGCCCATTACCTCGATCACCATGATCCGCTTGTGGCTGTTGGCGGTTGTGTGAAGTCTGTCGATGGCTTCCGTGGCAATCCATAAGGCGGAGTCGAAACCGAAGGTGACATCAGTTCCCCACACATCGTTGTCGATGGTTTTCGGGATGCCAATTACATTGAGTCCGACTTCCGAAAGCTGAGCGGCTGTGCGTTGGGTTCCATTGCCGCCGATGCAAACAAGGGCATCCAAACCAAGCTCAAGATAGTGCTTTTTTATTAGTTTCGGTTTATCGATGGCATTGAAGGTGCTGCCTTTTTTAAAAGGGTTTTCCCTGGATGTTCCCAGGATGGTGCCTCCCAGTGTCAGAATTCCAGAGAGAATATTTTCATCAAGTTGAACGTATTCCTCATTGATCAGGCCCAGAAAGCCGGAGGAAATTCCAATCACCTCCATACCATATTCAAGAATGGCTGTTTTGCCAACGCCTCTGATGGCTGCATTGATACCGGGACAATCGCCTCCGGCCGTTAAAATGCCAATTCGCATAAAAATGATATTATTTCAAGTCGAATGAACCGGTCCCTATTTCCTTGTCATCGGCAAATACTGTGACCATGTATTTCCCTTTCATAGCAGGTTTATCCGTGTCTTTCTTTGTCCAGTCAACACAAACCTTGGCGGCTTTACCTTGATAATCAATGTCTTCACGAAGTGAAAAAGAGATTGTTTGACCATTGAAGGTGAAGGTGTCGTACTTGCTTTTTATCACCACCACATTGTCGGGGCGTACCAGCCGGATGTAAATACTTTTTTTGCCTGGGGTTACGAGCGGATTTTCACCTATCGTAAAACAAATTCTGATACGATCGGCACGGCTGGCCTTATCGGTTACCTGCTCTTTGGCTCCTCCCGATTTCAATTTTAATGGAGTTGCAGTAACATCGTAAGCTTTGATAAAAGCAGCCTGGTTCATTTTTTCTTTAAGCTCCTCTTTGTCTTTCATCAGGTTTTGATTCCGGTTCTGTTCGGTTTTAACCACCTGTCGGATCCGGTCGTTTTCGACGGTAAGCTCACGGTTAACGGTATAAAGCGAGTCCATTTGATGAACATATCCCTGGGCAACTTTTTGAAGCCTTTCAAATTTCTTATGAATCGTGTTGTAATCCCACTGAGTAGCCAGCAGTTTTTTTATCTCCTCGGCATTGACCTGAATCAGGCTGTCTTTGGCCTTCAGTGAATCAGAAAGGGCGCCATAGGAACGTTTGATGTTGTTGTGTTCGGTCATCAATGAATCCAGATTGTGTTGCAAAGCAATTTTCTCTGCCTCTTTTTCATTCACCAGTTTCATCATTTGCGACCGCTGGATAAAGAGCCAAAAGAGCAGCACGAGTAAAAGGATGCCAAGAATGGATAAAAAAACAATGTATTTACGGTTTGAAGATTTTTGTTCTTCCATGTGATGCAGAATTTTCCATGATTACGGCGCAAAGATAAAGAAAAAACAGGATTTAGCCATCGGTAAATCCTGTTTTAGTATCCTCTCAAAAAAGCAGGGTAGTCGGTTAATAACTTTCTGATTACTAT
>DYQT01000435.1 GCA_020719165.1 Draconibacterium orientale | reverse complement strand
CCACAATAACTTTTGCATCCACAGTTGCCAATGCCGCCTCAACCTCATTGGAACAAGTACCCACGAAAGCACAACAGCAGAATACGGTAAAAAGCACATACCCTACAAAACGTGTTGACAGAGACATGATTCCACCTTCATTGAAATAAGTAATGTACCAAGCCGTTGTAAATAGATACGATAACATTCTCATATCGTGAACGGCATTGCCATGGCCATATTCACAAACAACCCTTTAACCACAGGGGTCTGTTTCATTGACTTACAGAAAAATTTCTTGTTTTTTCAAAGAAATTTTTCTGATAAGGCATTTATCCCGTTCATCGGGGTCAGACCCTCTCAAGCATAACGGTAAATTGCTGGACTGTTTTATTCGCGGCGACATCAATCAGAAATTCATTCACCCCGTGATAATTTTCTGCTGAGATATTCCATAAGTATCTGTTTGGTAAATAATGATCAAGTGTGACAGTGCCGGAAGGATCCGCCACTTGTTTTTCATCCCAACGTTGCGGACAGATAAGCAACGCACCGGGAACGGGTGTCCTCGAATCAGCATCCACAACATTTATCTGAATAATGGCCTCGCTACCAATAAAATTTCTTTTACGTAAACACGGATACTTACCAGTGAGTTTTCTTGCTGCTTTTTTAATAAAATTACCTATAAGCCCAAACCCTGACCCCAAGAGATGCACCCGCAGCGAATCACCACTTGTTTTACGTATGACAGCAACACCAAACCCATCTCGGGTAGGCAATTCAAGCAATTCCAGTCTCCTTGGTATCAAACCACGTGACTTCAGGTGATCAATCAATACCCTTGGCCCTTGCTCTCCACACATGGCCGGATAAATATCATGCAGGAGGATATATCCCCCGACCCGAACATCATCATAATATGTGTTGAAATCATGAAATACCCCTCTGGGTGAATGATCACCATCAATATAGAGTAAATCAATTTTATTTTTTATTATACTTTCCAGTTGAGAGTAAACTTCGGTGGAATAGCCCTTAACATAGGTCAGGATATCTTCAACCTGAGCTTTCTTCCTGTATCGCAATGCTACATTCTGCCGATTCTCCTGGCCATTCCCGGCATCAACATCCCAATCAAAGGCATCAATCGAGATCATCTTACCAAAGCCCTGTTCTCGAAGGGCCTGGACAAAATGTAAGGTTGAAAAGCCAATAAAACAACCTATCTCGACGATCAAAAGAGGCCGGATCATTTTGGCCAGACTGTAATAACAGTTTGCGACATCAATGTTTACTGAAGCTGGATGAGAACAGGGCAGTTCATCAACATCCTTGATACTGTCTGTCAAATATGAATTTTTTCTGACCATCGTTTCCTCTCTGCTCATTTTTTATTTTAGATTCACAAGTTTGCCATTTCAGCCAATAGGAAGATGCTTCGGTAACACCAAAAAAAATGGTACAAAAAAAGTTTTCTCGCAGCATGGCCGATGCTGATACGGCGAAGCTGAAGACCC
>DYQT01000434.1 GCA_020719165.1 Draconibacterium orientale | reverse complement strand
ATCGGTGGCATTGTCCACACCCATTCCACCTATGCTGTGGCATGGGCCCAGGCTTTGAAAGCAATTCCGGCAATGGGAACAACACATGCTGATCATTTTTATGGCGAAATCCCATGTACACGTGAATTGACGCAGGAAGAAGTCGAAGGCGGATATGAGAAAGAAACCGGCACCGTAATAATCGAAACATTTAAGAACATTAATCCGCTGCATGTTCCCGGTGTGTTGGTTGGCAATCATGGACCGTTTGCCTGGGGCGCGAATGCAGAAAAAGCCGTTTATAATGCCGTAGTACTTGAGGAAGTTGCACGGATGGCTTTATTAACCATTCAATTAGGAAACTCAACCCCGATAAAACAATACCTGCTCGATAAGCATTTTAACCGTAAACACGGGAAGAATGCCTATTATGGTCAAAAATAACGGGCTATATATTCTTAAGCGAGTTGCCTGTATTAATTCAATTATAATAATTAAAAAAATGACAAAATATACCCTTGGTGTGGATTACGGTACCGATTCGGTGCGTACCATCCTGGTTGATGCTTCAAACGGCAACGAAATTGCCAGCAGTGTTTTTTATTACCCACGCTGGAAAGCCGGGAAATATTGTGATCCCAATAATAACCGTTTTCGCCAGCACCCGCTCGATTATGTTGAAGGAATTGAAGCAACAATAAAAGAAGTGCTTGCAAAAGCCCCGGCAGGTGTTGCCGAAAATGTTGTGGCTATATCAGTTGATACAACAGGATCAACACCTGTTGCTGTAGATAAAAACGGAACACCACTTGCCTTGCTTCCCGAATTTGCCGAAAATCCCAATGCCATGTTTGTGTTGTGGAAAGATCATACAGCTACTGCGGAGGCAGAATTGATCAATACTGTTTCCCGGACCTGGGGAGGAATTGATTATACGAAATTCGAAGGTGGTGTTTATTCGTCTGAATGGTTCTGGGCCAAAATTCTGCATGTACTGCGTGAAGACGAAAAAATCCGTAAAGCTGCATTTTCCTGGGTGGAGCATTGCGACTGGATTCCTGCATTGATTTCAGGTACAACTGACCCTTTAAGTATGAAACGAAGCCGTTGTGCCGCTGGTCATAAAGCCATGTGGCACAAAGATTTTGGCGGATTACCGCCGGAAGAATTTCTTGTTAAACTGGACCCTTTACTTGCCGGGCTTCGCGACAGGATGTTTAAAGATACTTACGACTGTGAGGTAAATATTGGAACTCTTACACCGGAATGGGCCAAAAGATTGGGATTGAGCGAAAAAGTAGCTGTCGGAGCCGGTTCTTTCGATGCCCACCTTGGAGCGCTCGGCGGCGAAATAAAGCCCTATTACCTTAGTAAGGTTATGGGAACTTCAACCTGCGATATTTTGATCGCGCCTCTTGAAGAAGTTGGTGATAAACTGGTGAAAGGCATTTGCGGGCAGGTGGATGGTTCAGTAGTTCCCGGGATGATGGGCCTCGAAGCCGGTCAATCCGCGTTTGGCG
>DYQT01000183.1 GCA_020719165.1 Draconibacterium orientale | reverse complement strand
AAAAAGGTTCTTTTACCGGGGCTCACGAAGCGCGCAAGGGCTATTTTGAAGTTGTGGATGGAGGAACGATTTTTTTAGATGAAGTCGCGGAACTTCCTTTGGGAACACAGGTAAGGTTGTTGCGCGTGCTGGAGTCGGGTGAATTCATGCGGGTTGGGTCATCAAAGGTTCTTAAAACCAATGTCCGCGTAGTTGGTGCCACCAATGTCAATATCCCTGATGCTATTTCCAACGGTAAATTCCGACAAGATTTATACTATCGCCTGAATACGGTACCAATTCTTGTTCCGCCACTGCGCGAACGAAAAGAGGATATTTACCTGTTATTCAGAAAATTTGCCTCCGATGCTGCCGAGAAATATCGCATGCCTTCCATTCAACTGGATGAAGATGCCCAACAAGTGCTCCGGAATTTCAGGTGGCCCGGAAACATTCGACAGCTGAAAAATCTGACAGACCAAATATCAATCATTGAAAAAAACAGGATGATTGATGGGGCGATCATACTCAAATATATGCCTCAGAGCCATTCAAGCGAACTGCCTGTGCTCTATAAAGGGGAAGATTCATCAAAGTTTAATGAACGTGAATTGTTGTACAAGGTTCTTTTTGACATGAAAAAGGACATGAATGACCTGAAACAGTTGGTCATGAACCTTATGCGCAATGAGGATGACCTGAATAACAACCTTGGTGAAAACACACAGTTGATTCAGCGGCTTTATAAAGACCTGGAGGGTGTAAATGAACCATCTCAGCCCATGATCATGCATCGCCCGGCCAAAAGGTTTGATGATCAGGAGCCAATCCAGGAGCCCGAAGAGGTTGAGGAGTCGCTTTCACTTGAGAAAAAGGAAATTGATTTCATCAAAAAGGCTCTTTCAAAACATGAAGGAAAGCGAAAGGATGCTGCAAATGAACTGGGAATTTCCGAGCGCACACTTTACCGGAAGATCAAGGAATATGACATCGAATAATAATGCCTATATTTGGAACACAATTGAAAATGTTTTGACAAATACTGTTCACCGGCCTGCCATTTTAAAATGGGCAATACCATTTATGGTTGTGTTCGTTTGTTTAGCTTCTTCCTGCCGGATGAGTTATTCATTTACGGGAGCTTCAATTTCACCCAGTGTGAAAACTGTTTCTATTTCCTATATCCAGAACAATGCCGGGCTTGTAGTGCCTACTTTATCCAGAACCTTTACAGATGCGCTTCGGAATTATTTCACTTCACAAACAAATCTTGTCCTTGTTGATCGGGGTGGCGATCTCACCCTCGAAGGAGCAATCACCCAGTATGTTGTAATTCCCGTAGCCATTCAGGGCAATGAAACTGCTGCCCTTAACCGGCTTACGATTGTAGTGAGTGTTAAGTTTACCAATAAGACTGATGCCAAACAGGATTGGGAAACAACCTTTTCACGGTATCAGGATTATTCCAGTTCATTAAATCTTTCTGCTGTCCAGGACGGACTCATTGCAGATATTACAGGCGAACTTGTACAGGATATATTCAATAAAGCAGTGGTAAACTGGTAATGTTTTCAAATGGGGATTCAGGCGATATGATCAGCCAGCAATTTGTAAAATATTTGAGCGACCCGGGTCTTGTTGATAGCAAAAGCCTGCAGTTGTTTGAAGATCTTCTGACCCAATACCCTTATTGCCAGTCGGGGCAATTATTATATGCATTTAATCTCTACGCAGAAAGCGATGAGCAATATCCCGAACAGCTCAAGAAAGTGGCTGCTTACGCGGGTGATCGCAGCATTCTGCGGGAATTGATTGGCTATGCAAAAAGCATACAAACGATTCCGGTGCCGCGACAACAAGCACAGGTTGATCTCCCACTTCCTGAGCCACCGCCGGTTATTCAAACAGAATGGCTCCTGCATCCGGAACCGGTAGCGCCGCTTACCAGCGAAAATAGCGCTCCATCCTATGAACGACTGACACAGGAAGAGCTATTGGCAATAGTAAACAAAAGGCTGCGTGAAATTGCGGCTGAATCCGATTCTGAAAATCATCTGCATCTATCCAAGGCATCGTTGATTGAACGATTTATCCAGGATGAACCCCGGATTTCCAAACCGAATACCACCTTTTTCAATCCTACCGACAGCGCCATAAGAAGTAATTTTGATGAAGAAGAGATAGTTTCCGAAACACTGGCGCAATTGTATGCACAACAGGGGAATATCACAAAAGCAATCCATATTTATGAGAAATTGTCCTTGCTTAATCAAGAAAAAAGTCGTTACTTTGCAGCCCAAATTGAAAAACTCAATTCGTGAGACGAAATTCGGGTAAAACAGTAAATCGTAAATCGTAAATCATAAATCGTAAATCATAATAGCAATGGGTCTTTACATTCTTATCTCCGTTCTCATCCTGATCGTCTGCGTTTTGATGGTGTTGGTTGTTTTAGTTCAGAATTCAAAAGGTGGTGGACTGGCATCAAATTTTGCCTCCTCGAATCAGTTCATGGGTGTTCGCAAGACCGCTGATTTTCTCGAAAAATCGACTTGGACACTTGCCCTTACCCTTTTGGTTCTCAGTTTGTTTTCCATTTTTGTTATCCCAAAAAGCCAGGGAAAATCAGACGCAACACAAAGTGAAATTCAAAAGCAGATTGACGAAAGCAAAGCTGCACCGATCCAGGATTTTCAAGCACCGCCTGCTCAGAAAAAGTAATAGTTTTCAAGGCATCTCAGCCTGATTTATTGTGTCAGATTGTCAGTACAGTCTGACATTTTTATTTATTATCGGTTGAAAACTGTAAAATTGTCCAGATTTATTCTCCTGGTCCTTTTTGGCATAAAATATGACTGTGGCACTTATCCTGCCTAAAAAGGTAAAGAATTTTTAATGTTAAACTTTAAATTATAACGAAAAATGGCAAATGTGAAGATTAAACCGTTGGCCGACCGTGTATTGGTTGAAGCTGCCGCGGCTGAAGACAAGACAGCTGGTGGAATTATCATTCCGGATACCGCTAAAGAAAAGCCCCAGAAGGGGATTGTTGTTGCAGTTGGTCCCGGTAAAAAAGATGAACCTATGACTGTAAAAGTTGGTGACAATGTTTTATACGGAAAATATGCCGGGACAGAAATCACGGTTGATGGTGAAAATTACCTCATCATGCGTGAATCTGATATTGTAGCGGTTATCTAACCCGCACTCTTTAATTATGAATTAGGACAAACTTTATAAAAAAATCAGAAAATGGCAAAAGATATTATCTTTAGCATAAAAGCAAGAGAAGCTTTAAAGAGAGGTGTTGATGAACTTTCAAACGCCGTAAAAGTGACACTCGGACCAAAAGGCCGCAATGTTATTATTGACAAGTCGTACGGTTCTCCAATCGTTACCAAGGACGGAGTTACTGTGGCAAAAGAGGTTGAACTGAAAGACCCTGTTGAAAACATGGGTGCTCAGATGGTAAAGGAAGTTGCATCGAAAACCAGCGATCTGGCCGGTGACGGAACAACCACTGCAACCGTTTTGGCTCAGGCAATTTTTACCACAGGATTGAAAAATGTTACTGCCGGAGCCAATCCGATGGATTTGAAACGTGGTATTGATAAAGCCGTAACTGAAGTTATTAAATCGCTGAAGGCTCAAACCAAACAGGTTGGCGACAGCATGGAGAAAATTGAGCAGGTTGCTTCAATTTCTGCCAACAATGATAGCTTTATTGGTAAAATGATTGCCCAGGCCATGGATAAAGTAAAGAAAGAGGGTGTAATTACCATTGAAGAGGCCAAAGGGATCGAAACCACCGTGAAAGTTGTGGAAGGCATGCAGTTTGATCGTGGCTATATCAGCCCCTATTTTGTAACGGATACCGATAAAATGGAGGTTGTTTACGAAACCCCCTACATCCTGATTTATGATAAAAAAGTCAGTGTCATGAAGGATCTTCTTCCGGTATTGGAAAAGGTTGTTCAAACCGGACGCCCGCTCATTATCGTTAGCGAAGATGTTGAAGGAGAAGCTCTTGCAACTCTTGTGGTGAACAAAATCAGAGGCACCCTGAAAGTTGCCGCCGTAAAGGCCCCTGGCTTCGGCGATCGTCGCAAGGAGATGCTTGAGGACATTGCTGTGCTTACCGGTGGAACTGTGATCAGTGAAGAAAAGGGTTATAAACTCGAGGATGCTACATTACAGTATCTGGGACAGGCTGAAAAGGTAACCATTGATAAGGAAAACACCACCATCATCAATGGCAACGGAAAAAAAGATGACATTACCGCCCGGATCAACCAAATCAAGACCCAGATCGGTACAACTACTTCCGATTATGACAAGGAAAAACTTCAGGAACGCCTTGCAAAATTAGCCGGTGGTGTTGCTGTTGTTTATGTTGGCGCTGCGTCGGAAGTGGAGATGAAAGAGAAGAAGGATCGTTTCGACGATGCACTTCATGCTACACGTGCAGCCATTGAAGAGGGAATTATTCCAGGTGGCGGTGTGGCTTATCTCCGCGCTCAGAAGGCAATTGAAAACATGAAGGGCGAAAATGAAGACGAAACCACTGGTATTGGTATCGTCAGACGCGCGCTCGAAGAACCTCTTCGTCAGATTGTCGAAAATGCCGGTCTTGAAGGCTCGGTAATTATTCAAAAGGTAAAAGAAGGCAGTGATGATTACGGCTTTAATGCACGTACCGAACAGTATGAAAACCTTTATGCTGCAGGTGTCATTGACCCGACCAAGGTTGCGCGCATCGCACTCGAAAATGCCGCTTCCATTGCCAGCATGTTGCTCACAACAGAATGTGTTCTTGCAACCCATAAAGAAGAAAAACCAGCTATGCCACCAATGAATCCTGGCATGGGCGGAATGGGTGATATGTATTAATCGTTCACAACATTGTTTATAAAAGCCCTGAGTAATCAGGGCTTTTTTATTATATTTTTCATATTATTGTAATTGATAAATTTAACGGATATGAGACACTTCTTTTTTAAGCTTTATAATGTTTTGTTTCTGGTAATCATTGGGTTGCCGCTGTTCTCGCAGGTTCAATCAGAATCTGTAAACCTGCCTGTTGACCCCGAATCAAAGAAGATCATCTACCGGGAGGTTGTTGAACAGCAAGGCACTCCGGCGTATCTTTACAACAAAGCCATCGAATGGTTTGGCTACTATTATGTGAATGCGCAGTCGGTGTATACCTCCCAAAGCAAGGAAAACGGGAAAATTGAGGGGGTTGGCCGGATGAGAATTTATTATACAGATGCCGCATCTGGTGTTAGAAGTGATGGTGGCCTGATCATGTATCAAATTAAGTTGGAGTTGAAAGACAACAAATACCGGTACACACTGACTGATTTTAATCTGAAATCGACGTCGCGTTTCCCTGTCGAAAAATGGATGAATAAATCAGATCCCGCCTACAATCCAAATTGGGACTCTTATCTTTATCAGATTGATACCACCATGCAACGCCTCATTTCAACAATGAAAGAAAAAATGAAACCTACGGTGGTCAAGAAAGATGAGTGGTAGTTTATGCCCCGACATCAGGGCACTCACAAAATCGGAAATCGAGAATTTTTTACTTCAGCATGGAGAAAAAAAGTTTCGTGCAGGCCAGGTGTATGAATGGTTATGGAAAAAATCATGCCATTCGTTTGATGAGATGACCAGCCTCTCAAAGGAGGCAAGACAATTGCTGAAAAATCATTTTTCATTCCCCGGAGCAATCATTGAAAGTCGTCAGAACAGTGCTGATGGAACGATAAAAGCAGGATTCAGGTTGTTTGACGCATCGGTAGTTGAAGGAGTATACATTCCTTCTGGTGAGCGCGGTACCGTTTGTATATCTTCTCAGGTTGGTTGTGCACTCGGATGCAACTTCTGTGCCACGGGACAGTTGGGTTTTAAACGAAACCTGTCGGTCGGGGAGATTGTTGATCAGATTACAGGGCTGCAAAATATCGGAAATGGAGTTTCAAATATTGTTTTCATGGGCATGGGGGAGCCTTTTTTGAATTATGAAAACATGGTTGGATCTGTTGAAAAAATCACCTCTGCCAATGGTTTGGGAATGTCGCCCCAACGCATCACGGTTTCCACTGTGGGGATTCCAAAGATGATTAAAAAGATGGCCGATGATGATCCGAAATACCATTTCGCACTCTCATTGCATGCTGCAACAGACTTGAAGCGCAACCAGATTATTCCGTTTAATTTGAAACATCCTCTTCGGGAACTTACCGAAGCTTTGATATATTATCACAGAAAAACCGATAAGAGATTCACCATTGAATATATTTTATTTGGTGATTTCAATGATTCTGTTGCTGATGCCAGAGACCTTGCCCTGTTTTGCAAACCATTTCCGGTAAAAATCAACCTCATTGAATATAATCCGGTACAGGGTTCTCGCTTTGTTAAATCGAATCCCGTTAAAACACAGGCTTTTGTTAATTTTCTCGAGAATCGGAATATGATCGTAAATATCCGACAAAGCCGGGGCAAGGATATCGCTGCTGCTTGTGGTCAACTTGCAGGAGTGAAATATTAATTATGCATAAATAATTTTTGTATGGAGACTCTGAAGGAAAATTCTTCTTTTGAAATTGAGGGAAATATTGTTGATGTTGTTGCCAAATGTATTTTCCAGGGAACCCTGGTGGTTCAAAATGGAAAAATCAACGCCATTCGCAAAGAGCAGGTGAACGACACCAGGTATATTCTTCCCGGGCTCATAGATGCGCATATACACATTGAGAGCTCGATGCTGATTCCTTCCGAATTTGCGCGGATTGCGGTTATTCATGGCACCGTTGCTACCGTATCTGATCCACATGAAATTGCAAATGTACTGGGTATTCAGGGGGTGAAGTTTATGATTGAAAACGGGAGAAAGGTCCCATTCAAATTTAATTTTGGGGCTCCCTCCTGCGTTCCCGCTACCCCCTTTGAGACATCCGGCGCCAGGTTGGGTGTTGACGAGGTAAATGAACTTTTACAAATGCCGGAAATCAAATATCTTTCCGAAATGATGAATTTCCCCGGTGTCCTGTTTGCCGATTCTGAAGTGATGGCCAAAATTGAATTGGCCCATAAAGCCGGGAAACCTGTTGACGGACATGCGCCAGGTGTGGTTGGCAACGACATTGAAAGGTATGCCGGAACCGGAATCTCCACCGACCATGAGTGTTTTACCATTGAAGAAGCATACCAGAAA
>DYQT01000182.1 GCA_020719165.1 Draconibacterium orientale | reverse complement strand
TTAGTCCCGATAACAAAGCAGAATAACTACTTTATTTCATTACAGCTCCTATGTTCAGATTGTATTTCAGTTCATTTGATAATGCACTGATTTGTTGTTGCTTTGCCTGAGCATTCATCAGGTCGAGCTTACTGATATTGCCTTGCTGGTAACTGAAGGCCGAACCTTGTCCGAAACTTCGGTACAGGCTGTCAATTTCCGAATACACCTTCTGTTTATTCAATAGGTATTGGATCTCATAAAAAGCCTGTGACACCTCTTTTGTCAGCAGTTGTTTTTGTCTGACAAGTTCTATTTCGGCCAGAGAAACATTCACCCTGTTCGACCTGCTTTGAGCTGCATAAACGGTTGGGAAATTAAAATTCTGTTCCAACCCGATTACGTTAAGCGGGTAGCCGTTTTCGGCAATGTTATTCTGGTCGAAACCGTAATACACCAGGGTTTTATCTACGGTCAAAGCGGATGGTCTGAGCGCATTGCTTTCCTGAACTTTCAAGGTGTATGCCCTGAGTTCCCTGTTGTTTTGCATGGCCATCGCGATGGCATCATCAAGCCCGATCACTTTCGACTGCCCCATTGAAGAAAAAGCGGGGAAAACGAGCAGGAAGAGAATGGGAATCATCTTCAGTCGTTTAAATTTCAAAGGCCAGAGTTGAATCCCGGTAACATTGTAAAAAATTTCAAAAAGCAAAGGTAACGCGATCATGGTAAGCAGGGTGGAGGTGATCAAACCGCCTATCACCACGGTAGCCAAAGGCCGCTGTACTTCGGCGCCGGCGCCCGATGAAACAGCCATGGGTAAAAATCCCAATGCCGCTGCAGCCGCGGTTAAAATGACCGGTCGGAGACGATCGCGGGTACCGGTAAGGATGAGTTCGCGCATGTTGGTCATTCCTGCATGTTTCAGCTCTTTCAGATGTTCGATTAAAACGATTCCGTTGAGCACGGCAATACCGAAAAGAGCAATAAAACCAATTCCGGCCGATACACTGAAAGGCATTCCCCGCATCCACAAAAATATGACCCCTCCAACGGTAGCCAGTGGAACTGCAGAAAATATCATCACGGCATCTTTGAATGATTTGAAGGCAAAGTGAAGGAAAACAAATATCAGCAACAAAGCAATCGGAACAGCGATCATCAGCCGGTTGGTTGCATTTTTTAAATTTTCAAACTGACCGCCATACGCAACATAATATCCGGGTTCGAGCTTGATATTTTTATCAATCCTTCCCTGGATATCTTCCACAACAGATTGTAAATCGCGGTTTCGTACATTCACGCTAACCACCACGCGGCGATGGGTATTGTCGCGCGAAATCTTTGCAGGTCCCTCGGTGAATTGAATTTCGGCGAGTTCGTTCAGTGGAATTTGTTCGCCATTGGGCAATGGAACCTGCAGCCGCTGAATGTTGTCAATATCCTTCCGGCTTTGTTTCTGCAACCGCACCACCAGGTCGAAACGTTTCTCCCCTTCAAAAACATTGCCGGCGGCTTCCCCGCCAAAAGCCATGGCAAGGTATCGGTTCAGGGTTTGCATATCGAGTCCGTAATGGGCAATTTTACTCCTGTCGTATCTGACGCTCATCTGCGGGAGGCCTGCAGTTTTTTCGAGAATGACATCTGCCGCCCCCGGAACGTGGTCAATCAGCTTTTTGATTTCAACAGCCTTCTTGTTTAAATATTCAAGATCCTCGCCAAATATCTTCACGGCAATATCAGCCCGTACTCCTGTAATCAGTTCATTGAACCTCATTTCAATGGGTTGTGTAAATTCATACTCTACACCGGGTATAACCGACAAAGCCTCCTTGAACTGATCGGCTAGTTCCTCCTTGTTTTTTGCCGACACCCACTCCTTGCGGGGCTTCAGCTTGATAATCATATCTATCTCTTCCATCGACATCGGGTCGGTAGGAACTTCGGCAGCCCCGATCCGGCATACGATCTGATCAACTTCAGGAAATGACTTGATCAGGATGTTTTCCATGCGCGTTGTCATCTCCACTGTTTTTGAAAGAGATGTTCCTGTTTTCAGCACTGGTTGAATCACAAAATCACCCTCGTCGAGGGTAGGAACAAATTCACCTCCGATTCTTGAAAACAGGAGTATGGTAAGCGCCAGTGAAGCCATGGCCATACCAAGAACGATACCCTTATGATTGCACGACCACCTCATCGCCGGTGTATAGGAGCGGTATGCCAGATCCATGATCCATTTCGACACACTCCATTTTTGTTCTTTCTCGGGTTTCAAAAAGAGGGAGGCTGCAACCGGAAGCCATGTCAAACCGAGAATCATGGCTCCCAGTATGGCAAAACTGAAAGATAATGCCATGGGACGGAACATTTTACCCTCCACCCCGCTGAGCGAAAGAATCGGGATGAATACAATCAGGATAATCACCTGGCCGAAGATGGCTGAACTCATCATCCGGGAGGCGCCGTTGAAGGTGATTTTATCAATCAGCGACTGTCGTTCTTCGCCATTTAACCTGTCAAGATCCGCTTTTCCTGTGGTAATCCTGATGGCAATGAATTCAACGATGATAACAGCGCCATCGATGATTATTCCAAAGTCGAGGGCGCCCAGACTCATGAGGTTTGCATCAACGCCGAACACATACATCATGGAGATGGTGAAGAGCAGTGCCAGCGGGATCATCGAGGCAATAACGAGGGCCGAACGAACATTACCCAATAAGATAATGACGATGAGCACAACGATGAGGCATCCAAGTACGAGGTTTTCGACCACGGTGAAGGAGGTTCGTGCAATCAACTCACTGCGCTCCAGGATTGGGTTGATAAAGACCCCTTCGGGCAGCGTTTTCTGTACCTCCGCCACCCTCTTTTTAACCTCGTTGATCACGAGTTTCGAGTTGGCGTTTTTCAGCATCATCACCTGGCCAAGCACCTTTTCGCCTTTTCCGTTGGCCGTGATAGCGCCGAACCGGTTGGCATAGCCATACTGAACGCCGGCGATGTCCTTTACAAATACCGGGACTCCATTATTGCTTTTTACAACAATGTTTTCAATGTCTTCCAGCGATTTCACCTGTCCGTCGCCCCGAATAAAATAACTCTGGTTTGTTTTCTCAATATAGGCGCCACCGGAGATGCTGTTGTTTTTCTCCAGTGCTTCAAATACCTCCATCAGGGTTAAATTCAGGCTGCGCATTCGGTTTGGGTCAACCGCCACTTCATATTGTTTCAGAAAACCGCCCCAACTGTTCACCTCCACCACCCCGTTAATTCCTGATAATTGTCTTTTGACAATCCAATCCTGGATCGTGCGCAACTCCATTGCCGAATATCTGCCTTCATAACCAGGCTTCACATCGAGGATATATTGGTAAATTTCGCCCAATCCGGTTGTGATCGGGCCCATTTCAGGGGTTCCGAAACCATCGGGGATATTGGCAGAGGCTGCTTTGATCTTTTCAGCAATCAACTGCCGGGGCAAATAAGTGCCAATGTCATCGTGGAACACGATGGTGACAACGGATAATCCGAATTTTGAAATAGACCGGATTTCGATCACCCCCGGCAGGTTGGCCATTTCAAGCTCCACCGGAGCCGTGATGAACTGTTCGATTTCCTGGGTCGAAAGGTTACCTGAGGTAGTGATTACCTGAACCTGGTTGTTGGTAATGTCGGGAACGGCTCCAACCGGTATCCGGATAACCGCGTAGATTCCAAATGCAGCGATTGAAAGTGTGAAAAGAATGATGATCAGCTTGTTTCTGATGCTGAAATCAATGATCTTTTCTAACATGTAGTGGTTTTTAAAATTGGCTGGTAAAGTTAACTATTTTAGCGGCCAATCTCATGCTGTTTGCAAATTACCGATCTTTCATATTATTCAACATCTGAATCGCAATCATTTCAGATGCTTTAATGAGGGGATATGCTGCCGGTGATGCCGTAAGACAGGGATGTGTTCCGATTTGCATGGTGAGGAACGAATTTACCGACATGCGATTTTGCAAAGCCAACCCGATTACATTTGTAAGTTCGCCTGTCTCCATGCCGCCAATTACCTCTCCACCGATGATTACGCCAGAGTGTTTTGCTGCAATCAGTTTCACAATTTGCTTGTGGGTATCCGGCAAATTTCCCGGATGGCGGTTCACCCCTTCAAATAACCCGGTAATTGTTGCAATTCCCTCCTGTTCTGCTCTTTGCTCGGTAATTCCGGCGGTGCCAAAGCCGGTATTGCCTATGGCTGTTGAGTAAATGGCAATGGTTCCACTAAAAGTTTTAACCACCTGTAAGTCAAATAAATTCATGCCGGCAATTCGCGCTTCAGCGCAGGCAGTGGAGGCTAACATCGTTGAAACGCGGCGCCGTGTCACAAAGTCACGCTTTTGGGCGCAATCACCAACAGCAAAGATATCTGGAATGTGGGTGCGCATATATTCATCAACCGCGATGAAATTATCCTCGTCAACATAGATTCCTGATTTTTTGGCTAATGAAGTGCTCGGCTTATAGCCGATCGAAAGCACTACAGCGTCCATGCTCAGGGTTGTGCCATCTTCAAATTCAATGGCTTCCACTTTATTCGTTCCAAGTACTTTGCTGATTCCCTTCCCCGAAATGATGGTTACGCCTCTGGCCACCAGCAATTCATGAATTTTCTCTGCTATTTCAACATCAAACGCGAGACTGAGTATATGAGGCAACTTCTCAATAAGGGTAACATGATAGCCATGCTTGACAAGTTCATCGGATAATTCGACCCCGATAAAGCCAGCGCCAATAACGGCAATGTTTTTGGCTGTTCCCAGTTTGCCCTTCATTTCTTCAAGATAGTCCTTGTCTTTGGGTATTACAAAAACATTTTCTAAATCAGCGCCTTTAAGCCATTTTGGTTTCATTGGAGTTGATCCGGTGGCAATCACAAGTTTCTGGTAGTTGATTTTTTCACCACCGGCCAATGTAACCACTTTTTCGGTCGTGTTAATGTCAATCGCCTCCTCCATCAACGAGGTGATCCCGTTTTTTTGCAACATCATGTCAACGGGCATCAGGTTTTTATCAATGCCATCGAGGGTTCCAAAAATGTATGGAATTCCGCACGGTACCATTACATCTTTCTGTTTTTTAACCAGGGTAAATTCTTTGGCAGGCCAATGAGCCTTGCCTGTTAATGCAGTTACCATACCGGCGGCGCTGCCACCGATAATTAAAACATCTGTTTTTTTCATCTTTAAGTATATGTTAAATAATTAAAATTCAATTCCTTTGCGTGCCTCAACACCATGCTGATAATAGTGTTTGATTTCATTCATTTCAGTAACCAGGTCGGCCATTTCCTGAAGTGCAGGCGGTGCATAGCGCCCTGTTAAAACGATCTCCATCTCTTTTGGTTTTGACTTCAGTAATGCCATAACTTCATCTACTTCAAAAAGATGATAATAAAGTGCAATGCAGATCTCATCCAGGATCACCATGTCATGGGTATGCTGACGAATCAATTCTGAAACCTCCTCTAATCCTGCGCGTGCAGCATCAATATCATTTTGTGTGGGCTCATTCACAATGAAACAATCCAACCCGAATTGCTTTAATTCAATCGCGGGAAGGCTTTTCAATGCCTCCAGTTCTGAATAAAACATGCCCTTGACAAACTGGGCAATGAAAACTTTTTTACCGGCGCCTGCAGCCCTGAGCGCCAATCCAAGGGCGGCGGTCGTTTTCCCTTTTCCGTTGCCGGTATAGAGATGTATGTATCCGGTATTTTTATTATCTAATCCCGGGTACTGTGCTGTCATGGTCATGATTTTTGATCTTTACTGAACCTCCGGATATAAAAGTCCCGATTTTTAAAATGAATTTGCTCAATAAGCCCTGAATCAATCAGCTTTCTCAGGCTCTCTTCGTTGGCGCCTGATTTGGTCATCAACTCCAATACTGCATCCCTGCGCATCGGATGTACAGCGGTGATACTTAAAATATCATCCCTGAAATTGCCCGAAGAGGCAAAGGCATTCCCCTCATACCCTGTGAGGAGTTCAGCCGATATACCATGCGCTGTAAAAATTTCATATGCCCGTGCCACAGTTTTTTCATCTGCAGCAAATGTGCCTTCAAAAGCAGGCGGACGTGTAGGGATCGCAATATATGCCATTGAGGGCTTTATGGATTGAAGGCATGAGGCAAGTCCAACCAATTCTGCTTCAGTGTCGTTTACCCCGCGTATCAGCATGGTTTCTGTAACCAGTTTCCCTTCAAAAACCCGGGAAAAATTTTGAAGCGCTGATAGAATTGTCTCCAGATTTAAACTTTTGAAGGGTTTATTGATGCTTTTCCAGGAAGATGGGTTAACCGTATCAACTTTTACCGAAATGTAATTGGCCTTCATCAGTTCTGACCGAACCATGGCATCATCCATAAGTGAACTGTTCGTGATAACGGCAACCGGGAACCCGAAAAACTTAAGTTTTACGATCAGTTCGCCCAAATGCACATCCAGGGTTGGTTCACCATCGGGAACAAGGGTGATATAGTCGGGTAAATCGTTAGTACAAAGGCTGTTGAGTTTTTTCTCTAACTGTGTGATAATTGTGTCGGGTTGGTAGAACTCCTCACGCTCAACCTGCATTTTTATTGCTTTACCAATTTGACAATAAGCACAAGAATAGGAGCATACCTTGTGTGGAATGTTGTTCACCCCGATACTTCTGCCCAGCCGGCGGGAAGGGACTGGCCCAAAAATCAGATTTTCCATTTATTTCAGCTTCCTTCTCATTTCCCTTTCGGGACGAAAGTGTGCACCAATGTCCGCTTTGCTACCTATATGAAATCCCTAACGGGATTTAAAACAGTTTTAAACAAACGCTTAATTGATATTGCAAAGTTGGTGAGGATTCACATTGCAAATGAAGTCCAAAAATAGTCATTTAATTTGAACTTATGTTCATAATTATTGTTATTTTTGTAAATAATGCCACGACCAGGAAGAAAAGGTGTTGTCAACATCCTCCCGTGATCAGCTCAAATTTACATTCGGAAAAGTAATTAATGAAAATCAAGAGGAAATTGCCAGAGAAATGGTCTTGATTTTTATTTAACTGTATGAAATTTGGGAAAAATCACCTATATTTGTAGTAAACAAATTAAAAAATTGACATGAAAAATCATATATGTTTTACTGCTTATCCCTTTCGGTCAAGTGATTTTTTAGTACATTTGGATAATGAC
>DYQT01000433.1 GCA_020719165.1 Draconibacterium orientale | reverse complement strand
TCCCTGAGAATGTTTTCTGAATATTTCCCTGATTTCCTGTTCAAAACCGGGGGCTCCGTGTGCTTCGGTCAATTCACGAAGTAAGGAGATTGAGTGTTCATTCATTTCTATCAAATCTTTTTGTCAAAGAATGTGTTTTGATCTTTCAGATAAGGGATCGCACCAATACCGGTCAACATTTCAGTGTCGTACTTCCATTTATAATTCGATTGTGGATTAACCATCCGGTTATTGTAAACCTGTGTATTTGCGTCGCCAATGATGATGGTTGTAAAGAACCTGAACTCCGGCGCCTTTTCAAGGAAATTCCCAAACTTTGTAATTGTAATGGATTCATTACCAGAATCGCTTCCAAGAAGGGCGATTGATGAAGAGTAATTTGATGTTTGGTCGTGTACATCTGTAACGATGGCCATTGGTCTGTCCAACGGAACGTGTTCAGCCAGGATTTCGTAAGTTCGCTGCAACCGGTATTTTGTTTTAACATCAGGAGGATAAAGGCCAGGATACATGTCAGCAGGATAAAATTCGGGATACGCAAGGTTTTCGAGTATCAGCTTGTATAAGACGATAACTCCGCCTCCTATTGCGGCACCTTTCAGCCGTTGTTCGATGATGTCGAAAGGCGTATCCTCATCGCCAACCGAAATCAGTGTAAAGCCATTTTGAAGGGGAGCGCCCAGTCTTGCTGCAATGGAAACCATGCTCGGTACTCCGGGGATAACAATCAGATCAAAACTATTCTTATGTTCTTTTTGTGCTTCCAGAAAAACAGCAGCCATTCCCCAAATCCCTGAATCTCCCCCCGAAAGTACAGCTACGCTTTGTCCTTTTATAGCTTCAGTAACAACCGCCGCCACTCTCTTTTGCTGATAAAAGACAAATGAATCAGAACGGTTTCTTGCTTCCCTGTCATCTATGATTTTCGCACCTGGATTAATGAACTCCCGTGCCATTTCGATAAATCCAAAATGTCCGGCAACAACATCTATTTCTGCAAGTATTTCTCTTGCCTCCAATGTCAGATGAGACTTTGAATTTCCGATGCCAATGGTGTAAACTTTTGATTTTGCGGCTTTTTCCATAATTTATTAAACAAAAAAGATGTTTATGATTGACATCTTGGGCATCTTACATCCGGGCCGTACAAATTCTGGGTATGTCCAAATGCCCGCGCCCTGCAGCCAGAGCATGACAGCTTCCTGTCGCAACTTCCACAGCCACCTTCCAGGAAATCCCTTACCTGGTATTGTTTAATATCTTCTGAATCATACCAAATATCTTCGAGGCTCCTCGAAAGAACATTTTCGCTGGTTTTTGGCAGAAACGGACATGGCAGAATAAAACCCTCATTGTCGATGGTCAGTTCGGTGAGCGCAGCGCCACAAATACTTTTTACAAAAAGTCCCAGTTGACTATCAGGCTTGCCATCAGGCCTCATGCCCTTCCAAAGAATATTAATCTTCCCTTTATATTTTTCGGAATACATTTTCATTAAAGCA
>DYQT01000432.1 GCA_020719165.1 Draconibacterium orientale | reverse complement strand
CTGACCAGATGAACGGAAGTTTCTGTGTATTGGTAAGAGCTGCTACGTTAGTGTTTGAAAATCCTGAACTGCCCCATGAAGTATTGCTTCCATGTCCGGTATAAAGTATTATACTGGAACCGCTGTTGATGTTGGCCGAAACCATTGTCGGCGTTGGATTGCCTGCCGCATCATTGCCACCCTGGCTACCATCAAAAAGCTCATATTTATAACTATAGGTATAATTGTCAAGATCGGTTTGCATATTTCTCACATGCTGGTAATCGTATTCGCTGTCATCTCCCGGCCCCTGATCGGAAGCAATTCCGATACATTTCGTGTACCAGTCAACCCCGTTATATGGGGTTTGCTCGTACTGGATAGTACGCAAAACCTGGGTCTGAACATGGGCAACAGTTTCTGCCGAGAACCTCCCGATAAAAATGTCAGGGTAATGATCACTTCCAACGATGTAAGTGTAATTATTATCCGAATCGCCGCTGGCATAACTCGTTGGAACCTGGGCGGCATCACCAACTAAAAGAACATAGGCAAGGTTATGAGTATTGTAATAGTTGGCAATATAGGACTTAATGGCAGCAGCATTTCCAATGGTTGCAACATCTACCATTTCAACAGGAATTCCAATGGTTTTCTTCCAGTTTACCAGGTCGGTCATGGCTGACATGAAACTTCCATAGCTGATGATCAGCATACAACCGTCTTCGTCAACAGGAGTATATTTTGCAATTCCATAATTCAGGAACTGGCGGTTGTAAATCTCATTGAACTGAGCATTGATCTTCTCCGGTTGGGTTGTTCTGATCAACGGATTATACCCAATATCCCCGGTTTTTTTCACTGTGATTTCCAATTCGGAATACACTTTTAGTTTTTTGGTAACCGGATTATACTGGAAAGGATAAACCACCACGGTTTGTCCCCTGAAATCACGGATGATATAAGGCTCCCTTAACTCAGCCAGGGTCCCGGGGAAAAATTGATTTTGATTGTAATGTTTCCCATAAATATAAGGAACTGTTGACGGATCAATATCCCTTGTAAAATTGCCTTTGGAAGGAGCAATACTGATGTTGCTGAATTCAACAAATTCACTCGACAGTATTTCAACATCCATTTGTGCAAGGTCAGGGATCAAAACCGAAGTAGTGAGTTTCACCAGGTCGGGATCGCCGCCAAATAAGATCGGGGTTGCTTCTTCAAGACTTACAATAAATTCTTTCCCGTTAGGTGTCGTGACTTCCTCAAGGAAAAAACCCGGAATTTCAAAATGGATCACGGTTGTTTCAAGGGCTGACGAAACCAGCGTTGTTTTGGTCGGAGCCGGATCATCTGATTTCACTTTCTTCCAGTCGCCTGCAAAAAGGCCCTGGATAAGCACCAGACTGACAATAATCAAAGTTAATTTTCTCATTTTTTTTATTTTTATGTTGATAATTTCTCATTCCATATTAAATCATTCCGGAACCTGCGAACCCATTCCTGTATTCGGTAGCCAGAAATC
>DYQT01000181.1 GCA_020719165.1 Draconibacterium orientale | reverse complement strand
TTATGCTAAGGTAATACTTATACCCAGCACATCAAAATAAAAAGTAGCCGAAAAATTTTATAATCGGAGAAGACCGATAAGAAATATTACCTTTGCACTGCAATTTTTTGAATTTTCACATGGACGACGGACCTGCGCGAAGCACTTTAATCTATCCAACCCTGAACTGGTAAGGGATTCACCTATTTATCCCGGTGCATCGCCCTTCTTTGCAGGTGTCAATAAAAAGGAGGAGGCGAACATGACATCTCAGATTACCTTCTATTTAAGCCAGATACTTGGCAAAAACTACATTTCCGATGATGGTACCGTGCTTGGAAAGATCAACGATTTTTTGATTGACCAGAGTTCTTTGCCGGGGAAGGAGGCTGAGCCGATTCGGCCGAGGGTGGTTGCCATCAAGGTGAAAAAGAGGAATGAGATCAGAATTCTGGATTTTTCATCGTTCGAAATCAAAAAGTTCAAGCGGAAGCTGAAGATTACCTGTTTGGAGGTTCATGATATTATTCCCGAATCGTTTTCAAATTCTTTGTGGCTGAAGGATAATATCCTGGATAAGCAAATTGTTGATATCAACGGACGAAAACTTGTACGGGTAAACGATATCCGCATGGTGATGATTCCTGTCGGAACCTATGCCATAGCAGTAGATGTGGGGATGGAAGGGCTGCTGCGCAGGATTGGCATTGATAAACCACTGCAAACCATGCTTGATCCGTTCAAGGTTGATATTCCGGGCAAGTTTATCCTTTGGGATGATATTGCGGCTGTCGATTTTTCCCATGCCAACATTAAACTGGCCAAATCCATATCCAGGCTGAACACGCTGCACCCGTCGGACCTGGCCGACATTATTGAGGATTTGGACAAAACAACAAGGATGTACATTTTTACCTCCCTTGATGAAGAGCAGGCTGCCGATGTGTTGGAAGAGATGGAGCCTCATGCCCAGATACACATTGTGGAGAGTTTGCCGGTTGAAAAGGCTGCCGATGTGCTGGAGAAGATGCCAGCCGATGAAGTTGCCGACCTTCTTGATGCCCTGGCTGAGGACAAGGCCGAGAAATTGCTGGAGGAGATGGAAAAAGAATCATCTGAGGAGGTTCGGGAGTTGCTGGAATATCCGAACAAGTATGTGGGATCGCTCATGACAACAGATTATTACACCTTTCATGAAGAGCTAACTGTTACCCAAACGCTTGATGAATTGCGCAGGCAGCAGCCTGAACCTGCCCATATTTACACCATTATCGTTACCGACAGGAACGAAAGGTTTCTTTCATCCGTGTCGCTTGGAGAGCTTGTTGTTGCCGATCCTGCAAAGCAGCTGAAGGAGATTATGAACAAACACGCGGTGAGTGTTTTCGATGACGACAAGGTGGATTCGCTGGCTGACATTGTTTCCAGGTATAATCTGCTTGCCGTTCCTGTGATAAACAAGAACCGGGAGATGGAGGGCATCGTGGTGGTTGAAGATATTGTAGAGGATTTACTCAGCCGAAGAAAAACAAGATAATCAGCAGTGGATATTACGGCGGTCTATTTTTTATTAATCATCTGCAGAAGGTCATTTCCAACCTCCATTCCTTTCAGTTGCATGTTCTGAATGACCTGTCGCGATCGCTCCGGCTTACCCTGCTCATAATAGAGCAACGCCAGGTTGTGGTTGGCCTGCGGATTAAGCGGATCGAGTTCAATCACCTTTTCCAGGTTCATTGCTGCACTGTCGAACCGGTTGTTTGAAAAGTCGATTTGGGCAAGTAAAAAATAGGCATCGGGAATCGGATTTCTTACAACCTCATTTCTGAGAAACATGGCAGCGCTGTCGGATTGTTTTTTTTCATACATCACTTTTCCCAGATAATAATTCAGATTTTTAAGGTTAGGATCAAGTTTGTGTGCCTGTAGAAAAAGCCGCTCCCGTTCTGCCGGATCTTCAACTTTGGTTCCGAGCAATGTTTTTGCATATGCCGAATGAGGTGATCCGTTCACGGCATGAGTCCAAAAAGTTACAGGATCGCTGAAGTAACCGGTTCGGACGATGCATATGATGGCAAAAATCGTGGCAATAGCCCCAACCATGGCAATTTTAATTTTCGGGTCGAATGTTCCGGTAAAGGGGATGGCCTGGCTGAGCATGATCAGGATTCCGATTATCGGAAGATACAACCTGTGTTCAAATACCTGGTCATTTAATGATTTTGGAACAATCAGAACTGGCAGTAGAAATACAAGAAACCAGAATAGCCCCAGGTAGGTTAATGGCTTTTTATAGCTTTTAGAATAAACAACCAACGTGGCCATTAAGGCTACTGCCAGGATTCCCCAAATTATCGTGATATCTTCTGCCATCGGAAAAACGGTCAGGTTAACCGGAAAGAATATTTTTCCAAGGTATTGAAGGACCACCTCCAGCCTTGACAGACCCGCCTGCAGCATTTCGGAAGGGGAGACCCAGTTTTTTGAAAGGGTTGCGTTTGATCTGACCAGCAGCCATATGGCAATTGCCATGATCCATGAAATCACCGGGAAGATCAGCCTCCGCCAACCCCATTTAAAATAGAAAACAACAAATCCCCCGATGATTACCGGGATGATAATGGCGGTTTCCTTGGTGAATAGCGCGCCCAGAAAAAACATGAAATGAAGGAAAAGAAGGAGCGGGTTGGGCTTTTCAAGGTATTTCAGCAGCAGGATGAAGGAGGAAAGGAAAAAGATCATCAGCAGCATGTCGTTTCTTCCCGGAATCCAGGCGACCGCCTGGGTGAGAACCGGATGAACAGCAAACAGCAGCGAAAGCAGAAAGGCGTCGACCTGCGGGATTTTTATTTGTTTGAAAAACAGGAACAGGAGCAATACCGAAATGAGATGATACAGCAGGTTTGTGAAGTGGTATCCTGCAGGTTTAACCCCGAAAAAGCGCGACTCAATGATGAAGTCGACCAGGAAAAGCGGTCGATAATAGGCATCGTTTGTTGCATTAAACAGTCCCCTTTGAAATGAAACGCCAATGTTTTTTGTATCTGCATTATAATGAGCGTTTTCAATGATAAAAATAGAGTCGTCAAGTTTTGTGTAATCAAGGAACAGTGATCTGGAATATACCAGAAACGTGATGGAGACCAATACAATAACAACAAAGGAGGTATTGGAAAACCATCCCTGAATGCCTTGCCGGTGCAATTTCCCTGAGTTTTTAATATTTTTTTTCGATGTCTTCACGGGTTAAAAGTATAAAAAAATGTTACCTGCATCATGATTGTTTCGGAAAATTTTTGAAACTGAATAATTCATCGCGCCAAGGGGCCGATAGGCAAAGTTCATACAACGGTAACTTTTATTCTGGTTTTCCGTAACCGGGATATATGGATTTCAGCCATTGTTTGTAAAAGAAATATTGGTTATCTTTACAGGAATTAATATAGAAACCAACAAAACGGAATTGAAATTTGTTCTTCTTTGATAGTATGTGATTCTCACATCTTGGGTGGAAAATCAAAAACCCTCTCGGTTTTAGAAGGGAATAATCAGGAGGACGATGTGTTTAACAAGCAGAAAATCAATAAGTAAAAATTAATCAGATTGTCCGATGAAAGAGTCTATACCATTAAAAAAATCGATCATCATCCTGTCTGTTTTCCTTTTTTATGCAATTCGAATTGCGGGACAAACACCTTTCAAGACTTCTACGGCTGATACTTCCGCTTTTCCTTACTGGATTCAAATGATGCAGGATCCGAATGCCAATTTTTTCAGCACCGTCAGGGCTTTTGAGAAATACTGCAAAAACACACCCGTTAGCGGGGAAAATGGCAGGAATATTTTCAAGCGTTGGGAATATATCATGCGTGGCAGGGTATCGCCTGATGGAAAATTGCCGGCTCCCGATGCTGTCTTCAACGCATGGAATTCATTCATCGGGGGCAGCAATTCAGCCAACGGAAGCTGGATATCCATCGGGCCATCTGTGGTGCCATCACCAAACCAGCCTGGATATATGGGGTTGGGAAGATTGAATACAGTCGCTTTTCATCCAACTGATCAAAATAAAATTTATGCCGGGGCCCCATCAGGCGGCTTATGGATAACCAATGACAACGGTTTAACCTGGAATCCGGCTACTGATGGGCTGGCTACCCTTGGAGTGTCGGCTATTCTGGTAGATTACTCAAATCCGAATAATATTCTTTTGGGCAGTGGCGACCGCGATCATGGCGATGCTCCGGGGATGGGTGTTTTTAAAAGTACTGATGGGGGGCTTTCATGGTCGGCAGCAAAATTGGGGATGGGAAATGTTACGGTGTGCAAGTTGATTCAAAACCCGGCAGATGAAAATATCATCCTCGCGGCAACAACCAGTGGAGTTTTCAGGTCAGACGACGGAGGGGATCTATGGACACTCACCAAAAGCGGGAGTTTTAAATCTATTGTTTTTCATCCAGGCAATCCGGATATCGTTTATGCGGTTTCATGGGGACGATTTTACCGGTCAATCAACAAAGGCGTTTCATTTACAGAGATAACCGACGGAATCCCAAATACCGGTTATTCTGTTGAAGAGCGCGGGCAAATAGCGGTTACGCCTGCCAATCCGAATTATGTCTATTTTATCCAATCCAACAGTGCCGGAGGGTTTGAAGGGTTGTATCGGTCAACCGATTCAGGATTGACCTTTACCACAAAATCCACCACGCCAAATATACTTGATTGGTCATGCACAGGAAGCGGGACCAATGGGAAAGGATGGTATGACCTGGCAATAGCAGCAGATCCCGACAACCCAGAGGTTGTATATGTGGGAGGGATCAATGTATGGAAATCAGTAAACGGAGGCGTTTCATGGGCCATCAATGCACATTGGAACGGAGACTGCGGTGTACCGGCTGTTCATGCTGATTGTCACTTCCTTGGATTTTCGCCATTAAACAGCAGGTTATATACTGGCAATGATGGTGGAATTTATTATACCTCCGATGGTGGTACCACATGGCATGATTGTACTGCAGGGATGGCGATAGGACAGATATACAAAATTGGTCAGAGTTTGACGGATTCTTTAAAAACGATCAGCGGCTTCCAGGATAATGGAACCGCCATTCACCTATCCACAGGATGGGTAACCACAGTGGGCGGGGATGGAATGGAGTGCGCAATAGACGGTTTGGACGCGGCTTACACCTATCATTCTCAAAACGAGGGTTTTATCTTTCGCAGATACAACAATGCAAGCGAGAGTCAGATAGCAGGGATCGGTGTTAACGGCATTGATGAAATTGGTGGTTGGGTAACACCGTTTTTGCTCAGCGAAAATGATCAGGCGAAAATGTTTGTCGGATATAAGAATGTGTGGAGATGCAGCAATGTAAAGGCAACGTCTCCGGTTTGGGCAAAGATATCCACAAGTGATTCGGTGGATTGTTTGGTGCTTGAACAATCACCTGCCAGCACCGATATCTTGTATGTTGTTCGCAATGGTTCCCTGAAGAGGACAGATAATGCGAATGCTACCACGCCAACATGGACTGAATGTACGCTGCCGGGCGGTTCCACTCCTACCGATCTTGAGGCTCATCCTACAATTGCCGCAATAGTATATGCGACTGCCGGGTCGAAGGTTTACAAATCAATAGATAGAGGAGCTTACTGGACACTGGTTTCAGGCCTGTTGCCGCAGATTCCGATTAATACGATTGTGTACGATAAAAATAGTTCAGAGGGATTATATATCGGAACTCAGGCCGGGGTTTTTTTTAAGAATTCAACAATGTCCAATTGGGCATCATTTGGAACGAACCTTCCGGTTGTTGATGTTAGAGAATTAGAGATATATTACGGCAGTAGTTCATCGACCAGTAAAATAATTGCAGGCACTTATGGGCGCGGATTATGGAAGTCGGATCTTTATTCCGGCCCAACAAAAGCGCCGATAGCCAGCTTCTCCTTATCACCGGTGGTTCCTTGCCAGGGGCAAACAGTCCAGCTTACCGATCGTTCGACGAACAACCCGACATCATGGGCCTGGTCGTTTACACCATTAAGTGTAACTTACGTGAATTCAACCACCAGCAGTTCCCAAAATCCGGAGATAGAGTTTAATTCAAATGTAAATTATACTGTTCAGCTGGTTGCCACCAATTCATTCGGGCCATCCTTACCGGCAACTACTTCCGTTTATGTTGGAGGAACCACGGTTCCGATGTTCGAATCTTTTGAATCAAATGCGATTCCAGGAAGCTGGACAATCGAAAATCCGGATGGCGCCACTACATGGAAAGTAACCAACGCCTATGGAAACGGATTTAGCGCAAATGCGGTGTTTATGGATTTTTACAACTATTACTCTCCCAAGCAGGGTCAGATTGATGAACTGATTACGCAACCGGTCAGTCTTGCAGGAACTGTCAGTCCCTTTTTAATCTTCAAAGTTGCCTATCGTCCTTATCCATGGTCTGAGGATTCATTGAAGATTTTTATATCGACCAATTGCGGAAATACCTGGGAAACAGATCCTGTTTACAGTAAATCAGGAACCGATTTGGCTACGGGAGCAGATCTTGACAGCATATTTATTCCATCTACAGTGGCTGACTGGCGGGTAGATTCTGTGAGTCTTGCTCCCTACATCAGTGGATCGGTAAAGGTGAAATTTCAATCGATTAACGGATATGGAAATAATTTGTATATCGATGATGTTGTTATTGGTGAGCAAATACCGGTCATTACGGTTATTGGACCGAATGGAGGCGAAAATTGGCAGCGGGGAACGACCCATGGTATCACCTGGTCGGACAATATCAGTGAGAATGTAAAAGTTGAATTGTACAAAGGAGGGGTGTTCAATTTGCAAATATCAGCCTCTGTTGCAAGTACGGGCAGCATTTCCTGGACGATTCCTTCTGATCAGACTCCGGGTTCTGATTATAAAATTCGAATCAGTAGTACGGCCAATAGTCAAATATATGATTTCAGTTTAGCAAATTTTACAATTTCATGTCCGGGTTTTTATGCTGGTTCAATTTCCCCAAGCCAGAGCATCTGTTACAATGCCACCCCGGCGCAGATAACAGGAACTGCTCCAACTGGCGGTACTTTTCCTTACACCTATCAGTGGCAGAGCTCCCCGGATAACACGACCTTTACTTCAATTAGCGGAGCGACCACACTTAGTTATGCTCCCGCAGCACTTACTGCTACTACTTATTATCGTTTGGTTCAAAGCTCCTCAGGCGGCTGCGGAT
>DYQT01000431.1 GCA_020719165.1 Draconibacterium orientale | reverse complement strand
TGGATGTAGAGGGGGCCATCCGGGTTGATAATGGTTGTATTGTGCAGGGCGTAGAGCCGGATTGCGGCAGCCGTCAGAATAAGGAAAACGAGGTCTATAGCAGTCCTGATGCCGAATGGTGTTGTTTTTTTACTGAACGAATGCTGCTTATCGTTTGCCATGAATTGCATTATGGTTTTGGTTGGTTTTTAACCGTATGTTCTCTTTTTATAACATTACCGACGGGGTATGAAGCGTGCCGATAATTAAAAAAATAGCCTTATCCCTTGAAAACATCAGCCGGTATGGTGGCGGTGCTGAGTCTTATGCGGTAGCGCTTGCCGAACGTTTGATCCAAAGCGGGTGGGAAGTACATTTCTTCGGTGAAAGGTGGGATGGTGAACCGGTTGGGGCCGTTTTTCACGAAATCACCACTCCTCATTTCCTGCCCGATTGGATGCAACTTCTCATTTTTGCTTTAAAACATAAAAAGATGGTCGAGCGCCAGGATTTCGATGTCGTCCTCGGGTTTGGCAACACCATTACCATGAATGTCTACCAGAGTCATGGAGGCGTGCACTGGCTTACTACCTATCGCAAGGTTTACTCCGCGGGCAATCCGGTCATTCGTTTCGTCAAGCGTCTTTTGGTTCACTTGAGTATCAAACATTATGTCCGGCACTGGATTGAATCCGCTCCTTTTCGTATGGCACGATTACCGCGTATCATCGCTATTTCCAAGATGGTAAGGGAGGACTACGTTTCTTATTACGATGTCAAACCCGAAATGATTGATCTCGTTTACAACGGGGTTGACCCAAAGCGATTTTCAGCCGAAGGAAATTGCGAAGATCGCGCAATGATACGCAACGAGCTGGGGATACCGGATACTGACGTTCTGTTTCTTTTTGCTTCCTATGAGCTGAACAAAAAAGGCATTATTCCCTTGATTCAAGCATTGGCGCATTTGCAAGCACAGAGGCATTCAGATTTCCGGCTGGTGGTGGCAGGTGGCTTGCCTTCCAAGCGAATAAACAGCCTCGTCGATAAACTGGGCATAGGCCCTCTTATCCATTTTTTAGGACCACGGAAGGATATCAATAGAATATTTGCGGCTTGCGATGTTCTGGTGTTGCCAACGTATTACGATGCCTGTTCCCTGGTTGTCTTTGAAGCGATGATGGGTGGTTTGCCTGTGATCACGACTAAATACAACGGGGCGGCAGGGGTAATCACAAATGGTATTGACGGGTTTGTTGTTTCTCATCCACCGGCATTTGTTGAGATCTCCTCAAGAATGGCGCAACTGCTTGATAATGAATTTCGTGCCCGCATGTCTGCCCTGGCCGTTCAGAAGGGTCATGAATACACTTTGGCCAGAAATCATGATCAAATGATTCAAATTTTTGACGAGGTTGCGGCTGGAAATGGTGGCCATGCTGAAGCGGTTCGACATTAATTCTGATACTGGATGTTATAGAGAGACTCATATTCTCCATGGCGTTCCAGCAGGGCATCATGACTGCCTT
>DYQT01000180.1 GCA_020719165.1 Draconibacterium orientale | reverse complement strand
ACCTCCGAAACAGCTTTTACGTTATCTACATGATGCGGAGCTGCAACAACAGGGAATACATCATTCAAATTGATTGTAATTTCTTTGATGTAGGTTGCATCGGCATCGGCCCAAATGCCATCAAGCTTTTGTTCGAGGTGTTTTTCCAGAACCTCATCGGCTGGGAAAACAGCGTTTTTCGCACCCATTTCAGAGGCAAGGTTTGAAAGTACCATGCGGTCGGACACAGATAATGTTTTAACTCCATCTCCATGATATTCAATCGACATATAATCGGCTCCGCTTGAACCGATCATGCCGATAATCCAGAGGGCCAGGTCTTTGGCATATACACCCTGTACCAATTTGCCATTCAGCGTGATTTTTATCGACTCCGGAACACGGAACCAGGTTTCGCCCTGCTTCCATAACCCTGCAGTTTCAGTGCGGTCGATGCCGGCAGCAAAGGCGTTAAATGCGCCGGCGGTACTGGTGTGGCTGTCGCTTCCCACAATGATCAATCCCGGTTTCGCATAATAAGACATCAACTGGTGGCAGATGCCATCGCCGACATCGTGAAATTTTTTGATGCTGAATTTTTCTACAAAGTCGCGGATCACCTGGTAATCATTGGCCAGTTTTGAGTTGGTAGGAGGGGCATTGTGGTCGAGGGTGATCAGCAGCGTATCGGGGTTGGCAAGCGTTGTGCCGCCCATTTTTTTGAAAGTGCTGTAGATGCTTGAGGTATTGTCGTGGGAAAGGATGATATCGGGACGCGCAAACACGATACTTCCTGTTTTGGCGCCAAAGATTTTTTCGGCAAATGTTTTTCCTGACATAGCGTTGATTTTTGAGTTGTTTTTACTGATGCAAAATTCAGTTTTTTTTTTATAATATTGACTGGAATTCTATATTTTTAAACTTTAAATCCCACTAGAAAATTCCGGATGAAACATCTTGAGTCCCTATTGAGTAAAATTACAAAATTCTACCTTAGCCTGATTGGTTTCATTCTATTGTTTGTCAGTTTGTTATTGTTTCCTTTTCTACTCAGAGCCACCGGACTTTCCGACAGCCTTCAGCAGGTTTTGGTTTCGGCAGGAGTGGCTCAGCGTCCCGGGATTCTCAACGACTTTGCCCGGAAAATCATGGAGGATAATCCGGAGCAAGCATATCACCGCGCGCAGGAGGCGCTTAAATTGTCGCGCGATCTGCACAATTTGAAGGAGGAGGCAAGGGCCCTCTATATGATGGCCGATGCATCGTATTATATGAATAACCTGGATGAGGCTGTTACTTTATACCTGGAATCTGCCGGGGTGGAAAAGAGGCTTGGGGGCAGGGAGTCGGAGGGGTATCTAAACAGAATCGGGGATGCCGGCCATACCTGCTGTGCTGGCGACCGGCATCCTGAGGCGCTGAAATATATGCTGGAAAGTCTTGAGCTGTCGCTCAACGGAGGTTACGACAGTCAGGCAGCAAGCATGTACAGCAACATCGGTTCGATTTATACCGAATGGGGCGACTACGCCAGAGCCCTCGAATACGACCAGAAGGCCCTGGAGATTGATCGCAGGATCGGAGGCCGGGAGCAGATCTCCACAGATTTGAACAACATTGGCAAAATTTATGAGCATTGGGGTAAATATGACGAGGCAGTGCGATATTACCAGGAATCCTATGCCTTGGCAAAATCGCTGGACAACAAGGCCATGATCGCAGTGAGACTGAACAACATCGGCATTGTTTATCAGGCCTGGCATCGCTATACGGAGGCGCTGGATTATTTTCAACAGGCACTTGCCATCGAGCGCAGCATAGGCAATATCGACAAGATTGGAAGGAGGTTGTTGTACATTGCTTCCACATATCTGGCCATGGAACAGTATGACAAATGTTTGTCGTGTCTCAGCGAAGCCTCTCCTGTTGTTAAAAAATCAGGACTTGTTGACGACCTCGCCAGGTTTTATAATGTTTATGGCAAGTATTATCTGGCAACAAATCAAAACCGGAAGGCGATCGAACTTTTTGAGCAAAGCCAGCTCTTTGCCCTGAAAAACAACCTGAAACTTATTCAGATGGCAAACCTGCAATCCATCGCACAGGCTTATGAAAAGCTGGGAATGGCTGCGAAGTCACTCGAGCACTACAAACAGTTCATGACTGTTAAAGACTCGGTTTTTAATGCCGAAAGCAATACCAGACTGGCCGAATTCCAAACGCGGTTTGAAACAGAGAAGATGAAATTTGAGAATGAAGTATTGAAAAAAGATGCGAAACTCAAATGGAATGTTTATGTGTTATCCGGAATCGCAACACTGGCAATCATTTCAATACTTCTTTCCATCATCCTCATACTGAGGATAAAAACCCGGAATGCCCGACAGTCGAAGATGATGGCTGAACAGGAGTCACGGCAACTCGAACTGGAGTTGGAAATAAAAAATAAGGAGTTGACATTTAACGCCATGTCAATCATCAAAAAAAATGAAACGGTGTCGGAAATGATCGGAGTGCTCGAAAAAGCCATACGCGAGGGGCAGTCAGCAGAGATCATGGATTCAGTGTTTGAGAAAATCCGGAACAATGGCAGGGATGACACCTGGAAAGAATTTGAAGTGAGATTCACACAGGTACACAAAGATTTTTACGATAAATTGAATGACCGGTATCCGGAATTAACTCCCAATGAGCGTAAATTATGTGCTTTCCTCCGGCTGAACATGACCACCAAGGATATCGCTTCCATTACCCATCAGAGTGTTCATAGCATAAATGTTGCCCGTACGCGACTGCGTCGGAAAATGAACCTCGCGAACAGTGAAGAGAATCTGGTTACCTGCCTGATGTCGATCTGAAGGAATGCAGTGTACCGGAGGATGTTTTTTCTACTTTCCTGATATATTGATAATCAGTGTTATGTGGTTTCTGTATCAATATTGTGACTGCGTTTTTCCCTCCTGTATCATCTTTGTATCATCCGATAATTTGCAAGATGACATTTTAGACACTATCCTTGCAATGAAATTAACTGCGTTTTTTCCATGGCAAGAAACCGAAAAACCATAGATGTCGAATTAAGGCAAATTCTTGAAGAGGGCAAGTCGGAAAATGATGCGCTGAAGAAGCTGATTCGGGCCTTAAAAGAGGCTGAGATGAAAGTGAAATTGATGAAAAATAACCAAACAAAGTCTCCAAATAAGTCAACCAAATAACTGAAATTTCCGCTATGAAACAGTTAATTACGCTTTTTGCCATGATTTTTTTGCTGCAGGTTTACAATGTCGGTCAATCTCAGAATACCTGGGATGGCTCTGCAAGTACAAGCTGGACAAATACGGCCAATTGGTCATTGAACCACGTTCCCACTGCACTGGAAAACGTTATTATTCCTTCAACCCCAGCCAATCAGCCATCATTATCAGGCTTTAATGGTGTGTGCAACAACCTTACCATAAACGCAGGAGCAACGCTTACCATCAGTGCCACATCACTTAACAGTGCAGTCCTCACGGCCTCAGGCAATGTTACCATTTCGGGTGCCTTAAGCATTGGAGGCCAAATTTCAACTTCAGGAAGGCTTTATGCCTCGAATATCACCTGGGCGTCGGGTTCGGCACTTACCACCTATTACAATTCCAGAATACAGGTTTCGGGAAATTGGGAGTTTTCAACCGGTTCAGCCATCAATATGGGGTATTGCGATGTTTATTTTAATGGCAGCGCCCACAGCTACATTATAAGTAAAAGCAGCAACAGCAGCTTTTCTTACCTGAACATCAATAAAAATACTGATTATTATGTGTACATCAGTTCCGCTTCAACCAGTACCCTGAAAATCAATGGCTCGCTGGTACTGAATGCCGGCAATAAATTATATGGTCAGGCCGACATCACCACTATTTTAATGAGCAGTCTCACCAATTCAGGGAATTTTTATTTCAGCGCCGGCACGGTAAGCCTCGAGCAGGCTTCAGGTACACAGGCAGTCCAGGTGAATACTGGCGATTACTTTAATTCACTCAAGATCAATGGCGGGGCAACAGTCACACTGAACAATGATGTATCGGTACTCGAAGACCTTACGATCCAGTCGGGAATCTTTAACCCCGGAGCTTATACAGTGACAGTTTCCGGCGACTGGATCAACACAGCCGGCCCCGATCATTTTATCGAAGGATCAGGCCGGGTTGTATTTCTGGTTGTGATAAACAAAACACCTGGATCGTCATCCGGCGCCTGGGATAATCTTTGCAATTACAGTGAAAATTTCAATGTGCTCGAAGTTAACAACCCTTATGGGGCCTTTGTTGTTAACAACGCGGCAGCCACGGTTACCTGTAACACCTACAACTGGACAGCCGGGGGCATAACAGTTCAGGCTGGAACTTTTACAGCCCTGAATTTGTACGACAATGGAATTTTTGGAAACTATGTACTTCAAACAGGTGGAACGATCAATCTCACTAACAACAACGATCTGGTTGACTTGTCGGGCAATGTGACAATTTCAGGGGGTAATTTCAATGTATATGGAGGCACCGACCAGAGCTATTGGCCGTATAATAATAATGCCTACCTTAACATGAGTGGTGGAAGCCTGAATTTTGCTGACCAGGGTATCAGAGTTCACGCCTCTCTGACCCTGACCTCTAACATAACCGGGGGCACCATTAAAACGGCAAAAGGATTTTCCAATTACCGATCTGATTTTAATCCGACCGGAGGAACTATTGAAATGGTAGGAAGTACAGATGCCGACCTTTATTGTGTAGGTACAGCGGCGCTGTATGCGCTCAAAATCAACAAATCACTGGCAGATAATGGCTCAGGGGTTACTAATGCTATAAAAACTATAAATCGCGAAACCGGTGAAGTTCTGGCAGATGCTCCGCTCACAGCCACAGTTAATATGACAAGCTTGATCGTGTTGAATGGAAACTTTACCCTTACCCAGGGAACGTTTAAGCCAAACGGTTATACCATACAGGCTAAGCGGGACTGGACGAACAATGCAGGAGCTGCAGCATTTGTCGAAGGCACCGGCAGGGTAATTTTCAACGGCGGCAATTACCATCAGTATTGCCTGTCCGATGAAACATTCAACATACTGGAGGTAAATAAAGTATTGGGAGGTGCATTTCGAATCAACAACGGTGTTACCGGCAATACCGTTTCCTGTAATGAGTATGACTGGACAGCAGGTTCCGTGGATGTGCTTGAAGGTACTTTTAGCGCGCTGCTACTGACTGATGCCGGGATTGCAGGTAATTTTTATCTGAATGATGGGGGTATCATTAACCTGGGCAACGGCAGTGGCCTTACCAACCTGAAGGGCAACCTCTATATTTATGGAGGAACCTTCAATGTTAATTCGGGGGCTGTTTCACAGTGGCCTGGCAGCGGAAATGCGTCAGTGAACATGAGTGGCGGTGTTTTGAATGTTTCCCCTTTTGGAATTGAGATAGTTGATAATCCCCCCTATACTTTTGCCACAAATATTACCGGAGGCATTATCAAAACCCAGGGCGGCTTCGACAACCACCGCAGCGATTTTTCACCAACTGCCGGAACAATAGAAATGTATGGCGCAGGAGATGCCATACTCAATATGTATATTGGCAATTTGTGGGGATTGACCATCAACAAAGCAATAGCTAAAACCGTTACCCTGGGACTCAGTGCAACCGTAAATGGCCCTCTGACAATTCAAAGCGGAATCTTAAAAGCGACAGGGAAGATTTTATCCACTGGTAATAACATTAACATCAGCAGCGGGGGAACTCTGTTTATTGAAAATGCTTCACAATTGAAGGTTACGGGCGGGAAAGTGCTAACAGTGAGTGATGGAGGCACATTGAAAGTTTTGGGGTCAACGGGAAGCAAACCAATTGTAACCCGTAATGGCGCCTCCTCTTACTTTGAAATCCAGATAAATGGAAATATTTCTGCCAGATACGCTACTTTTGAGTACAATCATGGGGTAAATATCTGGGCAACTGCCATCATTGACCCTTTGAACCCGTTTGATCAGTGCACCTTCCAATATGGGGTTGACAGATTCATGATCATCGGCAATAGCCAGGAATTAACGATCAGGGGAGCAAATTTTCCCATGGCAGCACTGTATCACAATGTGTGGAAAAATAATGATGCCGGGCGCATCATTTTCAAGGATGCTACCGGCGCATATTCCGGCGCTGCTCACGAAAGTGATCCATATAACCGTTTCGACTGGACCTTCACCCAGCCCGGTTTATGGACCGGCGCCGTATCGACCAACTGGTTCACGACGGGGAACTGGGACGACAATGCGATACCTACAGCTTCAACGAATGTAACCATACCTGCAGGCGTTCCGAATATGCCCGTTTTAGGCTCAGGAGTTGGGAATTGCAACAATTTAACATTAACCGGATCACTTACCATTGGCAATGCCATTCTTCAGGTTGCCGGGAGTGTGGCGGTTAACGGAACGCTGGCTATGAACAATGCGGCAAGCCAGTTTATCGTTCAGGGTGATATTGACTGGAATTCGGGATCATCGGCATCCATTACTGCAAATAATGTTATTTACATTTATGGCCACTGGAATTTCAATGCCGGAGCAAACGCACAATTGGGGGATGGTTCCGTATATTTCAAGGGGGCTGCCAATAAATATATCAAAAGTTATTCGGCAACTTGCTCCTTCTGGAATCTAATTACCAATAAAACAAGTATGTATGCAGTCGAATTCTCCGATTTGTCAACACAACCCCTCAAGGTAAATGGGTCATTCACAACCCTCGTGAATTCAAAGTTTATCTCCTCCAGCAGTCAAACCATTTACATAAAGGGGAACATTTTGGGGAGTGGTGTTTTTCAGTGTAATGCCGGAAGAGTGAACCTGAATGGCGCTTCCCAAACAATCACGCCCAATGGAAGCGACTACTTTAACAACCTTGAATTCTACCAAACAGGCACGGTCACTATTGTAAACACCTATACCAATATCCTCAATTTAAAAGGCGGAATATGGATTAATTCAGGTGAATTTAATGCCGGCAGCAATACCATAATGGTTGGCGGCAGTTGGATCAATATGGCCGGAACAGGCGCCTTTACAGAGGGATCCAGCCGGGTGATCTTTAATGGCCCTGGTGTTCAAACGTTTAATGAGGGTGAAGAATTCAACATTCTGGAGGTGAACAAGACAACGGGTCTGGTAGTCATCAATGGCCCTGTGGTTACATGCGCCACTTATGATTGGACTTCCGGTAGTATTCTTTCCGCAAACGGGGGTATTTTTAC
>DYQT01000179.1 GCA_020719165.1 Draconibacterium orientale | reverse complement strand
TTATTTTCGAAAATGGAACCGATACCTATGTGAAGGTTAATAAAATGGTCTTTACCCGGTAAAATAATATTTTCTGAAAAAATCGACAGGGTGTCAGATCGCAACATAAACTGAAACAATCAAATATAAGAAAATGTAATCTGCACCCTGCTATGATCTATGGAACAGGAACAGACATCATCGAGGTTTCACGCATCGAAAAGGTGATGGAGCGTGATGTCGGATTCAGGGATAAAATTTTTACCCCTGGAGAAATTGCCTACTGTGAAACCAAAAAACATAAATTCGAAAATTATGCTGCGCGGTTTTCAGCCAAAGAAGCCTTCCTGAAAGCGATTGGAACCGGTTGGCGTTTTGGCATCCGTTTCGCCGATATCGAGGTGTATCATGATGAACTTGGAAAACCCTTTATCAGGGTTTCCGGGAAGGCAAAAGAATTAATTGCAGATTTGTCAATTTCAAAAATACATGTATCTTTATCGCATCTAAAAGAGATGGCTACTGCTGTTGTAATTCTCGAATGTGAAACTGCCAAACCAAATCAAATTTCGCTATTTATCCCTTAATTTCTGACCTATGTCAAACATCGGATCGTACGACGAACGCATTAAAAATTTTGAATGGACACTTGCCGAAAAAGAGCTGGATTATGAGCCGGGTAACATCATCAACATCGGATGGTACTGTTCCGACCGCATTTGCCAGATGGGCAAGGCTGAAAAACCGGCATTGATCTGGGAGGGATCAACCGGCATTGAAAAACGGTATTCATACAACGACCTTCGGCTTAACAGCAACACGATTGCCACTTTCCTGCAAAGCCTCGGAATAAAACCGGAAGACCGTGTTTGTCTCTTTATGGACAAAATTCCGGAACTCTATATCGGCTTCCTTGGAATTTTAAAAATGGGAGGCATTGCCCAGCCCTTGTTTTCTGCATTTGGGGATGAATCTCTTTTTGTGCGCCTCGACAACGCACAAACAACGGCGATCATTACCCAAAAAAAGCACGCGCCCAAGGTTCGGAAAATCATGGAAAAGATGCCGTATCTCAAACACATGATCATTGTAGATGCCGACCCGGCCAAACCGCTTCTCGACCGCGAAGTTGCGTTTGACATGGAAAAATCCGAGAAAATTGACCGGTTTGAAATCCATCCCACCTATGCCGAATCTCCGTCGGTACTGCATTACACTTCTGGAACGACAGGCCAGCCAAAGGGTGTGAAACATGTGCATTATTCGCTGATTTCACAATATCTCACCTCAAAATGGGTGCTCGATCTGCTCGATACCGATATCTATTGGTGTACGGCCGACCCGGGATGGGTTACCGGCACATCCTACGGAATAATCGGGGCCTTCAGCAATGGAGTAACCCAATGTGTGCTTGATGCCGGTTTTTCAGCCGACAACTGGTACCGTTTCATCGAAAAACACAAAATAAGCATGTGGTATTCGGCGCCTACTGCGATCCGTTCGCTTATGAAAGCCGGAGATGAAGTGATTAAAAAATATGACCTCTCATCACTCAGGCACCTGGCTTCCGTTGGGGAACCACTCAACAGCGAAGCGGTGATATGGTCGGAAAAAGTATTTGGTAAACCTTTTCTCGATACCTACTGGCAAACCGAAACCGGGTCGATGATGATTACCAACTTCCCCGGCATGAAAATCAAACCCGGCTCCATGGGAAAACCTTTCCCGGGAATTACTGCCACAGTAATCGACTCCGAAACTTTTGAGCCATTTGGCGAAACGGGAAAAATCGGTTTGATTGCCATTAAACCCGGCTGGCCCTCTATGATGCGCACCTATTGGCGCAATGAGGAGACCTACAACAAGAAATTTCAAAACGGATGGTACCTGCCCGGCGACCGTTCAAGCATCGACAACGAAGGCTATTTCTGGTTTGTGGGTCGCGACGATGATGTGATCAACACCGGTGGTCACCTGGTAAGTCCGTTTGAAGTAGAGTCGGCACTGCTCGAGCATCCGGCCGTGGCCGAATCGGCTGTAGTTGCCAAACCCGATTTCGTTAATATGGAGGTGGTGAAAGCATTTGTTACCCTGAAACCCGGATTTGTGGGAAGCAAAGACCTCGACCTCGACATCATGAATTTTGTACGCAAAAAACTGTCGCCGCTGGCCATGCCCCAGGAGATAGAGTTCATCGATAACCTTCCGAAAACCCGCAGTGGGAAAATCATGCGCCGAATCCTGCACGCCAAGGAGTGGGGAGAGGAGATCGGGGATACGTCGACGCTGGAGAATGATTAAAAAATGAATATCGAATATCGAATTTTGAATATCGAACTGAAAAACAGAATCATTACACCAAATATTCACTAATCATAAAGTATAGGAGAAACAAAACATGGACGAAATGCAGGAAATTATCAAAGCGTATGTGATCAAAGAATATGTTGAGGACGACACCGAATTAACCAACGACTCTCCGCTGATTTCAGGCGGCATTGTCGACAGTTTTTCAATGGTTTCATTGAAAAGGTTTCTGGAGAATAAATACAACATCTCCATTCCCGATGATAAGGCAACTCCGGAAGCTTTCGACTCGGTGAACAAAATTTGTGCACTTGTCAGGGAATATGTAAAATAAGGAGGTAAAAATGGCCTACACCGATAAAACACGCGGAATGTATTCCGAAATCCTCACCGGGTTGCAAAATGCCGGTTTGTTCAAAACAGAACGCTACATTCACTCAGCCCAGGCTGCCGATATCGAAGTTGAATTCCCCGCCGGCGCTCCGATTAAAAAGGTTATCAACATTTGTGCAAACAATTACCTGGGCATGTCGAGCCATCCCGAGGTAGTTAAAGCTGCCCATCAAGGGCTTGATTCTCATGGTTATGGAATGTCGTCGGTACGTTTTATCTGCGGAACCCAGGATATTCACCGCACCCTGGAGCAGATGGTTACCAAATTCCTTGGAACGGAAGACACCATTCTCTTTCCCTCCTGCATGGATGCCAATGCAGGGGTATTTGAAGCAATTCTCACCAAGGATGATGTGATGATTTCCGACAGGTTGGTTCATGCCTCCATCATCGACGGAATCCGTTTATGCAGCGCCATGCACGACACCTTCAAACATTCCGACATGGAGCATCTGGAGGAGAAATTGCAACTGCACAACGACAAACGACTCAAATGTGTGATCACCGATGGTGTTTTCTCCATGGATGGCGATACTGCCAAACTGGATAAAATGGTTGAGTTGTGCGAAAAATATGACGCGCTGTTGTTTGTGGATGATTCCCATTCCAGCGGGTTTATCGGAAAAACCGGTCGTGGAACCCATGAACATTGCGGTGTAATGGGGAAAATTGACATTCTGACCACCACCTTTGGTAAAGGGCTTGGCGGCGCCTCCGGCGGATGTGTTTCCGGTCGCAGAGAGCTGGTAGAGATGTGCCGTCAGAAAGCGCGCCCCTATCTGTTCTCCAATACCATTGCACCACCCGTGGTTGCAGGGGTCATCAAGGTTCTTGAAATTCTTTCTGCCTCAACCGACCGGCGCGACAAACTCGAAAGCAACACTGCTTTCTGGCGTAAAGGGTTGATCGATGCCGGATTGATCATCAAGGCAGGCGACACCCCCATTGTTCCGGTGATGCTCTTCAATGCAAAACTGGCCCAGGATGTGTCGCGCGATTTGTATGACGAGGGCATTTATGCCATCGGGTTCTTCTTCCCGGTAGTTCCCCAGGGACAGGCACGGATCCGCACCCAGATTTCGGCCGGCCACGAAATTCACCATCTCGAAAAAGCCCTTGAAGCCTTCAGAAAGGTTGGCCAGAAGTACGACATTTTAGGCAAGAGCAAACAGGAGATTATTGAAAGATATGGAATGTAAATTATAAAATAAAAATGCAAAGTGTAAAACGAAAGGCTCGTCAACCCGAATTCTACACTTTGCATTTTATCTTTTTCTAAAAGAAATAATATACCCCTATTAGAAACCTCAGATTACCGATTTCCTTAGCATCGTAAACGGTGCCCTCACCATTGGTTTTTCCGTAAGCCGCTGCAGTATATTCAACTTCAGCGGCAAGTCTCAGTTTTTGGACATTGAAAACAAGTCGTGGAGAGACCCTGTAAGCGTAATCGATGTTGCTTCCTCTTGCATATAAGGGGCCTTTAATATCTTGTTCTGCGCCAAGATTTTTCCCATACCCAGCAAAAAGTCCCGGCTGCCAGCGCTTGCCATTGGTTTGAATATCAACCCATGCAGCAAACGACCGGATATTGGCATAGTCAACCATATTTTTAGTTGCATCCATAACTGATTTAACGGCATACCCGCCCAGCATGTTGTAGGCATTATTGTTTCCGCCATATTCAGCACCGAGTTTGAAGGTTAATTTTTGAAGCTGAATTTTGGTGTATAGGTTATACGCCATGGCCGATGAAGTGGAATTGGTTTTATAAGTAGCTGTAATTGCATCGTGATGTGCGATTTTGTTGGTGACGGTGTCCACCTCGTCATATGCCTCCTTCAGGGTAACAACTGTTGACAGGCGGGGGGTAAGTAGCTGGTAATTG
The DNA here is from genome assembly GCA_020719165.1 of Draconibacterium orientale. Taxonomy (GTDB): domain Bacteria; phylum Bacteroidota; class Bacteroidia; order Bacteroidales; family FEN-979; genus CAIVAT01. The sequence continues at coordinate 2,723 of DYQT01000179.1, read as the reverse complement.
ATACCGGCACCAATCAGGAATTCGGTTCCTTTTGCAGCATTTTTAATGGCAAACTGGATTGTGAGATTACTTTCAGGCAGAACAGAGTTTCTTAAGTACTTTGCATTCGGGCCATCTGGCCCGTCGCTCACAAAATCAACCTGAGATAGCAGAGTTGCCATGATTTTGATTTTTCCGAACGACCGGGTGAATTTAATCTGTGGGTTGCGCGAAAAAACCACAAAAGGTGCGCCGGTATTAAAAGATACTGTTCCGGGCGAACATTCGGGGACAAACATGGGGTGCCACCATTGTCCGGTCAGTAGTTCCGCTTTAGGCCAGGCCAATTTGATCCATGCATGACGGAGCCGGAAAGTATTGATGTTCGGATTGATATTTCCGAAAAATTCTGCTTCGATATAAGCAGATGTTTTGGCGCCCAATGCATCCGGTCCGGATATGGAACCAGCAACCCGTGTTTGGATCGACAGAAAATTATAACTGGCTTTAGCATTGATGTCTGCCCCTTCAGCATCCAGTTTCTCATTTTCGGGAAACAGTAGAAAATGACCTTCACGGGCAGAAACAGTCTGGCGGGAATCAAAAAATATGTCGGTCTTAACAAATCCGGAAAAGGTAATGCCGAACATTGGGGGTTTCTTCTCTTCGGGTGTTTTTTTTACCTCCTGATTAGATGATTTAGGATCAGCTGTCTGGCCGTTCAAGATTGTAGCGGTGGCCAGCATTAAAATGAAAAAACAAAGATATCTTCCCATGTTGATTTGTTTTAGAGTTGTTAATAAGGACTACCTGCTAAAGTCTTTTGTTGAATTATCCTTCTGTGTCAACAACGACACGATGATCAGGGTGATGACGGATAGTGGGATGGAAATAATTCCGGGGTTATCCAGTGGAATCAGGGCATCTTTGGGCACAAGTCCGTATTTTTCATACATCGTGGGTGAGAATAAGATGATCCCGATGGATGAAATGATACCGACAAAAATTGACCAGGCGATCCCCTTGGCCGTTGTTTTCTTCCAGAACAGAAGAAACAGAATGGCCGGAAGATTGGCAGATGCAGCAACGGCAAATGCAAGTCCTACTAAGAATGAGACATTCATTCCCTGAAATAAAATGCCCAGGATTATTGCGAAAATTCCAACACAAAAAGCGGCTATTTTTCCGGCTTTTACCTTGCCCTTATCGGTCATTTCAACTTGTAAATACTTGTCGATGAAGTCGTGTGCGATGGCTCCTGATGATGCAACAATCAGTCCGCTGACCGTTCCCAATACCGTGGCAAATGCAATGGCTGAAATGATGGAAAAGAGACCAACTCCGAAAGTCTTGGCCAACAGCGGGCCCGACATGTTACTGCTTTCCACATCAAGTACGCCGTTAATCATCGCACCCAGTCCCATGTAGAGGGTTAACACATAAAAGAACCCGATTGCGGCAATAGCAACAATGGTTGATTTACGTGCAGCCCGCTGGCTCGGAACTGTATAATACCGAATCAGGATATGAGGCAAAGCCGAAGTTCCCAAAAACAAGGCAAGCATTAGCGACAGGAAATTAAGTTTATCCCAGAAGGTTGCTCCCGCGGCTTTTGAAAGCTTGTAGAGCAATCCCGGTTTCATTATGTCTTCGCCTTTGGTTGGCTTCTGATACCATACGGTTACCTTATCGTCGCCATCGGTAAACGCCTTTTTAGAGAATCTTACCACCTCACTTTTCTCAATGGTTTTAATAAATTGGAAGGGACCTACTGCACCTGTTTTGTCAACTTCTTTTCCGTCAACAACTATTTTGCTCAAATGCCCCACCTGGTAGAATTTCTTTTCTGATTTCGGTGCCCCGTTATATAATTTTTCACCATTGGCAGTTACTGTTGTAAACAGCATTTCATCAAGAACGGCACTATCCTCTTTTTTCGTTAGCTTAAACCAACCTGTTGCACCCGCTTTTTCAACTTTCACAAAGACCAGATTATCCAAGACCTTAATTGCTTTAACGGTATATGAAGAGTCAGGAACACTGACAACTGTATCGTTGGTGACAACAGCCTCCAGTTTGGCAAATTTGTGATAATGCTCATTCGGGGTCAGCGTTAATCCATTGTTTAAAATATAAATGGTGAGAATAGTGGAGAATATAACCAGCAAAGCTCCTTTGATAAACTGAACGTAAGTGGTTGAGGTCATTCCCGCGGTGGCAACAATAAATATTACGATCGAACCAACAATGACTACTCCCATCCAATGCGGCAGTCCAAGTAACGGAACCACAAGGTCACCTGCGCCAACCATTTGGGGGATAAGGTAAAATACCGATACGATCAGCGTGCTGATCGAGGCGGCGAGCTTAATGGACTTTGCATTGAATTTGGCATCCAATGCGTCTGCAAAGGTATATTTCCCAAGTTTTTTCAACGGCTCGGCAACAAGGAACAGCGCAACGACCCAGCCGGCCAGGTATCCGATGGAATATAAAAACCCATCATAACCGGAATAGGCGATCATGCCGCAAATTCCCAGGAAAGAGGCTGCAGACAGGTAATCGCCGGCAAAGGCAATTCCGTTTACAGCCCAATGGATGTTACCCCCGGCGGCATAATAGCTGGCGGCTGATTTTGTTTTCCTGGCAAAATAAAAAGACAACCCCAATACCAGTCCGACAATAAAGAGAAAAATAGCAATAGCCAGATTTGAAACTTCGTAAACCATATCAGTTCAGTGTTA
>DYQT01000178.1 GCA_020719165.1 Draconibacterium orientale | reverse complement strand
CGACCACAGCGCCTTTTTCCTATGCTTCACGTCTGACGGAGACAATCCTGCTTGGTGTAATCGCCGGCCGATTCCCAAATCAGACTCTTCATTGGGATACCGCCACGGCACAATTCGCAGAAACTGAGGCTAATCAATTTTTGGAAGGGGAGTACAGGAAGTTTTAACCGACAAATTCACTGTAACTTGTGACTCTAAAGTAGAGTTTCAAATCCAAGAACGGATGGGATTGAAATCGTACCGAAAATAGTATTTTTTGGTTTTGCAGTTTTGGTAGGATTTGCTGATAGCGCAACTTCAAAATCGACCGGAGCCTGGTTTCAATTTGTGGAGTTGTAGTCAACCAATGTCGGTTGCCTAACGGGTACACCCAGGGAACTGATTAGCCCGGTCGATTCTTATACTCACTGGGCGAACACCCAAACAGCTCAGCAAACGAAGAGCTGAAATACGTCTGGCTGTTGAAACCAACCTGATAGGCAATTTCGGTGACATTGCCCGCGTCCTGTTTTAACAGGTCCGCTGCACGGTGGAGGCGGTAGTTGCGAATGAAAGTGGTAGCTGGCTGGTCGATCAGGGCTTTTAGCTTTCGGTGTATTTGTGAACGACTCATTGCCATTGGTTTTCCCAGGTCATCCACACCGAACAACTCATTGTCAATATTTTTCTCGATCACTTTTTTCAGGTCTTCCAAAAACTTTTGATATACTGAAGCTACCTTAACCGTCGCAGGATTTTGCCATGATGCTCCCTGGAATTTCTTTTGCAACTTAGCGCGAATCGCGATGAGGTTTTTTATTCTCGCCTTCAATTCATTTTCATCAAACGGCTTGACCAGATAATCATCAGCGCCAAGTTCAAGTCCTTCGAGTTTGTTTTCCAGCAAAGCTTTTGCTGTCAACAGGATCACGGGGATATGGTTGGTCTTTTCGTTGGCTTTTAATTGTTTACACAGGTCGAAACCATCTATGCGCGGCATCATCACATCGCTGAGGATGAGGTCGGGGACTGCGGCTTCGGCTTTGTCAAAACCGTCCTGCCCGTCAACTGCCTCTATCACATGATAATCTTTTTGAAGCATATCTTTAATAAATGAGCGCAGATCGCTGTTATCTTCCACTATCAATATCTCCAACCGTTCGTCATCATCCGATTCAATCTTTTCGTTTACTATTTCTGTAAACTCGCATCCCACTTCGTTCATTCCGCTACCCACATCTGTTTCTCTACCTGTGGTCGCAACCTTTTCTTCCTTTTTTAAATATCCTTCATCCTTTGGCAACTGAACTGTGAAGCAGGTCACTCCCAAATTGCTTTCCGAACAGACTGTTCCGTGATGCAGTTCCACCAGTTCCTTCACCAGTGCAAGGCCGATACCTGTGCCGTCATATTTTCGGTTACTGCCGCTGTCCACCTGGAAGAAACGGTCAAATATATAGGGCAGTTTGTCTTCGGGAATGCCGTCACCGGTATTCGATACTTTGATCATCACATTCTCCTTCGTGCTATCATTTTTTACTTCCACGGCGATTTTTCCGTTTTCAGGCGTGAACTTTACCGCATTGGAAAAGAGGTTCATCAAAACCTTCTGTAGTTTTTCATGGTCAAAGTATAACTCGATGGCAGGGTAGGTATGTCGTGCGCTCAGCTTATTCCCGTTAAAAGTCAGAGTTATTTTTTTCGATTCCGTCAGTGATTCGAATTGTGCTATAAGGTTAGCGGCAAAGGCGATCATATTACTCTTGGCAGTCCGGAGCGGCAATTCACCGGATTCCAGTTTCGACAAGTCAAGCAATTGGTTGATCAGCTGCTGAAGTTGTTGAGCGTTGCGGTACATGATATCCGTGTCCTTCGGATCCAGCTGACTCCCAGGCACGTCCATTCGCTTCTTGATCAGGCCAAGGATGAGTGTAAGCGGCGTTCTGAATTCATGAGAGATGTTGGCGAAAAAACGCGACTTAATTGTGTCCATCTCCCTGAGTTTTTCCGATTGCTCTTTCAAGTCGATGTTTTTCTTTTCTATATCCGCATTCAGGCTAGTGATAGTGCTTACGAAATAATACAGGATGCCAAACACAATACTCGACACCCCGATGATATTCATCAGGAACAGTGCGTTGATGAATTCCTCCGTCAAGTTCCAGTCAACATATCCCGGGATAATGTCATTGACAAAATAGGCGGTCACTATCAGCAACAAATAAGCCGCAAACCAATACGCCGATCTCTCTATGCTATCGAAGAACATGGCTCCGGCAGGAGCGATGATCGCCCAATATATTACCGCGCTGCTCGGAACAAATCCACCCAGACTGATTTGCAGGGCAAACGGCAGAATGAGAATGAGAAAAAGCTGGCTGCTTCGAAAAAACTTGTACTTCTTTGTGAAACTGAAGCTGATTATGCTTGCTACCGAAAGCACACCATAGCTGAAAGGAATTGATGCGGGGATTACCAGTCCATTGGCAAAGTACAGCAGTCCCCACACCAGTGCCGCGACTGCAAATGGTCCCGACATAACGAGCAAACTGGACTTCTTCAACCTTTCTTCATCAGAGTCATTTATGTGATGACCTAAGGTTAAGAACTTTTTGAAAGGGGATTTCATGGTTAAAAGTCCAATGTCAGGAATTCCCAACTTCCATTTCATACTAATCCGGTTTTTTTAAGGCAGTCAATATATTCACCTAACTACACCAATCTATAAAAGTTTTTGAAATTATGGAATGTGCGAACGGTTTCGTGCTTTAAGCGAGTAGATGATAGGTACTTGCGCCATTGACCGTGTTGCTAAACCATTAAACTTCCCAGGCCCCACGTTGGCCAATTGAAAACCTCCCGGGCTTTCTAGTATTTTGGAATCCGGAGTTCGTTGGATTCAGGGGGAAGGTATGTACTGCTCTTTTGAGGAAATTTCCCAGATACTGCATTAATATCCTTTGCCAAGTCAATCGCTTTTCTCCAAATAATCAGCCCCTCAAATAGGAACTTCATTACAACCATTCCATTCCAAAAAAAGTCCATGTATGTCTTCCCACATACATGATATTGTAATTCAATTGATTACGCACTGTAATGCAACCTCAGTTAACACCTTTGCAACAATGATTAACGCTACTGCAACAAAGCTTAATGCTTTTGAAACAATGCTTATATCCAAAATTCTGTACCCAATTTACTTTTGTCATCGATGCCATGACATTCAAGGACAATTTTTTAAGAAAAGAACAAGCATGTCATTAGTAATCTAATACTAAAATACAAACAAGACAAATGAAAACGGCTGTAGAAACGCAAAGACAAGTGAACAGACAGGAACTGGAGCAAAGAGTTAAGAACATGTACCGTGAAGTAGCCTTGCATCCGGAAGTGACGTACCACTTTGAAATGGGGAGGGGATTGGCCGAACGTCTTTGCTATCCGGGAGCGATTCTAGATGAGTTACCTGTGCCGGCTATAGAATCTTTTGCAGGGGTGGGATATCATTTCGACCTGGCCCAACTGCAGGAAGGTGAGTTTGTGGTTGACCTTGGTAGCGGTTCAGGTATGGATGTGTTCTTCGCCGCATTCCAGGTCGGCAAAGCCGGAAAGGTCATCGGTATTGACATGACCAGTGAGCAATTATCAAAAGCCAGAAAGCTGAGTGTCGATTATGGATTCAGGCAGGCAAACTTTATTGAAAGCTATATTGAAAACATGAGGTTGGAAAATGGATCAGCTGATGCTGTCATCAGCAATGGTGTCATCAATCTTTCCGGTGACAAGGCGAGGGTGTTTCAGGAAGCTGCCCGCGTGCTGAAAATTGGGGGTAGGTTGGTTCTGTCGGACATTGTCACAAGCGTGAAACTGCCAGAAAGCATCAGTTGTAATGCCACCTTATGGGCGGCTTGTATCGGGGGCGCCATGCAAAAAGATGATTATTACAGCTTAATAGAAGAATCCGGATTGAGGGTGATGGAGGTGAAAAAGAATCCGTATGAATTTTTGTCAAACAGCGCTAAAGGGGCATCCAGAGATTATGGTATTGAAAGCATTTCCTTACTGGCAATGAAAAAGTAAAACGCAACTTATAACCAATAAAATTAACCCTGTCATGGAAACATATCAAATTGAAATCAGAGAGAAACAAAAGCAGTCTTGGAATTCATTTTCACAAGGGTGGAAAAGATGGGATGACTTTACTATGCGCTTCCTGCACAGCCAGGCAGTGCGGATCATCGAATCGCTAAGGCTGAAACCTGATGACCATGTGCTGGATATAGCCTGCGGAACCGGTGAGCCCGGGATGACTGCTGCCTCTATCGTCCATCAGGGATTTGTCACGGCTACTGATTTGGCTGAAGGAATGTTACAGATTGCAAAGGAAAAATCTTCACATAAAAAACTTAACAATTTTCATACTTTAACTGCTGATGTCTGCGAGTTGCCATTCGATGACGCTTCGTTTGATGCGATAAGCTGTCGGCTTGGTTTCATGTTTTTCCCTGATATGCAAATGGCTGCCCATGAAATGTACAGGGTTTTGAAACCCGGAGGCAGGATAGCCGTAACGGTTTGGGCAGGGCCGGAAAACAACCCTTGGATAACTGCACTGATGGGAGTCATCAGCCGACATGTGGAGCTATCTGAGGTACCGAAAGATGCCCCCGGCTTGTTCCGGTGCGCCAGGTCGGGATGTGTAACTGCCTTGTTTAAAGAAGCTGGATTTTCAGGCATAATGGAAACGGAGATCAAAGGAATGATGGCCTGTGATTCGGTCGATGAATACTGGAATTTTTTAACTGCTGTTGTGCCACCGGTGGTAATGGCTCTTAAAGAAAAGGACAATACGATCGTTTCCAGTATCAAGAGCGAGGTAGATTCGATTTTGAATGAAAGGTTTCCCGGAAAAAGGAAAAACATCCCGTTTGAGGCCCGATTGGTAACTGGCGGCAAATTGAATTAGCATGTCGGCTATTCTAATGGAAACAAATGTGATCATAAGCTCTTTATTAACCCAGCTTAATGCAGTATCGCACGGATCAATTTCGTCACAAATAATTTCATTTATTAACCTTTAAACCTATTCAATCATGGAAACAGTAATCAAAAATGTAAACGGAGTTAATGTAGAACAACTCCTGGGAACCATTGACGCCGTGAAGGCCAATGCGGATATCGCAATGTTCAAATTCAGGTCTCACACAAAATGGATCCAAGGCGGTCATTGCAAAACCACTATCAAGGATTTCTATGGCGCAACCCAGGAAGACACTTCGAGGGCAAAGCCTTTCATTTTGGAAGGGGATGAGCCGGGTGTGTTATTGGGTGAAAACCACGGTCCAAATGCCGTTGAAGCGGTGTTGCATGCCTTGGCATCTTGCATGTCAGTGGGTGTCGTGTACAATGCCTCAGCTATGGGCATCAAAATCAACGCTTTGAGCTTTGACCTTGACGGTGAATTGGACTTGCACGCCTTTCTCGGTTTGTCCGAAGAAGTGCGCCCAGGTTACAGGAAGATCAACGTGAAGGTCAATCTCGATGCCGATGCGCCAGCGAACAAACTGGAGGAGTTGCTTGCCTATGTGCGGAAAACCTCTCCGGTGCTGGATATTGTCAGCAAGCCGGTTCCGGTATCTGTGAAATTGAATGTGATTTAACAAAATTGAACCTGCATCATGCTGCCGGACAGGCTAAACTGTCCGGTGGCTGCTGCAAAAAGGCAAGACAATGAAAAAGACACTCATTACTCAGGCAGTCATGGTGATATGGGCAATATTTTATTATAACTGCTATGCATTTGGGGCTTCCTGGTACGCATAACCTGCGATCCGGGTTGACGAAACGAACTTTGGAGTAGGGGAGACCGCTCCCGAATTCAACCTCCCCGATATAGCGGGTAACATTATCAGTTCCAATTCATTGAAAGGAAAATATATCGTACTCCACTTTGCTACAACGTGGTGTCCTTTCTGCAACGCGGAGGCGCCTCACTTAGAACAACTGCACATGGACTATAAAGACAAAAATGTACAAGTGCTGGTCATTGACGTGAAGGAGCCGAAGGAGCTGATTGCGCAAAAATTAAGAGATCGCTACAATCTTTCCTTCCCGATCCTGGCGGATGAGGACGGGGCTGTTGCAACGCGCTTTGCGCCGCTGGATGCGTTGCCCGAGCTTTCCCGCGACGAAGTGATGCTGGCATCCAACCTCATCATTGACCCGCAGGGAAAGATACTATCCTTTGTTGTACTCGATAAAAAAGTGAAACTTCAGTATGTCTCCGTTGAACCCATCAAAGCATTTCTTGAAACAAAAGGTAAATCCCTGGTCTATGGTGATGATCCGCGCAATCCGGGTAAATCAATAATTTTTTCTGCCACACCGGTGCACGAAAAGGAGAAACATCTGGGCTTGTTTACATGGTGTTGATGAGCGAAGAGTCGGAAAATATTGCCGCTGCCCTTCAAGATAGTTACCTGTTGAAAATAGGAGTTCAGTCATTTGCCATCACGTTAGTAGCCACGCTTATTATTGGTTAATTAATACTTTGGTTATTGACGAAATCGCTTCGTGATATTATTGGAACAGTAAAGAAATTCAGCGAAGGTGATTTACAAGCACGCATACCGATCCGCTCAAAAGGAGAACTGGCCCAGTTGGCTGAAACTGTCAACACCATGGCTGACACTATACTGAGAAACATGGAAGAACTTAAAGAGGTAGACAAACTCAGGCGTGACTTGATTGCCAACATTTCGCATGATATACGTACCCCTATATCCATTATACATGGCTACATCGAAACCATGATTATGAAGCATGATACCCTGGACGCTCAAAAGCAGCGGGAGTATTTGCAGACCGTTAACAAAAGTACCGAGCGGCTGAAGCGATTAATGACCGATCTTTTTGAACTTTCAAAACTTGAATCAAGGCAGATCAAACCAAAAATGGAATCGTACTTTGTGTTCGATCTTTTTCAGGACATGAGCCGTAAGTATAAGCTTCTGGCACTGGAGAGGAATATTGAACTTGAAACTGACTTATCTTTTAAAATGCCTGTTGTGTGCGCAGACATTGCCTTGATTGAAAGAGTCCTTCAGAATCTGATTGACAATGCCCTAAACTATACTCCGGAAAATGGAAAGGTTAAAATCAAAATGGAGGAAGTCAGCAAACAAGTTAATATAAGTGTAATGAATACGGGCCAGGGAATTGAGCAGGATGAACTGCCTAAAATTTTCGACCGGTATTATAAGGTAGAAAACAATAAATCGGGCAGGGGTACCGGGTTAGGGCTGGCGATCGTAAAAA
>DYQT01000177.1 GCA_020719165.1 Draconibacterium orientale | reverse complement strand
TATTTCGTATCATTTTTCTTTTCCGGCACAGTGTTCCGATTTGCACTCACTACCAGCTTGTTATCAGTGTTTAAAAGTCTCGCATAGAAAGCGAATGCGCCAAAATTGTTCTCTATTTTCAATAATAGTTTATTCCAACCGGGTTTCATCGATAATTCAATCTCGGCCTGATCGGGTTCGGCAATACGCTCGCCCAGATACCGGTAAACCTCTTTGTCGTTGAAAAACACTTTACAACCGTCATCACTTCCAACAAACAGGATTGTTTTGCGGCTGTCGGGAGAAAAGACATAGGTAACAGCATAGGCAACAACCATTTCTCTGGGAAGAATTTTATCTGTAAACGAAAAACAACCGTTTTCCGGAGTCTCCTCGAATTTCCACCGAATGGGCTTCATTGTTGCACCGTGGTAATCTTTCTGCAGGTCGACCATTTTTTCGGGCAGGTAAACAGAATCAAGTCCACGGCGATTTGCGCCGATTTTTCGTGGATTCTGAAACGGGCCTAAAATATACCATTCTGGAATATAAACCCGCTTGGGCTCCATACTTATTCCGTCGAGACCTACAAAAAAACCTTTCGACAATGGATCTTTGCCGGTAACAACAAATCGAAATTCCACTGCACCTTTCAATGCCTTTAAATCTTTAAGCGACACTTTTCCGTTTGGCAATATATGAGGCGAATATCCATCAATGGTACCAGCTTTAAAGTTATTAACATAGATATCGGCGTTTCCATAATCCGGACCTTTTGAATAATAGAGGTTCATATCGTACACAGCCTCCCGCAGCCCGTTCAGGTCAAGGCCAAATGATGATTTGTCGTGCGCTTCTATCAATATTTGTTTGTTCTCACCCCATTCAGGTCCATCATTTGACATATCCACAACTGTCGATTTCAAACCTTCGAGCTTAAACTTTAGTTTTTCGGCTTCGTACATCCGCACGGGTTTTACGATTCGCAAAGGAATCCGCTGACCGGCAATTGGAAATGGTGCAAAAGGTTTGTGAGGTTCCATCTGGTACCAGTACGCCATGGAACTGTAATCGGCAACATCCTGATTTCCATGACCATGCTCGATGGTAACTTTTATATTTTTTCTAAATGGCACAGGATCCACAATGTTTAGCCGGTAGGCCGAAATTTGCCCCAGGGTGTCATTTTTATAAATCAGGCCACTGTATGGGCCGGCGAATTCACCATTGTTAAAATACCAGGCACCCGAAAAATAGTCCTCGGTGCCTGTTCCTCGAATAGATGGCCTTTTCTCCCCATCAACATAAATCATTTCATCACCTTCCAGAAATCCAAGTTTTCCGTCATACGATTGCACACTTAGATTTACGCCTACCAGATGTCCTTTTCCTTCGGCCTTCAGAATGACAAAGTTAGAATCGTAATTGGTACGGATGCTCCGGTTCCATTGTGCATGAAAATAGGCAACATCCGACTCCAGGGCACCTTCGAATTTTTGGTAATCTATCTGGTAATAAAAACCATATATCTCATGCCTTGTTTCATTGGTAATCTCGATACGCGCCGATCTTTCAAAAGGCATTGGGAAATAACAAACATATCCCCCGCTGGTCATGCCGAGGTATTGCGAAATATATGGACGATACTTAAAGCCGGATCCGAAAAAATCTCCAATCGGCGCCTCCACAGAGGGCTTTGATTCGTCATCCCAGTATATCCTGATCACGATGCGTCGGAGAAAATAGGGATCACTGGAATTAATAGCAAACCACATCCGTACAACCATCCCCGGACCCTCTACGTCGAAAATGGTGAGTTTTTTACCTGGAGCAATGCTGACCCTGTCATTGTTGCCACCTGAAGAATCGGAACTTGAAACCTGGATCAGCTTGCTGTTTTTCAGGTATGGAAGGGCCGCCGGTGATAATAAATGTTGAATATCAGCCCGATAGCCTGTATTGCATGATGACAGACCAAGCAAAATGATCAACACGGGGATTGCATACAGGGGGAAAACCTTTTTCATAAAACCATCTTTCAACCTGCAAATGTAGTCTATTTCTTATTTTCTTCGATCAGCAATTTAGCAATAATGGCATCCCAGATATAGTTTTGCGGACAATTCAGCACCTCATTGTCGGGGCTGTATGACTCCCAGTAGTTGTGATTTTTTGCGAGCTGCAGGGTGACTGAATTCACCATTTTTCGTGCCAGTTGATGCGCCAGTTCATCATAGCCATAACGTCGGAGGCCATCGTAAACCATGTAATCCCAAAGCATCCATACGGGTCCGTTCCATTTGCAGCAGTAGTCAACATAAGGACTGTACCATAGATCCTGTGCCGAAAGGGTTGGCACTCCGTACTTTCTCCAAAACCTGGTGCTGTCGGTAAGTGTTTCGATTAGTCTTTCTGCCCGGTCACTCGGGGCTGCCTCAGCCCAGAGTGTTAAAAACCCAATGATCTCCTGCCGTTTCAGGTCGCGGGTCATAAATTGAAAAGTATGATCTTTTTTATTTACCGAGTAATAAAAGCCAGTTGTTTCATCCCACATCCGTTCGTTGACCAGTTTTGATGTTTGATCTGCCAATGCTTTCCAGTCGGCTGCTTCGCTGGTTTTTCCAAGAATTTCCGCCATTTTTGCAAGGCTCCGTTCTTCCTTTATCACCATGAGCGTAAGATCAAGGCACTCCAGCTCATCAGAAATATCTTCTTTGTCAACATCAAGATAGCACTCGGCCGATACCTGAAATACAGCGTTGTACCAGTCGCGTACATTTTCGATGATGCCATATGGTCCCCATTCAAATGTGCCATCCTGGTCGGTGTCTCTGTTTTTAATCAGCCATTCCACATATTTAACGCCCGAGGAATAGGCATCGGCGAGAAATTGTTTATTTTTCCCGGTCAGGTAAAGCTCCAGGTTAATCCAGCTGAAAAATGGAGAACTGGTTGTTGACATGTTGTTATGAGGGTAATCCTGCAATCCCCTGGGCCCATGACGATAGGCAATCAATCCGTCGTCGCGTTGCTGTTCCATAAATACCCGCTGAGAACCTTCTGCCGACTTTGGATCCATGTAGGCATAAGCCATCATGCTGAGCGATTCATGCAGAACCTGATGACCGTGCCCCCATCCCCAAAGCGGATTTCGGGAAAAGACATAGAAATTGTATTTTGTTTTTCCAGAAGCAGGATACATACAACCCCTTGCGAGATTGAGTGCACTCAGGTAGGCAAGTTTATCAGATTGATTGCTAAAAGCGATCCTGGGAACTTTGGCATAAAGGATCAGATTGTCTTCATAATAGGTTTTCAACATGAAATTTTTAACTGAATCAACCGCACGTATCAATTTTTCGGGATTGTCATTCTGATCCTGAAATCCGCGAAGATATCTGAAATTCACCGACTCACCCGGATTCAACCGTTTATTCAGGTGTAATGATATAAAATCAACAAAACCAGATGATTTCATGTTCAACGAATCGGTACGCCTGTTAGAATAAAAGTCAGTTTTGATTGTATTGTAAAAGTCAGCCATGGTGCCGGGATAACCGCCATGCGAGGCAGTCTGGCAGTTGCTTGTAAAGTAATCCCTGACCCTGGATGGGTAACCATATTCAGGCTTTAAACTGCTTATAAGCCGATAGAGACTTTCATACCGGTGTGTCAGATAGCCATCTGACGGCAAATTAAACCTGACTATTTCCAATGAATCGTCGTCCATTTGTAGTATGGGATAAGCTGCCACCTGATGCACAATTTTATCGACATTCTTTATTTCCATATCCACCATGGCGATGGATGAACTATAAACAAAGAAGGTCTCTTTAACCCTGATTCCGCGAAACGGCTCATATTCCATGATGGCCATATCCGGGAATGAAAATTTTACTACAGGTTTTACAAAGAATTCGCCAATGCTGGGAATTACCACATCGTTCACTTTCCAGATGCAGAACATCGTGCCTGCTTGATCAGATGAATAGCTTACCGGGCGGCAATCGGAATAGTAATCCATCTTATAGGCTTTGTCGCCATATAGTTGTGAGCGAGCCATAGCAGCAGCATAAGTCGTGTAAAGCGGATCCGCTGCCTTTGCTCCAATGCGAAGGTAATCTTCTATCGGCTTGAATTGCTGGGCAATTGCAGCAAAACCGATCAGAAAAGAAAAAATTAAAAAAGCTGTCCTGGTTAATATCTTCATATCTCGCGCTGATGTTACATGCCTAAAGCACAATTGTTGATTGCCGGTAAGGTGAAAACATGAAAAAGGCCGGTGGCCTTGATGTGCATAAAGATATAATATTTTTGATTCTTCTATCTTGACATCCTTTGTTTTTTGCAGTATATTAGCTAAATATTTGGTATTCAGTGCATAGTAGTTATGTTCCCGCCCTAACGTCTTTTGTGTTAAATGATTCACAATCAATCGATTTTCTATGAAATATATCCTTATCATTATTTTCGTATTCCTGCTGTCAGGAATAAGCGTTTTAGCCCAGGTTGGCATCAATGAGGATAGCAGCCTTCCTGATAATTCAGCCTTGTTGGATGTGAAATCAAGCAACAAAGGTCTTCTCCCGCCCCGGATGACCTTTGAAGAGCGCAACGCTATTGCAGGTCCTGCCGAGGGTCTTGTTGTAATTTGCACAAACTGCAACATCGATGGAACTGCATGTTTGTCCATATTTCTGGGTGGTCAATGGCAAAATATGAACGTGAATTGTGCCATTCCTGCATCACCTGCGGAAGGAATCCATAATCAATTGAACACACAGATCATCTGGAACTGGAATACTGTCCCCATTGCTGTCGGATATAAGTGGAGCAACACAAACAGCTACGGTACAGCAACCAACATGGATACAGCCACCTCGAAAACCGAAACAGGTTTGACGACAGGCAGTACATACACCCGTTATGTATGGTCATACAATGCCTGTGGGAATTCTGCTCCCACCGTCCTGATTGCTCAGGCGCTGACTTGCGGATCAACTTTACAGAAAAGCCACGTAGCAGGAGCGGTGGCTCCCGTTTCAAAAGTGGTTGCTTATGGAACCGTGACAAATATTACAGGGGAGCCAGCAAAATGCTGGATAACCCGGAACCTTGGTGCGACCCAGCAGCCCAATTCGGTGAATGATAACACAGAGCCATCAGCCGGCTGGTTCTGGCAATTCAATTTGAAACAGGGGTACAAACATGATGGAACCACCCTTACTCCCGGTTGGACGGTCACCAGTATTAATGATGATTCTGACTGGATTGCTTCAAATGACCCATGTTTTCTTCTGCTGGGCAGCGCCTGGAGGATACCCACATATACAGAATGGTCAAATGTGTACATCACCGGGGGTTGGATAAACTACAACGGATCTTTTAGCTCGGGTTTACAATTGCACGCTGCCGGGAGTCTTAGGTATGACAATGGTACAATCGTCAGCCGGGGTTCAGTTGGTTACTATTGGAGCAGTTTGCAGGACGATGCAACGCATTCATGGTACTTACACTTGTCATCTTCTACATGTAGTACTTTCAGTTATATCAAGGCAAATGCAATGCCACTGCGGTGTGTTCGGGATTAGTGCACTTGGAAAAATCAAAAGCCTGTCCGATTCAAATCAGACAGGCCTTGACCATCATGTATTAACCAAAATAAATGACTAATTGTTGTATTCAGCAATGATATCTTTCACGCCATCGGGAGAAACACGCCCGTAAACTTTTTCCCCTACAAGCACTACCGGAGCAAGTCCGCAGGCTCCGACGCAACGCAAACAACTGAGTGAAAACTTTCCATCGGCTGAGGTTTCTCCAACCTGAATTTTTAGCACCCGTTTAAACTCCTCGAGCACCTTTTCAGCGCCACGAACATAACAGGCTGTACCCAGGCATATTGAAATCGGATGTTCTCCTTTGGGTGTCATCGTGAAAAATGAGTAGAAGGTCACCACCCCATAAACATGGGCAACCGATACATTTAATTCCTTGGCGATGACCTCCTGCAGTTCAGCCGGAAGATATCCGAAAATGCTTTGGGCCTTATGCAGCACATTGATGAGCTCCCCTTTTTCGTTGTTAAAGGATTTGCATACATCTTTTAACTCCTGCAATTTTTTGTCTGATAATTTAATCTTTGCCATAATTTTTTCATTTATTTCGCTATTTCGCTAATTCGCTACCTGATTTTACTCTTCAACATAGGTTCCCTTGCTTTTATCAAAGTAATGTGTATGCAACAGATGATGCGACTTTTCGCTCAACGGTTTGCCTAAAAATTCTTTATAAAGTTCAATGATGAAAGGATTTTCGTGTGATTTGCGAATAGGTTTACCAGCATCCTCGCGGTAAATGGCAGCTGCACGTTGTTTAATAATCTCGGAATCACCATGATGGAATGGCTGGCCTCCGCCTCCGATGCAACCACCAGGACAAGCCATGATTTCGATGGCATGAAACTGGCTTCGCCCAGCCTGCACATCTTCAAGCAGTTTTCTCGCATTTCCAAGCCCATGGGCAATACCTATGTTTATTGGTAAGCCATTGAAATCGAGGGTAGCATGACGAATGTTCTCCAGTCCGCGAAGTTCATTGAATTCAACCTTTTCAAGTTTTTTGCCGGTGTAAAGTTCATAGGCTGTTCGGCAGGCCGCTTCAATAACACCTCCGGTGTTTCCGAATATTACCGCTGCGCCGGTCGATGCACCCAAAGGGTTGTCAAAATCTTCATCAGGAAGGCTGTTGAAATCAATGTTGGCCGACTTGATCAGATGGGCCAGTTCACGGGTTGATAATGAGTAGTTAACATCCGGGTCACCATTTACTTTAAACTCATCACGTTGACACTCATATTTTTTAGCCAGACATGGCATAATGGATACCACGATCATGTTTTTCCGGTCGATGCCCAGTTTTTTCCCGAAATATTCCTTTGCAATTGGCCCGAACATCTGCTGGGGCGATTTGGCAGTTGATGGAATATCCATCAACTCCGGGAAATTATGCTCAAAGAAGTTTACCCATCCCGGGCAGCAGGAGGTGAGGATTGGCAATTTAACGGTTTGGTCGCCGCTGAGGTGACGGGTGAGGCGATCGAGTAGTTCGCTTCCTTCTTCCATAATGGTAAGGTCAGCTGCAAAATCAGTGTCGAACACATAGTCAAAGCCAAGTCGTCTGAGCGCTGCAACCATCTTACCCGTAACAAGAGTGCCTGGTGCAAGGCCAAATTCTTCACCAAGGGCGGCGCGGACGGCAGGTGCTGTTTGAACAACAACTGTTTTAGCAGGATCTGCGAGTGAATTAATCACGTTGC
>DYQT01000176.1 GCA_020719165.1 Draconibacterium orientale | reverse complement strand
AGTAAATCAAGCACATACTCCTGTTTTTCAGAAAACGCCACAACATAGTTGGGCTTGTCTTTCAAATATCGTCCAATGGCAGTTTCCTGACCCTCCACAACCTGTACTTTCAAATCGTGTTCCATGCATGCCTTTTTAAGCATATCAGGCGCTTCACGATCACGGTATTGTCCGTTTCTGATCACGATTACCTGCCCCCCCCGAAAAGCATCTGACATATAGGCTGCCAGTTCTACAATTTGATTCTTTTTCGAAGGCTGGGTTTTAAATATATAAGGATTCCCGGCGATTAGCTCACTGCGCTCAGAAATCGGATTCACCAGGTTGATCTTATTTTTCCTGGCAAATGAAGCAACAATTTGAAAATTGGAATGATACAATAATCCAAATATCAGGTCCATCGATTTCATCTCCGGTTTCCTCAAAATCTGTCTTGTTTTTGCAGTATCTTTATCCACATCATATACATACAGCTTCAATTTGACTCCAATCTTTTCGAGAGAATCGAGTGCCAGCCGAAAACCCTCATAATAGGGTAAAAACTGAAAAGATTTTGAGGTTTCAAATATTTTCGGATTGGGATTCTCTGCATTGATCTGCTCAACACCGGCCAGAAAAAGCGGAAGCATCAACGCTACTTTATAAACTTTTTTCCGCGTTGAGCTGTCTTTTCCACACGGCAACACCACCACTGGCATTGAATCAGCAATTTCAGGATGAACCTTCTTCACGTCAGGGTTCGCTTTGGCAACAGCAGCTTTCTCTTTTCCCGAATCAACCTTGGGAGGGTTGCCATTTTTCTGACCAGGCACCGGAACCCTGAGTTTCTCGTCGGCTTTAATACCATCTTTTACGCCAGGGTTTTCCCGAATGAGATCATTCACATCCACGCCATAAGCCTTCGAAATCATATACAGCGTTTGTCCCCGCCGGATGGTATGAATATAAAAATCTCTTCCGTCAATTTTTTCAATCACCGTCGAACGCATCTGTTTCAGTTGCTCCTGGGTGGTTTGCGCATAAAGCTCTGATTGGCATAACAAACCAAGAAAGAGACACAGAATAAAAACCGGAAGATGTTTCATCATTTTGCTATTTCGCTGATTCTTATTCCCATTCAATCGTTGCCGGCGGTTTTGAACTGATATCATATACCACCCTGTTTACCCCTTTTACTTTGTTGATGATATCATTGCTCACTTTTGCCAGAAATTCGTAAGGCAGATGTGCCCAATCGGCTGTCATCCCATCGGTAGAAGTCACGGCACGCAGCGCAACAACATTTTCATAGGTGCGTTCATCACCCATTACACCTACCGACTGCACCGGCAATAGTACGGCAAAGGCCTGCCACACCGTATGATAGAGATTAAAATCACGCAATCCCGAGATGAATACATCATCGACTTCCTGCAACAAACTCACTTTATCTCTGTCGATGTCGCTCAGGATGCGAACAGCAAGGCCCGGACCGGGAAAGGGATGACGGTCGAGGAATTCCGGGTCCAGACCTAAAGTCCGGCCAACTCTACGCACTTCATCTTTAAACAGGCTGTTGAGGGGTTCAACAATTTTCAGTTTCATATAATCGGGCAAACCTCCCACATTGTGGTGCGATTTAATGGTGGCAGAAAGGCCTTTCACCGAATGCGACTCTATCACATCCGGATAAATAGTTCCCTGGGCAAGCCATTGGATATCCTGTATCTTATGGGCTTCGGCATCAAATACCTCAATAAACGACCTGCCGATTATTTTCCGCTTTTGCTCGGGATCAACAACGCCTCGCAGTGCATCGAGGAAGAGGTCGCGTGAATCAACACCGGTCACATTCAAATCGAGGATTTTGTAGCGTTCAAGCACTTTCTCAAACTCGTTTTTACGCAACAATCCGTTATCAACAAAAATACAGTAGAGGTTTTTCCCGATGGCTTTGTGCAGCAACATGGCGGTAACCGAAGAATCGACGCCCCCCGACAAGCCAAGTACGACTTTGTCGTTGCCCAGCTTTTGCTTTAATGCATCAACGGTTGTTTCCACAAACGATTCGGGTGTCCATGACTGGCTGCATCCACAGATGCCAACCACAAAATTTTTCAACAGAATCAATCCTTCTGTGGTATGATAGACTTCGGGGTGAAACTGAATACCATAGGTTGACTCACCTTTAATCCGGTAACCGGCATATAACACATCTGTGGTGCTGGCAATAACGTTGAAATCCGGAGGAGCCGTCAGAATTGTATCGGCATGCGACATCCACACCTGGGTTCCCAACGACATCCCCTGCATCAATTCACTCTCTTTATCCACAGATGAGAGGTTTGCTCTCCCGTATTCTCTGATCTTTGACGGTGCAACCACCCCGCCGAGAGATTGTGCAAGATATTGTGCCCCATAGCAAACGCCCAATAGCGGGATATAATGCCTGATGTTGCTGAGATCGGGAACCGGAGAATCGGCATCTCTAACGGAATAGGGACTGCCCGAAAGAATAACTCCCCTGATGTGAGAACCAGGGTGAGGAATTTTGTTGAATGGATGAATTTCACAATACACATTTAATTCACGTACCCTCCTGGCAATGAGCTGGGTGTACTGTGAACCAAAATCCAGGATCAGAATCGTTTCTTGCATGGCGCAAAGATATAAAATGCCAGGCGTATATAACCAATACGCTCACAAAATCCATGTGCACTTTTCATTTCGATTTGGCTATTTATTACAGAATCTGATTTTATCGTATGAGAGCTGCTTCATAGCGTGATGAGTTCCCCACTGCATCAGTCACTGTGAGCACGAAAAGATTCCTGCCCGGCCTCATCATGTCGTCAAATATGTATGTCAGAAGCCTGTTTTTCTCATCGTAATCCATCAGTATCCACTTGCCATTCAGCAATCCCTTGTAAGTTCTGATCCCCGAAAGATTATCAGAGATTTTCACCTGTATGGATGATTGATTTTTCACCTTTTTATTCGGAAAAATATTTATCACTCTGATTACAGGCGGCTCAGTGTCAACACTTACCGTGTAATTTCCAAAATCGCGTATCTTCGTTGTAATCCACCCGTTTTCAAAACTCCCCCCCTTGCTCACGAATTTGTTGCCCGATGTAACAGCCACAATAACCGCTTTCGATTCCAGGTTCTTCGGAAGGTTTTCCGTTTTTATCGAAAGGCTGCACCAGGTGTGCAATGGGGTGTATTGATTGTGAAGGTGATGCACCCCCGAATAAGAACCCTGAACGGGAGAAGTAAGTGAATACTCAAACGCGAAATCCTCATAAACTGCCTCCGACGGAACGTTAAATTTCAGATTGCCCCGTTCAAAATTATTGTCCGATTTATAGGTAAACAACTGATCACCAGCATTATTTAAAGCTTGTACTTTGCCACCCAAATTCGCAGGAGGATGGCTTTTAACGTAAAACACCAGCGTCGCAGGATTTCCGAAAGCATCCTTTACGCTGTATTGAATTTTATGAACCTTTGAATCAACGAAGTTTAAAACACCCCGGTTTTTCACCTCCCCGTAAATACTCAGCCTGTTGTTGGGCGCCACATACGACCGCTGAACCTTACGCTTGCTCTGAACAAACGCCGGATAATCGATCAGGCTGTTTACATACCGTGTTTCGGAAAAAGCAAACCGCTCAATATTTTGCGAAAACACCTTCGTCCCATCAACGGTTAGGTCAATGATATGTACACCGGTTTTCAGCCCGCCTTCAGCATTGTCCGATGTTTCAATGCCAAAGATGATGTTTCCTGAAACCTTCACGGTATCAGCCAGTTGAAGCCTGAAACGACCTTCGGCCCCCGTAACCGGGATTAATACCGCTTTATCGGAAAAGTTCACCAATGAGTTGTCACCAAAGGGATAAATCTTCACCCAGGCAATTTTTGGCGGGATATTATCGGCTCTCATGAAGCCAAAATCAAGCGGATCTATAATCTCCTGTGTCTTTGTATCCCGGATTTCAAAATGCAGGTGAGGGCCTCCCGATGAACCTGAATTCCCGGAATAGGCAACCAGGTCTCCCTTTCTCACCTTAAGTATTCCATCGGGCACCTCCACATCCAGTGAAAATGACTCTTTTTTTACGTGCTGATTCTTCACCCATACTGCAATGGATCCGGCATAATTCCGCAGATGGGCGTATAACGAGGTATATCCGTTGGGGTGGGTAATATACAAGGCCTTGCCAAAACCTCCCGGTGAAACATTTACCCGCGAAACATATCCATCGGCAATAGCATAAATCGGCTTGCCCTGCACGCCCTCTGTGCGGATATCGATTCCGGAATGAAAATGGTTTCTGCGAATCTCGCCGAACGAACCCGACAGGGTAACCGGGAAATTAACCGGCGAACGAAAATAGTTCTTTGGATACTGTTGCTGAGCGATTCCAGGTGAACCACTAAAAATCAGAAATATAAGAAGAGAGATGAGCCTTGTTGCCATGTTTGACTACCGCACAGGTAAGAATGAGAAGTTTTTCGAATAAAACAGCATCTGAGTGGCAAAGTCATCCGGGTAGTTTATCTGAACGTCGGTGATGGTTTTACCCTTCATGACCAGGGTGTACTCGGGATTGATGAAACCGGTGTAAGGAGCAATGTTGAGCTTCTTATACCTGGCAAGCACCTCCTGATGAAGTTCCGGGTCAATCTGAACAGCATAAGCCTCCACTATCTCCTTTGCGGCCTCGTAATCGCCTTCAGAGGTTATCTGCTGGATAATTTTCAGCAATGCACCAAATTCCATTCTCAATGCGTCGTAGTCATTTATTTTAAAATAGGTCTTCCCGTCGCGGGTAATTTTTTCAATAACATTTCTATCTTTCCCTTTTTCATATACCCACCGTGCAATCAAGGCGCGGTCGCGCATGTGCGACTCCTCGATGGTTTTTCCCGGATTGATCCGCACCAGCTGTGTCATCAAACCATTGCGGATAAAACCGTCATATTCTGCTTTGGCTACCTCTTCATTGGGAACCAGACCAAGTTTGATCAGTTCCGGATCTTTGATGTAATACAAAGCAAACAAATCTGCACGCGACTCCTCAATTGTGGAATGATAATTTTTCAAGGCATCCGATCCAACTCCTTCTCTCAACTGACCTGAACCATGGCCCAGACATTCGTGCAAATCGGTGGTCAGGTTCCCTGCCAGATGGCCATATTCGCCGGCACGGTCAATCTCTTCCTTGGAAAAGGCAAACTCTTCCATAAATCCATTACCCTTGGCTGCCTGATCGTAGGCATTTGTAATGTTGTCGATGGTCACCGACTTCGACCCATACTCCTTTCTGATCCAGTTGGCGTTCGGAAGGTTAATGCCAATGGGAGTTGTTGGGTGGCACTCACCGCCAAGCTGCGCCGCGGTAATAACTTTGGCAGTGACACCCTTGACCTTCTTTTTTTTGTATTCGGGGGCTACCGGAGAGTTGTCTTCAAAATACTGGGCATTGCTGCTCAGTATCTCGGTGCGTTTGGTTGCCTCTACATCCTTGAAATTAACCAGCGACTCCCACGTACCCTTCATGGCCAGCGGGTCTCCATAAACTTCGATAAAGCCATTCACAAAATCAACCAACGAATTCAGATCCTTTACCCAGGCGATGTTATATTCGTCCCAGGCGGCCAGGCTGCCGGAACGGTAGTATGCGATAAGCTTTTTAACTGCATCCCGTTGTTGAGGAGTTTCCGCTACATCCAGCGCTTTTTCAAGCCAAAAAACAATCTGCTCTATGGCCTGTGAATATAATCCTCCGACTTTATATATTTTCTCGGCAATTTTCCCGTTTTCCTTCACCAGTTTTGAATTCAGTCCAAATGAGATCATCGTATCCTGCCTGTTCTGCTTTGCCTCCTTTTTCATGTTGTCGTAAAACTCCTCCGCTTCACGCTGGGTGAGTCCGTCATAAAAATTCGACGCAGAACTCACTACCAGGTCAGTTGCAGGATCAAGACTCACTCTTTTTGGCGCAACATTGGGGTTGAATATAAGCTGATTTATCTCCTTGACAAACTGACGTTTGTCCTGTCCGTTTGAAATTGGGAGTGACCCATCAGGTGTATTTCGTATCAGGATTTCAAGATAATCCTGTGAAAATCCCGGCATGAATTTATCGGTTGAATAATGGTGATGGATTCCGTTGCAAAACCACACACGCTTGAGATAAGTCACAAATTGCAAAAAGTCTTCGGTATTCCTCTCCCCGCTATAGTCGCGATAAATAGCCTCCAGGGTATACCTGATCAACAAGTTCGATTTAAAATTCTGATCATAGGTAATATCTCTGCCGCACAGGGCCGCCTGGCTCAGGTAATATACAAGCTTTTTTTGCTTCAGAGAAAGGTTTTCAAACCCCGGCACCTGGTAGCGGAGGATCTTTGCGTCGGCAAACTGTTCAGTTAAATATTTAAAATTATCCTTCTGTTCCGGAAGGCTTTTCTTCCCATCCTGGGGCGAAGATAATGCTGTAATGGCTATTGACATAATTAAAATGGTGCTAATTGTTCTCATCGGCAAGGGTGATTATTCATTGTTACTTTTTAGTTGATCGTTGCCAATTTCCCCGTCCATAAAAACCGGAACAACGCTGGTTGAATCGATGGTGAAAGAATAGGGAATCACATCATCCAGTTCAAGTTTTTTGAGCCGGTGGCGGTGTGCCGCCTTTTCGATATAACCAAGGATATCGGGCCGGGCTATTTGCCAAAGATCAAGTGCCGCGGCAGTGGAATCGCACTGCGATTCAAATTTGCCTGTTTCAAGCAATCTGTCGGAAAGCGCTCCGGCGAAAATGGTATCTTCCAAACAAAACTTATTCTTCCATCCTGAACAGAGAATAACCACGTTTTTGTCCTGAGCTGAGAGCCATCGGGTAAGTGCAGTAAGGTTAATAAAGGCCCCCATGGCGATCTTTTGGGCTTTTTTAGCTATTTCAAGTGCGCGGGTTCCGTTTGTGGTGCAATAAACCAGCGTTTTGCCGCCAATTGCCTCCCGGGAAAAATTAAAGGCAGAATTTCCGAAGTCGGCAAAGTCGAGTTTCTTACCATCCTGCTCCGAAGCCACAAGGAAGCCCTTTTCCTTCAACGACTTTGCCTCTTCAATGGTCGCAACAGGGATTATCCGGGATATGCCATTTTCAAACGCAGCACACATCGAGGTGGTGGCCCGCAGGATATCAACCAGAACCACGATATAAGAATCGCTGGTCAGGATTTCACTGAAGAGTTTTGGGGTCAAACATACTTCGATGCCACGCCGGTTATCTGTTTTTTTTTT
>DYQT01000175.1 GCA_020719165.1 Draconibacterium orientale | reverse complement strand
ACGAATGACGAATGACGAATGACGAATGACGAATGACGAATGACGAATGACGAATCAGGGTTCTTAGCCATCTATTTGGAAATTTATCTTATAGAAAACATTGCAAAATTAAAGATTTCTCCGGAGCCTGCAAAAACTCTGTCATATTATATCAAGGCCCTGCATTGCCTGCATTGTCTGCATTCATTAATATCATTCCGGCAGCACCGACGACATTTGCACATCCCTTCCGGATGGCCTTTGGAATGCTTTCAGTCCGAATTCGGGCATAATTGAAAGGATGTGCTCAAACAAACGTGCCTGGAAATCTTCAAATTCTGCCCAGTTGGGAGGGATATAAAAAGCATACATTTCAAGCGGCAAACCATTCTCTGTCGGCTGAAGTGTGCGAACCATCAGCGAAGCATCCTGATTCAGGTTGGGAATATTTCGTAGGTGGCTGAGTATATATATTCTGAACAGCCCCAGATTTGTAGCATCAGTTTCTACCGTAAGAAGTTCCGATTCGAGAATTTTTTTCAACTTCAGGTTTTCCAGCATTACAGTATCCATAAACCGGATTGTGCCCACATCAATCAAAATGGAACGTTTCATGCGGCGGCCACCGGCTTCCCCCATGCTACGCCAATTCTGAAATGAATCAGAAACCAGTGTGTAGGTTGGGATGCAACTCACTGAATTGTCGAAATTTCGCACCTTAACAGTCACCAGCGACACATCAATCACGGTTCCATCGGTGTTGTATTTCGGCATTGTTATCCAGTCGCCTATCTGCAGCATTTTATTGCTTGATAATTGTACGCCAGCCACAAACCCCAGGATACTATCCTTGAAAATCAACATGACTACCGCCGACATAGCACCCAGTCCGGCAAGCAAGGTAAGCGGCGATTGACCGATTAATACAGAAATCATGGCGATTCCCCCAATCAGGTAGGTAATGATTTTCCCAATCTGAACATAACCTTTTATGGGTTTTGAATCGGAGATTTCAAACTCCCCGTAAATGTGGTACACCGCGTTCAAAAAGGAGACCATAACCAGTAAAATGATGAAGGTCATATAGAGGTGCAGACCCAGTTCAATGAACTTGATGGCTTCAGGATATTTTGCAATACTTGGTGCGAGTGCAACTTGAAGCACCAGGGCTGGCAGCAGCATGGCCAACCGGGTAAAAACTCTTTGTTCGTAGAGGTGATCATCCCATTTGCTGGTCGATTTCTCAACCAGCTTTTTAAGAAACTGGTTGATAATAAACTTGGCGATGTAATAAATCAAAATGGACGAGATCAGGATGATGATCAGGGATGAAAAATCAGCCAGATAGCCAGCCAGGGTATCCGGAAATCCCCATTCGATCAGGGTGGCTTTGAACCCGGTGTTAAGGGTGTTGGATGTAATTTGTTGCATATATTTATTTACGATTTACGATTCCCATGGCGTTATCATGATTAGCGACAACGGATTTATCTTCATGGTAAGCTCTTTTCCCATCACTTTCGGATCACCGTCAAGATGGATGCTTTTGCCCTTCCTTCTTCTTAAAATAACCTCTTTGGCCCTGATGATTTCGATGTACTTTGTTTGATCAAATTTCTTCAGGAATAGCAAAGGAGCCAGAAAAACCGCTTTCCAGTATGGCATCTTACCAACAATGCAAACATCAATATATCCATCGGTGACACTTGCTGCAGGATCAATGGAGGTGTTGTTGCCAAACTGACTTGAATTGGCAAAACTAATCAATAAAGCCCTGCGCTTGATAACTTTCCCGTCAACCACAAGGGTATATTGCCTGGGCTCATAGTTTTTATATGAATTGGTTGTAATCCTGAGATAGGTAGAAAAACCTCGTTTACCTGCAACTGCAAACTTCTTGGCTACAGAAGCATCAAACCCGACACCAGCCACATTTACAAATAGTTGATCGTTGATGGTAGCAGTATCTATTTTCAGAATATTATACCTGTTGATGACTTCAATCGCCCGTTTCTGGTTCATTGGAATTTTCAGGTGGCGTGCAAGTCCGTTTCCTGATCCGGCAGGTACGATGGCCATTGCTGTAGCAGTGCCTACAAGTCCGGCAGCAACTTCATTCACCGTTCCATCACCGCCAACAGCCACCACAACATCCATTCCGCCACCGGCAGCCGTGCGGCTGATCTCAGTAGCGTGACCAGGGGCAGTGGTATAGGCAATCGACGCAATAAACCAGGTTTTATCCAGCCAGGTATCAATCAAACGCTCAACACCCTTTTGCTTCCCTATCCCGGAAACAGGATTAACAATAAACAAAATATGTTTCGGCATTGTCGTCATTCTTTACATGTCACTCTTCCATCGAAAGCCTGTTTTCAATCAACCTGTTATTATACTGTTGAAGATATGCGTTTAAAAAATTCTCCATCCTGGCTTTCATCTCCTTGTCTTTACCGATCAAGTTGCTGGTTTGCAAAGGATCAGCGACCAGATTGAATAAAGCAGTACTCCTGATGCCGTTGGACTCCAGGTAATAACCATCCTTCATAAACCCATAAATGCCACTGATATAATGAATTGAAAAATGCTGTTCCGCAGAGGTGCTATCCATCAGATCGGCACCAAAAGCCAGATAATCTTTGTCATAACCGAGGTAATTGAGTACGGTAGGCATCACATCAGTTTGCTGGGCTGTTATTTGCGGTTTCCCATGAAGTTGGTCTCCCGGTTTGAAAAACAGCAGCGGAATGGCATATTGACCCACATCAGATTGATAGTAAGGATAATACCCCTCGGAGGTATGATCTGCAGTAATTACAAACAGCGTGTTATTGAACCATGGCATATGTTGTGCAGTGTGAAAAAATTCACCCAGGGAATAATCTGCATACATCACGCTCTGCTGAATTGGGAGCTTTCCGGTTCTGAAAATATTCACATACCTGGCAGGAACATGATACGGGTGATGCGATGAAAGTGAAAAGAATGCTGCAACAAAGGGCTGTTTGAACCCATTGATTGTTTTAGCGGTATATTGAAAAAATTCCTCATCCCGAATGCCCCATTTGCCATCATAGTCCTTTTCATTATTGTATTCACTGCGGCCATAATAGTGGTCGAATCCAACCATTTTCGAGTAGGTGTCAAATCCCATGGTTCCGTTTGTACCTCCATGGAAAAATGCTGTGGTATAACCTTTGGGCTTCAACAAACCGGCTATACTGGTAAATTTACCGGTCGCATAGGTTGACTGGATAAAAGACTCGTTCATCAGCGAAGGTATCGCCGATAAAACTGCCGGAATCCCCTGTATTGAGGTCTTACCGTTGGCAAATGCATCAAAATAAATGCTGTGGCGGATAAGTGAATCAAGAAATGGCGTATAGCCCTGATAACGTCCGTTATCCAATGAGCGATTCAGAGACCCGATATGTTCACGAGACAAACTCTCCATGATAATAATTACCACATTCAGGTTTTTAAAACCCTTCAGTTTGCCTTTATGAACGGGGCTATATACCTGTGCGAGATCACGCTCCTTTTTAAAGTGATTCAGGGTTTTCAGGGTCTCTTTATTCAGCGACCGGGCGATTGAAAAAGGGGTGTTCAGCAATAAAGGCAGGTTTTTTGCAGAGGTATAATTCCCGGCAGTAACAAGCCCGATCGGTCGAAGCTGTAATCCGCCCCGGATGCCAATAACCGACAAGACCATAATCACGGCAAAAAAAATCAGATTGATCACAAAATACTGATAGTCAAATCCTTTTTTCTTTACACCTGTTGATACAGCTGCGAAACGGGTTCCAAGGAAGATCAATAAAGCAACAAACAGCAACCAAACTACGGCGATATACCAGAAGTCACGCAAAAACTGCGGAATCAGCTTGTCAAAATCGCCCCCCACACCAACATAGGTAAAAATGTCGGCCGTCAATCGCTTCAAAGTGAACCTGAAATAGATGGTATCTCCGAAATTGGTAAATAATGCAAACGAATTGATGAGATAGTAATAGCCATTGGCGAAGCCCTGGTAAATCCGGTTGTACCTGAAGGTAAAAGGGATCGTATTCATCAGAATGAACGGGGCATTGATAATCAGCAATGCAGACAGGTCGAAACGCAGACCTATAAAGAAGAGGCGCGCGGCATCGGTCAAACCAAGATTAGAGAAATATCCCAGGTTGAAGGCATAAAACAGGATCCGGGATAAAAACAGAAGCAGGAGCACCATCAACAGCTTCAGCAACATGACTACCAGAATGTTGCCCTGAAACCACTTTTTACCTTTGCCCGCCCCGGCGCCTCTGCTCCTGCCTGAGCTTCGTCCTGATCCTGATCGTGATCGCTTGCCTGTATGTCGTCGCATATAAAAGTGTGTAAAAAGAGTGCAAAAATAAGGCAATCGGATGATTATTTGGAATTTGTTTTAAAAAGTTCATACCATTCCGTAACCCCCCGATCAGTTAGCCGACAAGCTTCAACTACAATTTTTCCGGCTGCCACCGAATCCTCAAGCGCATCATGGTGCCTGAATTCAATTCCCAAATGGCTTGCAACACTTGCCAGATTATAACCCCGCTTAGCAAACTGACTCCATGTATGGCGTACAATTCTCGCCGAATCCAGCCATTGGATGTTGATCGGCTGCAGGCTAAACCGGTTGTAGGCCTTGGTGAAAGCCTGAAAGTCGAAAGGAGTATGATGCACCACAATGTTCCCCGATAGAATCTTTCGGAGAACAGGGTAAACCTCCCTGAAAGCCGGCGCTCCCCGCACCATCTCCTCCGTGATTCCGTGAACCCGGATATTGCTCCAGTGAAATGAAGCCAGCGGATCAATGAGTGAATCCCAGGTATCGACCAATTCACCGTTTTCAAACATTCCGATCCCGATCTGGCAGATGCTGGAAGAATCATAATTCGCTGTTTCTACATCAAGTGAAAAGAATCTCATGGTACAAATTCAAAAAGCGAATTTAGCAATTTGAACATTACCGATCATACCTGAAATTTTTCTAATTTTGGCCATTCATCCTGTCACATTAAATATTTTAGATCATGGGAGCAATTGCTACATCCGGTAACAAAGGCAAAGGGGTTCGCTCCGATTGTTTTGTTACTCTGGAACTTACTGATAATGATGGAATTCAACTACAGGTTGAATCGAAAGTTGCCGTAATGTATGGCGACAGCATACGCCATGAAGCGTTGGAAATCCTCAATTTCTTCGGAATTAAGAATGCCCGGTTAAAAATAGAAGATTCAGGCGCCCTGTCGCTGGTAATTGCCGCTCGGATTGAAGCAGCTGTCAAAAAGATATGCCCTTCCGAAAAAAACTGGCTTCCAACCCTGACAGACGAAAATCGCTATTCGACGGCAAAAGAAAAAAACCGTTTTTCAAGGCTCTATCTGCCTGGGAATTCACCCAGCCTGATGATCAATGCAGGAATTCATAAACCCGACGGCATCATTCTTGATCTCGAAGATGCCGTGGCCCCCGATAAAAAAGAGGAAGCACGGTTTCTGGTCCGTAATGCCCTGTGCGGCATAAATTTTTATGGTGCCGAACGGATGGTGCGTATAAACCAGGGCGAACGCGGGATCGATGATCTCAACTACATCATTCCTTACAATGTGAATCTGGTTCTGTTGCCCAAATGCGAAAAACCGGAACAGGTGCATGCTGTCAATGAGGAAATCAGGAAAATCCAGCAAAAATTCAACCACACGAATCCCGTGTGGATTATGCCCATTATTGAAAGCGCCCTTGGCGTGATCAACGCTTTCAGCATAGCCAGTGCAGCCTCCAATGTTGCAGCGATTGCCATTGGACTGGAAGATTACACCGCCGATTTAGGAACCAGGCGAACCGCTGAAGGCACCGAATCATTCTTTGCCCGCAGCATGGTGGTCAACGCTGCCCGCGCTGCCGGGATTCAGCCCATCGATTCTGTATTTTCAGATGTTGGCGACATGGAAGGCCTTCGCCAGAATGTGCTTCGCTCGAAAGGGCTGGGATTCGATGGCATGGGATGTATTCATCCCCGGCAAATCGTGGTAATCCACGAAACTTTCGCTCCTGCCTCTGATGAAATTGAAAAAGCCAAAAAGATCGTTTTTGCCTTCCACAAGGCTCAGGAGAAAGGTCTGGGAGTGGTTGCCCTGGGCACCAAAATGATTGACCCGCCTGTGGTAAAAAGAGCGCTGAATACCATCAACCTTGCACTGAAAATGAACAAACTCGCTGAAAACTGGAGGGAATTGTATGAACAAATTTGATAATCTTGTCACCAATGCTGCCGGACGTATCGTACCGACCATAATCAATGGAAAACCCGCTGTGCCTTACATGGGCGTTGGGAAGTATAAACCTGAGGGTTTTCGGGCCGCGCCAAAAATTGCAAGCTGTGCCGATTATCCTGCTGATGGAAATAAAATTCTGCCAAACCTGAAAGAGGCTTTGCTGAAAGCCGGATTGCGGGATGGAATCACCATTTCGACCCACCATCATTTTAGGAATGGCGATCTGGTGGCAACCCAAATCTTCGACATC
Source organism: Draconibacterium orientale (assembly GCA_020719165.1). Lineage (GTDB taxonomy): Bacteria > Bacteroidota > Bacteroidia > Bacteroidales > FEN-979 > CAIVAT01. Next base: position 769 of record DYQT01000175.1, on the reverse strand, counting down.
GCAAACGAACTGGGCATCAAAGATCTGATGTGGTATCCCTCCGCCTCCTTTCCCTGCCACGAACCCATGACCAAATATTTGGAAGATGGCACCATCAATCGAATCGAAGGAAGCATGAACGGAGCCCTGGGGAGATTTACCTCCGAAGGAAAAATGAAAGGTTTGGGGGTACTGCGATCCCATGGGGGACGCTATCAGGCTGTTCAAGATGGCGAAGTACATATTGACATTGCCGTAATCGCTGCTCCGACAGCCGACCAGTTCGGCGATGCCAATGGGGTGAATGGCTCCGCGGCCTGCGGTCCGCTCGGATTTGCATTGGCCGATTCACAATATGCCGATAAAGTAATTATTGTTACCGACAATCTCGTTCCCTTTCCCTGTCTGCCATGGCAGATAAATGGCAACTATGTTGATTACGTTGTGGTGATGGATAAAATAGGAATTCCCGAAAAAATCGTCAGCGGCACAACCGAAATTACCAAAAGCCCCGATCGGTTGTTGCTGGCCGAATGGTCGGCAAAATTCTGTGATGAAGCCGGTTTGATTTACGATGGTTTTTCATTCCAGGCAGGAGCCGGAGGTACGGCCCTTTCTATTGGAATATACTTTTCCGAAATTCTCCGGGAGAGGAAATGGAAGGCCCGGTTTGCACGCGGCGGCAGCAACAAATATCTTGTTCAAATGCTGGAAGAGGGACTCGTGGAATACATCCTTGACGGGCAAACCTTCGACCTCGAAGGAGTGCGATCAATGCGCGACAACCCCC
>DYQT01000430.1 GCA_020719165.1 Draconibacterium orientale | reverse complement strand
TTTCTGATTTATAGCTTCTTCGGGCTTGTATTCGATTGCGATTTTATATTTGTTTTTAAAATCATCTAATACCTTTACCAATGGTGTTCCCCAATAGTACTCATTAATCTTGATCTCTTGCGTAACCTGCGCCTTCGATACCAAAGATGTTACAATCACCATGAAAAGAGTTAAAACCCAGGAGCAGGATCGAAGGTTTGAATTGGTAAAACAATGCATTTAAACAAGTTTTGATTGTGCGTTTTTTACCGGAAAGCTGAAATACCGGTTGACTGAAAGTTCATTAGCCAAATTGAACCGGGTGCAAAATTCAAGCAAAAGGATACTATGCCAAAATGAAATATACAGTTGACTTCTTTTTTCGGTTAAAACGGTTGATTTTACCCATCAAAGCTCGGAATGGATGAAAGTTTTCTGAAACCTGCAGATATGGCCCGACATAAAAAAAAACAAGCTGTGAAGCCTGCTTTTAGTTTTAAATATAAATTCCTGCTGCTAATTTTAAGCCACTCCGGTAGTGTTCAGAATCCTTTATCTGCCTCCAGCCGGACAATTCTCGTTTAGAAATTTAGAACTGATAGTTTTCAGGTGTTCACGGGTGCCTTCGCCCTCATAAATTCCATGCGAACGCATCGGGTATGCCATCATTTGGAATGGTTTGTTATACCTGATCAACTCGTTAATAATCTTTTCGGCGTTTGCATAATGAACATTATCGTCGCCGGTACCATGGATATAAAGTAAGTTTCCTTTCAGATTTTTAGCATAGGTATAAGGTGATCCGGCAATAAAATCGGCGCGGGTTTCCTGTGGGATTCCCATATACCGTTCCTGGTAAGTATTATCATAAGCAAGCTGGTTGGCAACGGCAGCTACCGCAATGCCGGTTTTGAAAATTTCAGGATATTGGAACATAAGATTCAGCGTTGACGAACCTCCGCCACTCCATCCGGTTACAGCCACGCGGCTTGTATCGCAGTAGGGCCATTTGAGTACTTCCTTTGCACCCATGGCAAGGTCGCGAATATTTACAATTCCGATCTTGCGGTAAATGGATTTCCTCCATTCGCGGCCACGGGGCGATGGTGTTCCGCGGTTATCAACCGAAACAAAGAGGTATCCCTGGTCCGGAATATCATCACCAAACTGGGAGTTCCTGCCAATTCCAAACTGATCCATAACTGTTGATGACCATGGCTCACCATAAACATAAAAGAAAACAGGGTATTTTTTTGCAGGGTCAAAATCTTTAGGTTTCGCTATCCAGCCATCAAGGGTAATGTTGTCTTCGGTCGTCACTTTAAAGAATTCAATCTGTTTCCCAAATGGATCTTCCCTGAGGTTTTTTGCGATGGATTTAGCTTCATCAAGGGGTTTCATGTCCTTCAGGCTAATCCACTCCGATGCTAGCATATACAGGTGACTTGAGAAGCTATGCCGTGCCCATTTGCCATTTGGAGACATTACGTAGTTGTGCGTTCCCGGCAAATCAGCGGGAGTTAATAGCTTCGCAATTC
>DYQT01000429.1 GCA_020719165.1 Draconibacterium orientale | reverse complement strand
AGGTTGTTCCCTGAAGCTTTAATTCCAACAGATTTGAGTTGTTTAATTCATCCTTTAAAAAAGGTTGAGTGCTGTGCTTTCTGGCATTATTTGATATGGTTAATGAACCGCCGCCGCTGGCAGCCTTCACAAAAAATGCCTGCATGGCAGGAATATCACCATTGGTGACATCGGAATGGGGGGCCAGACTGGTAGAAAAATACTCATAGCCGCCTCCTCCGCCATTCATTTCCTGGTTGTAGATGTAGTAATATTCGCTGAAAAGCCCTGATTTTGTTATTGTGCCTGCATCCCAGTCGATGGCTGAGGGGTAAGGATTTCCAACGAGGTTCCAGCCTTTTGAACCCGCTTCTGTGTAAGTTAACGGAATTAATAATGGGCCGCTAAAAGGAACGCCACTAAAAATTTTTGTGATAGTTGCTGTGTGATAGGCCACCAAATAACCCTGCCCTTCCACAAACAAAGGATTAGAGGAAGGAATTCCAAAACCGGTGTTTAAAGTGCCATCCTCGCCTTTGATGTTGACCCAGGGACTGCTGGTCGCGGTTTCGTCGTATCTGAAAAAATCCACATCAGGATCGCCTTCGTTACTACCCATACCAAAAGTGAAAGCAATAAAATTGGATGCTCCGGTAATTGGCTGATCCACAACTGGTGAGGCTAACAAATGCCAGTCCCAGCTCCCGGTGAGGTATCGCTCAATTGTTATAGTACCCGATGCTGTGCCAGTGGTGATTAATGAAGCTGTTCCGGTTGGAAGGGATTCCAGGTTAAAACTATTCCCACTTGTTATGGTCAGATTATTTACAGTCAACGATTTGTCCGAGGCCAAATTTACATCGCCATTAATTTTTACATCGGCAGTTGAGGGAACTTTTGAAGGATCGCTGTACTCTACTTTCATGCTGTTGAAATACAAATTTCCTCCAACTGTACCTCCCCCGGCACCAGAAACATAGAATTTAATCCTGTCAAAATTTTTCCCTGTTATTATTCCGTCATCGGATGGATCGTCATCTGTAAGATTCATAAAACTATAGGCGATATTATCGCCGTTTTGAGTAAAAGCAAAAACAAATGAAACTCCAAATTCACGTTGTCCGTTCCAGATGGTAGTGGCGGCAGAGCCATCACCTGTCCATGTGTAACCACTTTCATTAATATTAAAATTAAAAACTTCTGTTCCCCAATCTCCATCGGCAAGCGAGAAACCTCTGTTTCCATTATCCCACTGATAAGCCAATGTGAATACTAAACGGCCTCCATCAGGAATCTGAGAGGAAAATAATCTTCCAACGTCTGAAAAACCCGTTGCCCAAAGTCCAAAAGAATTGCTACTTATGTCGATTACTCCGGAATTAACCCCCTGCTCACCAGCAGCAGCACGGAAATATCCCCCATCATTATTTGCCGTGTACCATGAGCCAAATCCAAAACCCAGATTTCCCTCGGCAACAAAATCGCTTTGAGAATAATTCCCCGCATTATCCTCAGCCGTGATGTATTGGGCAAAAACTACACCATTG
>DYQT01000174.1 GCA_020719165.1 Draconibacterium orientale | reverse complement strand
AATGTATCCCGACAGGTCGACTTTTGCATGGATAGCGGCATTCATTGCCGCATAAATTCCCCTTTCGTTGGCGTTCATGCTGTTTTGTCCGAATGCATTTGAGAATAGATTCTGATGGTTTGTCTGGTAATTTCTGTAGATTAATGTGAGCCAAATCCTCGAGTCGGGGGTTATGCTGAGGCCGGCCAGCCATGCCACACCGCCGTTCATACTTCTGCTTAATTCGCCAAACAGGTAGGAGCCCCGGTAGCGAATTTGGAGGTCAACGCCGGTATTGAAATTTTGCTTTCCCAAAAATCCATAGAGGTTATACGGTAATATCCTTGGGGTAATTGCTGCCGAATAACGGGCATAAACACCCGTAACACCGATTTTAAATCCAAATTGCTGGGTTGGTGCCATCGTGAAATTAACATTGCCTCCGCAAATCAATTCATTTAATGCACCTCTTTTTGACATTTCTGCCCCTGTGCGATGATACCCGGTGGTAGAAACCGTACTGACATTTTCGGCCAGGGAGGTAAGGCTGTCGATGAGTGTCACCGTTGCATCGCGCGGGTGATAAGAGGCAAATCCGCTGATTTCTAAATGCTTAATTTTCAAAGTAACAGCCAACCCCCTTAGATAGGAGCCCTCACTCATCCCCAACCCCGGTCTGATTCCCTGAGTTCGTGATACATTGGTTGAAAATCCCGGAACAGATCCGAGAGAAAGGCCGGATCCCAGGGTCAAACCCTGTCCGTAAGAGGCCCTGAAATTACCGATTGTCAGGTTTTTCAGAATTCCAATGTTGCTTAAACTTATATAGGCGGCATAAAAATCCATCCCCTTTGACTGAGCCCCTTTGAAAAATTGCTCTCCCGGATCTTTTTCACCGGCAATTCCAACGCTCAACTTATCAAACCATGAATAGCTGTAGCGAAAATAATAGCGTTGCGGACTTCCCGGGTAGTAAGAATTAGGTTCTGAGGCTTTAACAGAATCGTTAGCCAGGTAGCCCAGCGATTTTGGGAATGACTGTTCATACCGGAAAAGAAGAGTATGGCGACCGAAGCGAAGCAGATTTCCGGGGGTTAGCTTTGGGATGTTTGATATTGGTAAAATTGTGATGAATGGGCTGATGTTGCGGATGAGAACCGAGTCAAAACCTGGTATCGACTGAAGTTCGTAAATAGAAAACATCTCTCCGTAGGTGGTAAGATAGGAGACCAGATTTCTTCGCTGTTCCGCTGTTAGAAATGGAATAATTGCAATCTCGTCTTCGTTGGCGGCATTCAGGTTCACCGGCTTTGCTGAAATGTCGATTAGATCCTCTACCAGATTGGCGTAGTCATTCTCCATTTCCAGGGCTCCTGCCGATTTTTCAATTTGATCGTCAAGGTGTTCTATTTGTCTGATGGTCGTTATGGGATCCATTTCCCTTTCGTTTTGTCCCAAGGTTACAAATGGTGCTGACAACAAGATAAAAAGTGTAAAATTGACGACCAGCATTGTTTTTTTGCCCGTCATGATTGTTTTCCGATTTTGCATTTTGCATGTTGCTTTTAGCGATTTTTACAAAGACAACTGATTATTTGAACGAATATGTAATTGATCCGGAAGGAGAAAAGCCCAGTTCCTGGTGGTACCCGGAGGCCATGTCTAATTTTACTCTGCCGAATTCCAGACCGAATCCGAAGGTAAAAGAGAAAGGGCTTGTTGAAATTCCGATTCTGGCCCAGGCTGGCTTTGCAAAATGGTATTCTGCGCCGGTGCGGATTATCAATGGATTTTCCAGATCTTTTTGTGCTTCAGCACACATTAGAAAAGAATCGGAGAACCCGTAAGAGAGTCCAAGGCAGATGATTGTTGGCAACTGTTCGCAGGGTTGTACGGTGATTTTAACCGGAACAGGATTCAGCAGTTGAACTCCCACACTCAGATGCTTGTCGGCTTTGTAAATCAGCCCTATTTCGCAGGATGCCAGATTTTTATTGCCATAGTCACGGGCAATGCGGATCTGCATGTAGAAAAGTTGAACACCGATGGAAAAGCGCTTGCCGAATTTTCGTGCATAGCTTACTCCGGCTTTAAATTCGCTGTATTGGCTGTTGCCAAAACGATTTACAAGCAGTCCAAAGGTTCCAGCCTTTGAGGGCAATGCAAATCCAAGCTGTTCATACATTAGCTCTTTCAGAAGAAAGCGATTTTCAAAACTTAATCCGGCGCTGATACCTTTGAGCCATGCGGTTCCGGCCTGGTTGTTACACAATGACCACAAATCGCAGGTGGTGACGGAGGTTCCAGCCATGGCCAGCGACCGGCCTCCGGCAACAATTCTCTCCCCGGCTGCAAATCCACTCAGGTTTGTGAGTGCAAACAGAACCCAGGTTATCGTCATCTTTTTCATATTTCCGTTTATTTGCTTAATCGGAAAAAATGAAAAAGGTAATACGGTTTTAAGATATTTTTTTCACCAAATATTTTGTATGTTTGCTTCAAAGAAATGCATTATGAAAAAACTGGTGCTTGATTTTTTATCTCAACTTGCAGAGAACAACAACCGCGACTGGTTCCAAAAAAACAAAAAGCAATACGAGGAGGCAAAAGCGGAGGTTGAATTGTTTGTGAATGCGATCATACACGGACTGATGAAATTTGATGATTCGCTCAAGCATGTTGAAGCGAAGGATTGTATGTTTCGCATTTTTCGTGATGTAAGGTTTGGGAAGGATAAATCGCCCTATAAAATTAACATGGGGGCCTGGATAACGCGCTCCGGGAGAAAAAGTTCCGGCCCGGGTTACTACATCCACCTTCAGCCGGGAGGATCATTTCTTGCCGCCGGAATTTATATGCCTGCACCAGATCAATTGAAAAAGATCAGGAAGGAAATTTATTACAACATTGTGGAGTTCAAATCCATTTTGAGCGAAAAGAGACTCGAAAAGTACGGTGCCGGTTTGTCAGATCAGGATAAAGGTAAGATGGCACCACGGGATTTTCCGAAGGATTTTCCGGAAATTGAGTTGCTGAAATACAAACACTATACTTTATCCTTCCCGCTAAGCGACGAAATGATATCAGATGATCGTTTTCAGGAGGTGGTGCTGATGGCTTTTAAAACCATGTATCCTTTCAATAATTTCCTCAGCAGAGCCATTGAGGAATAAAGCGGATTTAAGCCAGGTGACCAATGATGGTTTGTTTTCCGGTAACTTTCTGACCCAACTTTATATCGAGTATTGTTTCGACAGGCAATAGAAGATCGACACGCGACCCAAATTTAATAAATCCAAGTTCTTCGCCCTGTACAACCGGTTCTCCGACTTTCGGATAACATTTAATTCGTCGTGCCATGGCTCCGGCAATCTGTCGAACCAGTATCCGGTGATGGTCGGCACGCTGAATGACGGTTGTGGCGCGCTCATTTTCCAGGGATGCCTTGGGATTGAAGGCTACCATGTGTTTTCCGGGATGATAGTAGTAATAAACCACATCGCCTTCAACGGGAAACCAGTTGACATGAACATTGGTGGCAGACATAAAAATGGACACCTGGATGCGCTCATCCTTAAAGTATTCAGGTTCAATGGTACGTTCGATCACGACCACTTTCCCGTCGGCAGGGCATAAAATAACCTTTGTGCCGCCATTTGTTTCACGTTTGGGTGATCGGAAAAACCGGACGATCATGATGAAAAACCAGAGGCCAAGCACATATGTGGTATAATGAAACCAGGTCTGGTTAACCAAAACATCGTTTAAGGCCAGCAATAGCGCGGCAACGAATAAAAATGCAATGATGATCGTTTTATATCCTTCTCGGTGAATAGTCATAGTCGTTAGATAGGGTAATGAAAAAAGAAGTACAAAAATACGAAAGGCGCTGAAATAAGCATCGTGTCGAATCGATCGAGGATACCACCATGCCCGGGTAAAATGGTTCCGGAATCTTTAATGTTCAGGCTTCTTTTAAACAATGATTCCACAAGGTCGCCATGGGTGCCAAACACCACAACCATTGCAGCAAGTGCCAGCCAGTCGGAGAGCGGTAATAAAGGAGGCAGCAGGTAATACAATCCGAAGGCGGTCAACAGCGATACAGTTGCGCCGGCAATTGTTCCCTCCCATGTTTTTTTTGGCGAAATGCGTTCAAAAAATTTATGTTTCCCAAACTGTTTGCCAAAAAGGTAGGCAACTGTATCATAGATCCAGGTAAAGGCGAAATATCCGACCAATATCAGTGGAAAGCCATATAGATGAATTGCATCGGGCTTGTTGAAATAGATCAGCAACGAGAACGGAACCGCAATATAGCAATACCCGAGGCATGTTGTGGCAATATTGACCAATGGGTTGGGTTTGTCGCGGTAGATTTCGATGATGAACGATAAAAAAAACAGGGGTACAACAGTGAGAAACGGGATCAAGGCCAGAAATAATACTTCGTCCTCACTGAGTTTCCATGGAATCAGGTACATCATTGCTGCAATAATATACAGAAAGGTACCAGCAAGGGTTCCATACCACCTTTGCGGATGACAGTTTTCACCAGCGATGAGTCCGTAGAATTCCCATAATCCCAGGATGGTAACAACCAGGAAAATGGCTGCAAAAACCCATCCGCTAAACCAAAGTGCTGCGAGCATGACGAACACCATCGACAATCCGGTAATGGTTCGGGCCCAGAAATTACTCATTCTTTGCGCATTTAGTTTGCGGTTGCTGTGTCGTCGATTAAAAAAACATAGAGCTCTTTTGGGCCATGAGCACCCATTACCAGGGTTTTCTCGATATCTGCGGTACGGCTCGGACCTGATATGAGTGAAATCATCGAGGGGTAATTTTCACGATACTTTTTCTTGACACCGTTGAGCGCCTGTTTCAGATCGGGAACGAGTTGGGAGGCATAGCCTAAAACAAGATGAATTTCAGGAAATACGGTAATTTTTCTTCCGGGGCTTAACCTGGAAGAGACCATTACGGTACCAAGTCGTGCGATCAGGTATTCGCAGCGTGTGATACCAATTCGCGCCTCCAGGATGGCTTCGGAGCGGGCTTCATATGGAATTCCGCCGGTTTTCAGGATTCGGTGAAGGATGGGGTCCTGACAAAAAAGTACGCCCCAGTCTTTTTCAAGGATAAAGGATTTGAGATTGCCGATAAATTCATCCTCACTTTCGCAGTAAACAAACTTACCCGCAATCCTCACCAACTCTTCGGCAAAGGTAACATCAAGAGGTTCTGTTAGTTCCTTATATACAGATGAATCCTGGTCGATAACGGGATAGGGTGCTTCTGTTTTTTCAATCAGTGCGTCCCTGACTTTTTTCAGAATTTTCTCTCTGGAGGTGCTTTCTTCCATGCTGGAATCGGGTCGGGTTATGATAACAATGTTGGCAGGGGTGGTTTTTCCTCTTCTTCTTTATCCCAGGGACGTTTTCCAAAAATCAGCTCAAGATCTTCTCTGAAGATGACTTCGCGCTCGAGTAATAAAGTGGCAAGCTGTTCGAGTTTATCCCGGTTTTCGGTAAGGATTTTTTTTGAACGTTCATAAGCGGCTTCAACGATTTTCCGAACCTCCTGATCGATGATTTCAGCAGTTTTTTCGCTGTAAGGTTTCTGAAATGAGTATTCGTTTTGTCCGCTGGAATCGTAAAAGCTTATGTTTCCGATCTCTTTGTTTAATCCGAAATAGACCACCATGGCATACGCCTGTTTTGAGACTTTTTCGAGATCGTTGAGGGCGCCGGTTGAAACCTTTCCAAAAATGATCTCTTCTGAAGCCCGCCCGCCCATGGCTGAGGTTATTTCATCAAACATTTGCTCATAGGTGGTAATCTGTCGTTCTTCGGGCAGATACCATGCTGCTCCAAGCGCTTTCCCCCGAGGTACAATGGTTACCTTGACCAGGGGATGAGCAAATTCAAGAAGCCAGCTTGTAGTTGCATGCCCCGATTCATGGTATGCGATTACCTTTTTTTCATGGATGGAGATAATTTTGTTGCGTTTTTCCAGTCCGCCAATGATGCGATCGATGGCATCGAGAAAATCTTGCTTTTCGATGGTTAACTTGTTTTTCCGCGCAGCGATTAATGCCGATTCATTGCAAACATTTGCGATGTCGGCTCCCGAGAATCCGGGAGTTTGCTTGGCAAGAAATCCGACATCAAGTCCCGGATCAAGTTTAAGCGGTTTTAAATGGACCTGGAATATTGCTTTACGTTCTTCAAGGTCGGGGAGTTCGACATTGATCTGGCGATCGAATCTTCCGGCACGCATCAATGCGCGGTCGAGGATATCTGCGCGGTTGGTGGCGGCAAGGATGATCACCCCTGCATTTGTGCCAAACCCGTCCATTTCGGTGAGAAGCTGGTTCAGGGTGTTTTCCCGTTCATCGTTGGCGCCTGTAATGGCATTTCGTCCGCGGGCACGCCCAATGGCATCAATTTCATCGATAAAGATAATACAGGGGGCCTTTTCTTTTGCCTGCCGGAAGAGATCCCGCACACGCGAGGCGCCCACACCAACAAACATTTCGACAAAGTCGGATCCTGAAATAGAGAAGAAGGGAACTTTGGCTTCACCTGCCACCGCCTTGGCAAGCAGGGTTTTTCCGGTCCCCGGAGGGCCTACAAGCAGCGCACCTTTGGGAATCTTGCCGCCGAGATTGGTGTATTTTGAAGGGTTTTTGAGGAAATCTACAATCTCCATAATTTCAACCTTGGCCTCTTCTAAACCGGCAACGTCATTAAAGGTTATGCTTACACTGGTATCTTTATCAAAAAGTTGTGCTTTTGATTTGCCTATGTTAAATATCTGGCCACCGCCACCGCCGCCTTTGCTCATGAAGCGCATGATCAGGAACCAGGCACCAATCAGAATGGCCGGGAGCAACAGGTATCCCAGAATATCGCCAAAAACATCTTTTCGGGTATCAGTCGAGGGCGGATAGGGATATTGTTTCTGGAATTCACTTATCTGGGCTGCCGGGATGCTGTCTTTTCTCATGCGCGAAACCACGCTGTCGCGGGTATCCTTGAGAAGACCGTGGAAAATTTCTTCGGAACCAACCTGATAAGTGTATTCAGGACTTACGGCAGAGGAGGTGCCGAAACTGCGTTTGGTAAATTCCTTGTAAGCCGTATCAGATTTCAGTCTGTCTTTTTTAATGAAGATTTCGGCTTTCTCCTTGTTAACGATTACAATTTTTTCGACATCCTGTTTTGTCAGGATCTCTTCCAGTCTGGTCCAGGTAATTTCTTTAACAGGATTGGAATAGTTGAAATACTGAATGGCAATAAAGCCGATTGCAAGAATTGCATAAATCCAGTAAAAATTAAACTTTGGCCGTTTGCCTTTGGGAGGGATAAAACTATTTCCTTTGTCTGCCATTC
>DYQT01000173.1 GCA_020719165.1 Draconibacterium orientale | reverse complement strand
GTATATTTCGAAGTCGGCACCGATCCCGACATGGCCACAGTAAATGTGCAAAACCGCACCCAGCGCGCCATGAACGTACTTCCCGCCGAGGTGATTCAGGGGGGTGTGATTGTCATGAAAAAATCTCCCAGCATCCTGTTTCTTTACGCGTTGGTTTCCTCCGACACGGCCTACGACACGAAGTTCCTCTCAAACTATCTTAACATAAACGTTGTCAATGTTTTAAAACGTGTGAACGGAGTTGGCGATGTGATGCTGTTCGGAGGAGATGATTACGCGATGCGCATATGGCTCAATCCGCAGCGGATGGCAGGCCTTTCAGTTTCTGTTCAGGATGTTCAGGCGGCCATCAAAGATCAGAATGTTCAGGCAGCCGCCGGAATGATTGGAAAATCCCCGACAACCCCGGATCAGGAGATGTCATTCATGCTCCGGGTACAAGGTCGTTTGGCTGATGAGAAAGAATTTGGCAATATCATTATTAAGGCAAACAAAGATGGTTCGGTTGTAAGGATGAATGAGATTGCGAGGATTGAGCTCGGACTGAAAACATATGATGCTTATGGCCGGTTTAACGGCAAATCAGCTCCCGTGATCGCGGTTTACCAATCACCCGGATCCAATGCGGTAAATGTGAGAGACGAGTGCGACGCAACCATGGAGTCGCTTGCCAAAGAGTTCCCACAGGGGATCAAATATGAAAAGGGGCTTGACACGGTTGAATTCGTAACCGCCTCAATCGAGGAGGTTCTAATAACCTTACTGGAGGCTTTTGTGCTGGTGTTCATCGTAGTGTTCATTTTCCTGCAGGACTGGCGTGCCACCCTCATCCCGGCCATAACGGTTCCTGTTTCTCTTGTCGGAGCGCTGGCAGCTTTCAGCTTCCTGGGTTTCTCCATCAACATGCTCACCCTCTTTGCCTTGGTTCTTGCAATCGGAATCGTGGTCGATGATGCCATTGTGGTGCTGGAGGCGGTGCAGGAGAAGATAGATGCAGAAGGCCTCAGCCCCCTGGAGGCCACCAAACACACCATGCACGAAATTACAGGGGCCATCATGACGATAACCATGGTTCTATGCGCGGTATTTATACCCGTTTCCTTTCTCGGTGGAACAACTGGTGTGATGTACAAGCAATTTGCACTCACCCTCATATCCTCCATTCTGATTTCAGCGCTGCTTGCTTTGACACTCACCCCGCCGTTGTGTGTGATGCTGCTTAAAAAGAAACAGGATAAAAAAGGTATTCTTGGGAAGTTTTTCCGCTGGTTCGACAAGGGATTCACCAAAACCACCAACGGATATATTCACATCGTGGAGAACTTCACACACCACCTGGCCCGGCCGGTGATGTTCCTGTCAATTATAGCGGTATTGACCATCGTGGTTATGAAATTCCTTCCTTCAGGCTTTTTACCATCGGAGGATCAGGGATATTTCTTTATAAACGTCAATACACCAAAGGCCTATTCACTCCAGAAGACCGATAAGGTTACCCGCCAGGTTGAGGCATTGCTTGCCAAACTTGATGGAGTTGAATCCTATACCATGATCCCGGGTTACTCGATTCTGGATAATTCGGTCAGTACGACCAACGCGATGTGCTTCGTAAAGCTCAAGAGCTGGAAGGAAAGAGGAACCAAGGAACTCCACGCGGAAATGCTGATCAGGAAAATTCAGGCTGAAATGAGCCAAATACCCGGAGGAATCTGCATGGCTTTCAATGCGCCTGCCATTTCTGGTTTGGGCAAAACAGGAGGACTCGAATTGCAGCTTGAGGATAAAACCGGAGCCGGTCTGGAAAAAACCGCGGCTGTTGTCGGAGCATTCTATCAGGAGCTGTCAAAACGCAAAGAGGTGGCTGGAATCTTCTCGCCTTTCCGAAACGATATTCCTCAATATAAGCTTACGGTTGACAAGGAGAAGGCAAAGACGATGGATGTACCCGTCAACAGCATTTATCAAACACTCCAGTCGCTTTTCGGAAGCTATTACGTGAACGATTTCAATAAATTTGGCAAGTCGTACCGGGTGATCATCCAGGCCGATGCACAATACCGGGCCAACAAGGAGGACATCAGCAAAGTTTATGTGCGAAGTAATTCAGGGAATATGATTCCCCTCGGAACACTTGTGGAGGTAACAGAATCGCAGGGTCCCGACATCGTCAAGCGATTTAACCTTTACAGCTCAGCCGACTTCACAATCGGCATTCCGCCTGGTTCATCTACCGGTTTGGGAATTGAGGCCGTGAAGGAGGTTGCCGCAAAAACACTTCCATACGGATATGGCTATGAATATTCAGGGATGACCCGCGAAGAGATCATCTCCGGCGGACAGGCCCCCTATATTTTCACACTGTGCTTTATTTTCGTCTACTTCCTGCTGGCAGCCAAGTACGAAAGCTGGCTGCTCCCAATCCCGGTGTTGCTGGCCATCCCGTTTGGCGTATTCGGCGCCTTTGGTCTGCAATGGGCAAGAGGTTTGCAAAACAATATTTATGCCCAAATTGGATTGATCATGCTTATTGGTCTTGTGGCAAAAAATGCCATCCTGATCGTAGAGTTTGCCAAACAGAAATATGATGGCGGCCAACCACTAATCGAGGCTGCTATCGAAGGCGCCCGGCTGAGGTTCCGTCCGATCCTTATGACTTCTTTTGCCTTCATTCTGGGTGTTGTACCCTTGATGACCGCTGCGGGAGCTGGTGCAGCCAGTCGTCATGCCCTTGGAACATCGGTTTTCGGTGGCATGCTTGTCGCAACGATATGCGGGGTGATGGTCACTCCTGCCTTGTATGTTGCCTTCCAGAAAATTGAGAACAAGTTCAAAAAGAAAGGGAACGAGGTTACCAAATGATGAAATGAAAACAATGCAGGCAATGCAGGCAATGCAAGCAATGCAAATAACGCAGGTTTCATTCGTAAATCGTATATCGTAAATCGTAAATCATAAATCGTAAATAATTATGGCCCACAGATATTCCAAAATCTCCCTCCTGCTTCTCCCGCTCATCGTGTTTTTCGCCGTCCAGGGGTGTAAAGTCGGTCCCAAATATGTGCGCCCGACCGTTAAAACCGATAGTTTGTTCAGGTTTGCCACGAGCGGCGATACGAACAGCATTGCCGACATTGAATGGATAGAATTATTTAAGGACACTGTTCTGCACAGACTGGTTCAAACCGGCCTGAAAAATAATTATGACATCCGGATCGCATTTGCTCGCATCAATGAGGCACAGGCAGCCTTTAAACAGGCACGGGGCGAACAATGGCCAACAATTGGCGCACAGGTTGCAGGCGGTTGGCAACAACAGGCTTTGCCGGGAGGCAACCTGGCAGAATACAGCACCTTGTCGGCCGTCGGACAGATCAGCTGGGAAATAGATTTATGGGGAAAACTAAGGCGTTCCAAAGAAGCTGCCCGTGCAAACCTCTTTGCACAGATTGCCTATCAGCAGGCGGTGAGGATTGTTTTGATCAATACCATTGTTACAAATTATTTCAACCTGCTTGAATATGATAATGAATTGCGCATTACCCGCGAGAACATTGGCATCCTTCAGAAATCACTGGAATTGGTGCGCAATAAACTCATCGCCGGAACTGCCTCAGGATTGGTGGTTGCACAGGCTGAAGCGCAACTTGCCCAGGCCATGACCCAGATGCCTGTGCTGGAAATGAAAGTAGGTGAGAACGAAAATTATCTCAGCATATTATTGGGCGAGCCGCCCCATGCCATCAATCGTGGAAATGCCATGCTCGACCAAATCAATCCGCCATCTATTGAAACACCTGGTATCGCTGCTGACCTGATCCTGCGCCGGCCTGATATTATCCAGGCCGAGCAAACACTGGTGGCTGCCAATGCCAACATCGGTGTTGCGAGGGCCATGATGCTCCCCTCCCTGGGTATTTCGGGCAATATCGGGGCTGCATTCAATCCTACAAATCTTGTTTACAGCGCTTTAGGAAACCTGGTGGCACCCATTTTTGGTGGTGGTAAATTAAGGCAGGGAGTTTACAAGGCCCAGGCACAAAAGGAACAACTGCTCTATGCGTATCAACTCGCCATCCTTACCGGACTCAAAGAGGTTTCCAACGCACTTCTTGACTTTTATAAATTGGATGAGATTGTTCAAAGCCAGCAAACCACAGTTAAAGCTGCACAAACGGCATTCGACCTTTCAACGCAGTTATATGATGCTGGATATGCCAGTTATCTTGATGTAATCACAGCCCAGCAATTACTCTTTTCTGCACAATTGATGCTTTCACAGGCACAAAGCGATGAACTTACATCAATAGTAAACTTATACACCGCGTTGGGCGGCGGATGGAAATAAAAACACACTATCATGAAAACCTATTTTTTATCATGCCTATTACTCACAATGAGTTTGTTTACCATTCCTGTTTTAGCGCAAACGGAGAATCAGGCGGAGAAAGACACGACATTACTTGGCCTGCCAGGAGACAACCTCGATCTTTACGCGGTATTGGATCTTTTCCAAAAATCAAAGACCATTGAGGACTTTGAAACATCGCTAAATTCTGAATCAACAAAAATCAACAATCTGGATTTGAATTTAGACGGGAAAGTCGATTTCATCAAGGTCGAAACGAAGAAAAAAGACAATGATTATACCTTTATCCTTCAGGTTGATGTAAGTAAGACTGAAAAACAAGATGTTGCCGTTATTTTGGTTTCAAAAGACAAAAACGGAAAGGTTACAATCCAAATTGTTGGAGACAAGGATTTGTACGGCAAAGATTATATTATTGAACCCAAAGCAACAACCCCTTCTGTTACGGCTAATCCGGCATATTCCGGCGCCGAACCTGTTACTGTGAACGTTCCTGCATCCACCACAACGGTAATTGTGCAATCGGCCCCTATTGTGCAATATGTTTATTCGCCGGCATATGTGCCCTACGTTCCACCATATTATTACGGTTTCTATCCTCCATATTTTGCAGCTTTCACGGTGATGGCGGTTGGCATTTATCGTCATAACAACTATTATTACCATGGGGGTGGATACGGGTATGGGTATCGTGGCAACACCACTGTAATCCACAATACAAATAATTACAATTATTACAATAATTCCAGGAACAGTTCTACCACCGTAAACCGCAATAATGCCAGCGGGAAATATAATCGTAATAATGCTACAACACGTCCGTCAACCGGTGCTACAACACGTCCGTCAACCGGTGCATCAACACGTCCGTCAACCGGAGCATCGACAAGGCCGTCAAACGGAGCATCGACAAGGCCGTCAAACGGAGCATCGACAAGGCCGTCAAACGGAGCGGCAACACGTCCATCGGGTGGCGCTTCCACAGCAACCCGCCCGGCCGCAGCCGGATCAAACCGTCAATCTCAGCAAGGGGTATCAAACAAAAAATCAACTCCTTCGTCATCGAATTCGTATGGCGGAGGAAGTCGCGGTGGGGGTAGTCGTAACGGGAGCGGTTATAGTGGAGGCGGGGGTAACCGCAATGGAGGCGGTACCAGCGGGGCCGGGCGCAGTGGTGGAAGTCGCGGAGGCGCGGGCGGCCGCGGAGGAGGAGGAAGACGATAAATCTTATTCTAAGCTACGCTATTCCACCGGGATATCAGAAACGCTCATATCCCTCAGGCAGACGTATTTGCCATCTTTTTTCACAAACAGGCTGATGTAATTACCGGTATTTACGACGGTATTTGTTCCATCAACTACTTGATAATAGCCAATTTCAAGCACCTGATTCCCCCCGTCTGACACATAAATTTCGTTGGTGGTGCATGAGAGTTTATTGGTATTGGAGAAGGTATTTACATCCTCCTTTAAAAATTCCACAATCGCCTCTTTGCCAACTAATGGAGCCCTGTTTTGACGAAAGGAGGTTGCATTCTCTGCATAATAGCCAATATTCTTCACTTCCCGGGCATTATAGGTCGCAGCAAATTCATCCTCCTTCGACTGGATCTCCTTCTTGATTTGGGCAGTGTCAACCGCGAGCGCCATAGGCGCTTCACTCTTTGGATTACAGGCAGTGAATAATGACACTGCACCGGCGAAGAATAGACCTTTGAGAACCTTGTTTTTCATAATCATGTTGTTTTAAGTTAGATATTAAAGATAAAAATGGCCGACCAACCGGCTGTTCATTCAAATAAGGCCATGCTGACAGCAACAGCAAATCCAAGAACAGTAAAAATACCTGCAAGTTTGCCGCCATGTTCATAGGCCTCCGGAATCATGGTGTTTGAAAGCATTACCAGGATTGCCCCGGCCGCAAATGTCTGAATGAATGAAATGGTATGATGTGATGCATTCGCCAGCAACGCATAACCAGCCAGTGAAGTAAATGCGCAAACGATTGAAATGCCGAGCCATAGAAGTAATATCCGCCTCCGGCTCCATGCCCCGGCAACCATACCGGATGTTCCGGCGATTGCCTCGGGAAGATTTGAAATGAAAATGGCAGTGAGCATTCCGATGCTCACTTTAGCACCGCCAATCATGCCGATACCAAGAACAAGTGATTCCGGTATTCCATCGAGGATGGTTGCCAGGATTATTGGTACGGCAAGGTTCGGATTATGGATCCCTGTAATTGATTTCCGTCCGTGAGCGCCCAATCTGCTGATCAGCAAATCCAGCAGGAAGAAGGTAAAAGCACCCACGAGGAAACCTACCAGCGGGGCGAGGGTGAGTGAGGAACGCTTAACCGCCTCGAAAACGAGCTCAAAAGATACCGCAGCGATTAAAACACCCGCTCCAAAAGCCATAATCAATCCAAGCGGGCGTTTGCCGATTTTAAAAACCGAGCCGATCCATCCGCCAACAGTAAGGGAAATCGATGCCAGTAAACCCCATAAGAATGCATCAGCCATATCGAATTCTGCTAAAACCCAGGAACAAATTTAATAAAAGAATAAGAGACTGTTTAAAATTATCGGCTAATTGGATTCCAATCTTTAAAAAAATGATTTTTATCTTTATAAATGACTGGTCATGACCTCTCCCCGGTCCTCTTGAAGGCTACTCTTTATCCTCATCCGTCAGTTTTTAATGTGAAATAAAAAGTGAATTACATTCCGACTGCACAGTGACTTTTCTTTGTTACTTTGGGTGGTAGCCAAAGAAAGTAAGGTTCAGAAAGAAAAAGATGTGTGTAAAGAGTAACCTCCAAGAGGATGGCAGGTGAGAGATCACTGTAAATCAGGAATACATCTTGTGACTGCGGCACAGGTTATGTCAAGAGATACAACTGAATTAAAAAATTTAAACCAGCTTTAAAAAGATCAGAAACATTTTATACAATAATTTTATTTGATTAATCGCAATCATACCAGTAAATTTTATATGCGCAAATGTGCCATAGG